>CAYNMW010000340.1:0-1521 GCA_964398295.1 uncultured Saprospiraceae bacterium | reverse complement strand
TTCGATTAGGCGTTATTGTATTGGTTTTATTTCTTGATTTCTCAACTATAATAATCTTTTAAAGTAGGGAAGTTATCAATCAATTATGTTGAACATCCTAAAATGTTTAGTAGTAATCAGCTGTCTTTTGGCTTCTCCTTTCATATTGATTGGCCAGGTACCATCTAATCCTCTTGGGAATAATGCCATTGGCCTTAAATGGAAGCAAATTGAAACGGATAAAGTCAAGTTGATTTACCCTGAAGGTTTAGACAAACAAGGAAACCGAATTGTCAATCTCGTTCATCATCTATGGGATTTAGAGACTAATTCTATTGGGAACGCACACAGAAAGGCTCCCATCATTTTACATCCAGAAACTGCTTTAGCAAATGGTTTTGTTACAGTCGCACCTTTTCGTTCAGAATTTTTTGCAAGAGCACCACATTTAGATGGTACTACAGACTGGCTCGATCATCTCACCATACACGAATACCAACACATCAAACAATTCAATCAATCTAGACAAGGTATAACAGGTCTAGTCGGAAAAGTACTCGGTGAATGGGCATGGGGTGGGATGTTAGGTCTTGCTATTCCGAGATGGTATTTTGAAGGTGATGCAGTCATAGTAGAAACAGCATTTACGAAAAGTGGTCGAGGTCGTATTCCAGAATTTACAATGGAGTACAAATCACTACTCAAAGATGGCAGAAGATATTCCTACGAAAAAGCAGGTGCTAGATCAATGAAAGATTTTGTACCGGATTGGTATAGTCTCGGTTATCATATGTTGACTTATGGTCGAAATGAACTTGGTCCTCAATTGTGGAAAAATGTCACTGCTGATGCTGTGCGATATAAAGGTGTATTTCACCCATTCAATCGCAGTTTCAAAAAGAGAGCAGGTTATCCATTAAAGGAATTGTACAGTAAGACCATGGATGAACTCGAAGAGCAATGGAGCCAACAAAAAAAGGCAGCAAATCTTCATGAAGCAACATTGGTGTTTTCAGATGATAAACATAACACAGTCCTTCATCAGTCTGCACCACATTTTGACAACTCTGGAAATCTCATCTATTTGGAATCAGGATATGACCGAATAGTTAGTTTGCACGAATTGACGAAACTTGGAGAACGAAGGCAGATATGTAAAACTGGCTTTTTACTTGATGGCCCACTTGATCAATTGTCAATCAGTAATCAAAAAATTGTCTGGGCAGAATTGGGTTGGGATATAAGACGACGATTCAAACGATTTTCCGAAATTGTAGTTTACGATCGCAGCACTGGCAAGAAAAAGAGACTGACAAAAAACAATTATGATTATTCTGCTTCTCTAAATGCAGATGCAACAAAAATTGTTGCGATCAGAACCAATAAAGAATTGACTCCAGAGATTATTGTTCTAGACGCAGATGACGGTACGATTTTGCAAACAATTCGCAACAAACAATTGTATCAATTGACGTATGTCAGATGGCTTGATGCACAAACCCTTGTTTGTGTCGCAAAAGAAAAGCAACAGAATGCTATTGT
>CAYNMW010000339.1:0-1530 GCA_964398295.1 uncultured Saprospiraceae bacterium | reverse complement strand
GTGCTTGAATGGGTGCATGTATCGCTTGAAAAGCAATGTAAGAGAAAAAAGGAGCTTCACTATTTTGTTCTGATTCATGAAAACCAATCGTCTGATTGATATAATCTTTTGAAGAATAAAAATCATCTGGTAAATCGGTTTTTTTTCCATCAGCATACCATTGTGCCGTAGGTTTCATGGGCAGATATCCTTTGGCTTCATAGTTGCTCGCGCCAGATGCACCCAAGATAAAGGACCGATCAAACCCCCTTGCTGATGGCAAGGTGTTTTCATCATGTCCTAAATGCCATTTACCCGTAACATAAGTATTGTAGCCAATTTCCTTTAAACGAGTAGCAACAGTTTGCACCCGATTATTTAATACGCCTCCATAACCAGGTTCATTTTCATAACCGCTTGGTAACATTTCAGGTAAATTGGCTACACCTGTCAAATGGCTATCCGTACCTGTTACTAACATCGCTCTGGATGGAGAACAAACCGGTGAAGTATGGAAATTGGTAAACATCATTCCTTGCTGTGCAAGTTGGTCAATATGTGGTGTGCTCGCTTCGCCTCCAAAACTTCCAAAATCCATCAAGCCAGAATCATCTACAAGAATGAGGACAATATTTGGATTAGTTGCTTCTTGTGACCAAGCCTGTGTACTTAGCATCGTCAAGAGTAAAAACATGGTAGTTCGAAACTTCATTGGGAATTATCTTTTAGATATTATTTCCATAATCTTTTGGGCAGTTTCATGTCCTGAATTTTGATTTTGTCCTGTGACAAATCGTTCTTCATGATCGACTACAGTTATTGTTGCTAACATGTCGCTGATTGAATGAGTGTTGGCTTTATAATTGGCACCAGCCTTCTTCAGCTCTCCTTCAGGATGAAGGGGTGTGTACTCAATGTTTAATTGATCAAGTTGCGCCTGTGTTACGCCAGTCATCGTTCTTCCCTTAATCAATAAATTGCCTGTGGTGTCTCTTGCTTGTATAAACGCCAATGAGCCATGACATACACTTCCTAGTATTGGCGTTTCTGCATAATAGGCTTCGCTTACTTTTTTTGCCAATACTTCTGATTGTCCCATATCATAGGCTGCTCCCCAACCTCCAGCAAAAAACACAACATCGTATTTTGTGAAATCAACATCATCAATTAGCAAAGATGTTTTTACTTTTTGTTGGAATACTTCATCCTTCAAATATCTCTTGTCAGCATCATCTTTAATCATGTAATAAAAAGACTGTGGATCAATTGGAATTTCTCCTCCTTTGATACTTGCTAGATCTACTTCCATATTGGCATCTAAGAATTCATAGTAGGGAACCGTCATTTCTGAACCAAAAACACCTGTTGGCTTTCCGGTCGTTTCTCCAGGTTTATTCAGAACGCCATGGCTTGTTGTTACCACTAAAGCTCGCTTGCCTTTTAAGTTGTATTGATTGCCATCGTCAAAGTCAGGATGCAAGCCCATTGCCTTGAGGATCTTTGGTGAGAACAGCACAAGAAGTACGATTGCAATTAATAGGATACCGAGTA
>CAYNMW010000338.1:0-1673 GCA_964398295.1 uncultured Saprospiraceae bacterium | reverse complement strand
AGTATTTTAGATTTCTCCGCAAGGTCGAAATGCATAAACCTTAAAAACAATCTCATCCTTCGACTCCGCCTATGGCTGCGCTCAAGATGACACTATATCAAAAGAAACGAGAATTATCGAATGGTCAGAAATCCCTTTGTCATTTCTTTAATTTTAAACAGCAAAACACTATTGAGGGCTCGGGAAGACACCTATTCACTTGGTTGTTGAACTTGCACTTGAAACTTGAACTTGCACTTGATCATTACTTCTCCTTCCACCAAGGATAAAACTTTGGCATATTAGACGCTTTCTGTTTAAATACAGGATCTCTCTTTTCTAAGAATGAAGCGACACCTTCTTTACCGTCTTCAAGGCTTTGATAATAAATCGCCAATGAATCGACTTTGTGTGCTTCCAACGGATGGTCTTGCGCAGAATTTCGATACATCATTTGACGTGTAAGAGCAATTGCCACAGGACTATGTTTAACAATTTTACGTGCAATCACTTTTGCTTGCTCTAATAATTCAGTAGCAGGATGAACTGCCTTTATATATCCTGCTGATAACAATGTATCTGGTTTCATTATCTCTCCTGTATAACACCATTCCAAAGCAGTCGACACACCAACTATTCTCGGTAAGAACCATGTTGAAGCAGCTTCAGGAGTGATTCCAATTTTATTGAAAACAAACCCAACTTTGGCATACTCAGATGCGAGTCGGATATCCATTGCACAAGTCATTGTAGCACCAATTCCTACGGCAGCTCCATTGATTGCAGCAATAACTGGTTTTTTACAATTATAAATTGCCAATGTTACACGTCCTCCAGTATCTCTAACACCAGACACAATTTCTGGGTCATTGAGCTTAGCATGCATGTCTTCTAGAGTCGGTTGTAAACGCTCATCCAGACCAAATACATTTCCAGCAATGGACAAATCCATTCCAGCACAAAAGGCACGTCCTTCACCTGTTACAATAATTACCCTAATAGCATCATCCTCACTAGATTTCTCAAATACATCTATCAATTCATTTGCCATCTCCACAGTAAATGCATTGAGACTATCCGGTCTGTTTAAGGTGATTGTTTGAATGTAATCGGTTGTTTCTGTTTTAATTGTTGTGTAATCCATTAGTGCAATTTAAGATTTGCTAGCCAATTCAATCAATGATGATTGAATCATTCCGATTATCACCCTCTAAATCTTCCTCAAGAGAGACATGTCTTCGGGCTAAACTTGTAAATGCCTCCCTGGAGGTCTGACGACTCTCCAGATAGTATCAAGATCGTATCAGACTCATCGGAGGAGGTCAGGTGGGTGAATGCATTCTTATTTACAATCACTACTCTTCTTCCTCATCATAATCTAATTTCTCGACAAGAGATAATACCCAATGAATAACTTTAGGGCTTAAAAACTTTGCAATACCAGCTTTTCGTTGAGCAGTTTTTAAAATGTTGATGTTTTTGTAACCTATGTTTCTCTCTTCTGCTTCATCAATGTATTCTTGCCAATCATCGGCAGAATACATATTGAATTGACCTCTCATTATATCGAGATCTGTTGGGTCGTTAAGGTCGTATTTTGACATAAAAATAGTAGAATCTCTTTATAAGAGGGTTACCATAAAAGACATAAAAGTCCTGACGTTCATTACATTCGATCAGGATTAAGACGTATG
>CAYNMW010000337.1:0-1786 GCA_964398295.1 uncultured Saprospiraceae bacterium | reverse complement strand
CATCTTTAACATGATAAATAGGACACCTTATGTTTAGAGTAGCAACACTTATTATCTTTTTGTCAATATCCCTCAACTTATCAGCCCAGCCCGATTGCGATTTTGATTTTATTGCCCCTTTAGATCAATGTCAAGCTTTTGATATAACAGATGTTTATTCTGGCGATTTAAATGCCCCATTAGGAGTAGGGTTTTATACGGACCGTTCTCAGGGAATATATGACTTTCAAATAAACGGTGTAATTTTCGAAAATCAGCATATATTTTCATTCTTTTCATTTTGCTGTGAAGAGGTGTATGCTTCTGATTTTAGCTATGATTTTGAAAACCCAGGAAACTATGTCTTTAATGTTGAATCAGTTTCTCATGACAACAACGAGTGCGTTGCTGTAAATGGAACTCCTCTCTCTACGCACTCCGTTACAGTACACCCACAACCAACCTTTGATCTAAGATATGAATGCCAACCAAATGGTGATCTTAAATATGATGTTATTCTTACATCACAACTATTGCCTTTTACTTCTTTGTCACATCTGACCTTTTCAGGTGTCGGATCAACTAATCTAATACCTTCAGGACAGCCTGGAGACACCATATATTCTGAAATAGCCACTTTAACTCTTGGTAAAACATACACACCTCGTATTATTGATTGCACATTTGGAACAGATTTCATTGCAAGCACGTATACACATAATTGCTCATCTTGTACAGACACAACTCCGCCATCGGCACGATGCCAGGATATTGAAATTAATCTTGGTATTCGGCCTGTTGATATTGACTTTACTGACATTGACAATGGATCATCAGATGATTGCCAAATAGTATCTTTTACATTAAGTGAATCTACATTTGATTGTTCTGATATTGGTCAAAATATAGTAACCTTACAAGTTGCAGATGGTGCAGGAAATATTTCAGAGTGTACGAGTATAGTTACTGTGAATGATCCTTCTAATACTTGTGCGGGATGTTATGCATTAGATCGAGCCCCAGAAATTGAGTTTTCACATACAGAATTAGATGGAAATACGATCAAGATTTGGTATCGTTTCGTAGACTTTTCAATTTATAGTCATTTAAATCCTCGACTAAGTTATATAAATTCAAATAACTATGCCATTGATGATATTTACGGTGATCCCGCACGATTTCTATTTGAATTTGGCGACAATTCAAGATTTGATTATTTGGATGAATTTATGTTCTTGAAAATTCAGCGTGACTTTCAATTTCAGGATTGCGATCGGATCGAAACAAATCTGTTATTTGTTGATGATTTTTGTGATGTTTCGTATCTCTCCAATTCTATAATCCTCAATTGTGACAATGACGGCGATGGCTTTGCAATTGATGTTGACTGTAATGACAATAATGCAACGCAATTCCCTGGTGCAATCGAAATATGTGATGGTGTTGATAATGATTGCGATGGTCAAATTGATGAAGGCTTCAATGACATTTTTGGGAATTGCTGCCCATTCGAATTAAATGTCCATGGATCTGGTATTGTCAATGGCACTTATAAAGCAGACCATACGATCAACTCTGAAGGTCAAGTCCAGAACAATGATGTAGAATTTCGAGCAGGCTCACAAGTGAAGTTAGATGCAGGATTTGAAGTATCACCTGGATCTATATTTCATGGTCGTATTGCGCCTTGCAATTAGATTATCGCCGTCTCAGTAAATCTCGAGTGTTAAGTGATTGATCTTGAGATTCCCATCCTTTGCTTAGCTTTTCTTATCTCTGAATACATCATATTACACTCACATTTCTA
>CAYNMW010000336.1:0-1871 GCA_964398295.1 uncultured Saprospiraceae bacterium | reverse complement strand
TTTAGTTCACGCATACCAGCATCTACTATCGGATAACCTGTTTTTCCATTGCACCATGCCTTGTATTCCTTTTTGTTGTTTCGAAACTCCAAGCGGTCATACTTGGCTCGGAATGCTTCTGTAACGACATGAGGGAAGTGATGTAGAATCTGTGAATAGAAATCTCGCCAGATCAACTCACTCAGGTAGGTTTGGTTCAATTTGGCTGCCTTTCTGGCTTTCTCTCTGATGCTGATTGTTCCAAATCTGAAATGGACACCCAATTTGCTGGTACCTTCTATTCCTGGATAGTTGCGCTGCTTATCATATAATTTGATGATCTTCTGTGACACTTTCTGAGAAGGCATTTCTATTGTTGATCGTTCAAAACCGATGTCTTTTAAGCTCTTCCAATTCTTCTTTTTCACTTGTTTGATGTTGGACAAAAGGGAATGACTTGGATGCGATTTATAGTATTCACTTAGACCTGATTTCACTTTACTTTCAACGCGTTCTAGCCATCTTCTTTTATATGGCGTAAAAACGGTATACGGATCGCCATCAGCCTTCAATACTTCATGAGATTCAAAAATGACATGATCCTTGTAAGTTTTAAAATCGACAGCTTTCTTCTTGAGTACAGCTTCTACTTTTTTATCTCTGTCTAATGCGTAAGGTTCGTAATCTCTATTTGTATAAACCGTCTGACATGAAGAAGACTCAATCAACTCCTTCCAAATCTTTATTGGTTTGCCATGATATACATGTAATCTTCCACCATGTACCTTCAACTGATCATCAAGCTTTTTCAAGCAATCGTATATAAACGTAACCCTAGCATCTGCTTTGTCTTCGAGTTCGTCTAGTATCATTTTATCAAAAATAAATACACACTGGACTGGCAATTCTCCCTTCAAAGCCTGGTACAAACCAGCATTATCAGCCAACCTCAGATCGCGTCTGAACCAAAAGAAATTCGTCTTGCCCATGTAAATCATAACACATTAATATATAATGTGTTTTGTTAATTCGTAACTTTAGGATTTATTACCATATGGACACCAACATGCGACTACTACTGATTCTAAGTTTATTGATTGTTATTACCTCAGCCTGCGGTACAAATGAAGACCCTATTGTGGCAAAGTTAGGTACACTAATGGATACTGCAATAAGCAATCCTGGCAAAGATAATTACGATGCCTACTTTACTGCTGTCAATGACTTTCTGGTAGCGAATAAGGACGACAAGCGAACAATCAAACCAATTCTTGAACAAGCAAGTCAATTCGCCATAGGTCAAAGCCAGCATGGTAAAGCAGTCGGCTATCTAACGCCTCTTATCAAAACTACCCAATCAGATTGTAAGTCAGACCCATCAACAATATTGACCTTAGCCAAAAGTATGCGTTCTTTAAATAAACCTCATGCGGCATCTGTGATTTATTCGAACTTAAAAGAAAAACATCCGTCTGCAGCACAAGATGAAACTTTAGAAAATCTACTTACAGATTTAAGTCAATCTCCTACCAGATATATAGACACCATTTTTGAACAGGTGTTTAGAAATCCAGATCAATTTGGTCTGAATAGAACGGCTGCATTGCAATTTGTAGATGTTGCCGAAGCACAGGCATTAAGTGATCCTTGCAACCCCAAATCACCTGACTACCTCTATCGTGCAGGTGAAATAGCAAGAAGTATCCGCACATTGCCAAAGGCACTGGGTATCTATGATTGGATTTTGGAGTCTTATCCAGATTATGAAAAGACACCAACTGTCTATTTCTTAAAAGGGTTTATTCTGGAAAACAATGTAGATGATAAAGAAGGCGCCAGAAAGATGTACAATGAATTCATCACTAAGTATCCAAATCATGAAATGGCAGATG
>CAYNMW010000335.1:0-1932 GCA_964398295.1 uncultured Saprospiraceae bacterium | reverse complement strand
AATACCTAAATATCCACTACACTCAATTCAAAAATCCAAAACAAGCCATAGGATGAAGTCTAACAATATGTCATTGGAATTGTAAACACTAATAGAATTGAATTTTTTGCTTTTTTCTAAAACTGTAATTAGTATCCATGTGAGCATCGATATAGAGACCAAGCCCAACCAATTAGAAATATCTGGCAATTCTCTATCTGCGAGGATAGTATGAACAGGAACATCTCATTAAAATGATCCCATAAGATCGATGAACAACCATATATTAATGATTGGTATCAGCTCTTGACTCTCTCTTCTCTGATTTCTGCTTTTCAGCACAAGCAACTGTCCTTCACTTTGCAAGAGAAAGCTTGTCTGCCTTAGGTAGGAATCAAGTATTGATTTTATCTACTAATTACGCCTGAGGTGTCAAGCTGACTCGATTAAGGCAATAATCGAATTTTCTAATGATTGCCCAACCAAACTTCAAGTACAGAGCCAGCACTTACCTCGAAAGTGCCTTGGTCTTCAACTTTTAAAGAGAAGCACTCTGCATTACTTCCTACTGTGATTGAGAAAAATCCAGGAACACGAACCTCATCACAAACGCTAGGGACATCACCTTGTGACCATTTGTTAGCATCCTGCCATGTCCCAGGTAGAATAAGACTTATAGGTTGAGTGCTTGTGCATGATCCTGTCCCTCCACAGTTGAGATGGTCACCGACAACGGTCCACCCATTATCTATAAGTGCTTCGCGTGCAGACTCACCTGAACAATACGCAAGACCACTTACACCAAGCGTATTTATATTTGGGAGATTTTGACTTGCCCAGCCTTGAAGAGTGGCATCATAGGTGCTTACTGACAAGTTTGAGTGGTCAAGTACACCTAGCATGTCCACCACATTTTTGATATTCCAATCACCGATATATTGATTGAAACTTTCCGCAGAAGCGAACATGAATCTCATACTTGTCAAGCTGCCAGTATCCCAATCTTCAATAACTTGGTTAAACATATAGGCCCTTGCGAACATGATTTCCATATCTTCTACCTTAGCTGTATTCCATCCTGCCAAGGGTTGGTTGAATTTTCTTGCGTTGCTAAACATCCCAGACATATCTATGACGTTACCCGTTATCCAATCTCCGATTTTTTGATTAAACTTTGTAGCACCTTGAAACATAAAACTCATATCGGTCACGCTACTAGTATTCCAATCTATAAGTGGCTGATTGAAGCTGGATGCGAGACTAAGCATAAAACTCATATCGGTCACTTTGCCTGTATTCCAGTTTCCGATTTTTTGATTAAACTTTTCTGCACCTTGCAACATAGCATTCATGTCGGTGACATTGCTAGTATTCCAATCACCGATATATTGATTGAAGTTGGATGCGCGACTAAACATAAAACTCATATCTTCAACTTTTCCTGTATCCCAACATCCAATAATCTGATTGAATTCTGAAGCATTGCTGAACATAGATCTCATATCAGTAGTGTTTTTAGTATTCCACTTTCCAATGGGTTGATTGAATTTAAATGCACGTTTGAACATATTCTGCATATATGTCACATTACTCGTACTCCAGGATGAAATAGAGCCATTAAATGTACTTGCAGAATGAAACATTGATGACATATCCTCGATGTATTGTACGTCCCAATGATCAAGGTTAGCATTTATATTAGAGCAATTGAGAAACATGGCAGCTGTACTTGTCACTAATGTTAAATCAGGGGCATCAGTAGCCGTTAGCTCCATGAATGTCGCACCTGAAAAGGCAGACTGCATAGTGGTCCACTTGATATTGCCCCATTGATTTATAGTAAGTAACTTCTCCGCATTCCTAAATGGCAGATTGGCTTGTATCCCTGGGAAATCACCTATGATCATAACAGTATATTTATCTGCTGAAGAGTAGGTATGGGAAATAGAAGTG
>CAYNMW010000334.1:0-1989 GCA_964398295.1 uncultured Saprospiraceae bacterium | reverse complement strand
AAAATAGCCTGTGTAGTTAATGAAAGCTTTTTAATGCCTGATTTTTCGATTCTGGCAGAATCGTTATCAAAGGAAACATCTACATCTAGTACATCTACAAATATACTAAACAAAGTTGCCGAAGCAATATCGCGTTTAGATGGCAAAGGTTGAAAAAACAATTCTTACTCTACATGCTACATTTTAAATTACTGTCTTAAATCTACAATGGATGTTTTGAAGCTGTCTATGTCCTTGATATTGAGAAGTTGTGTTGGTAAAGAGTTCCAGTCTATGATAGTACGCGGGTAGAAGCTGTGTTTATAAACAATTGCTTTGGGATCCATGACACGAAATTTTGCCGGATGGTATTGGCGGGTCTGTTTTGCTTGCTGTCTTTCAATATAGGCCGGTATGGGTATTGCGATGAGTTTGTTCTGTATCTTGAACATGATTGATAGACGTTGTTCTAATCGTCTTTGCTGTAAGGTGGGCCATTTGAGTTGCTTGAAAATCTTTGTTAGTGTACCGGGAGCATTTTTGTAATTTTTGGTGACAAATCGCGCGGCTCTACGTTGTACCTGTTCTATTTTCTCAATGTCAGATGTCGTATGAGGGTCCCAAACGGAGCTCGCATATTCTAGCAAGGGTCTTACCAGCGCAAAATACATTTGTTGCTTTACTGCTGCCGGACACCTCCGTAGATTTCGTCGGAGGAACCACAATGCTCGATTTGCCTTTGCAGTGATATTGTCGATGTGATTTGACCAGTTAAGATTATGTGAAAGTTCAACGCCAAGGTATGGGTGATGAGGGACGGCTTCTAGCTCGTCTGTAGCCATTTTGTAATTGTGCAATATGGGTTTCATTTTCGTTGTGATTCTCAGAGTTTTGCATTTCTTTGTGTTGAATGACATTTGCCATTTGTTTGACCACTCCACCAAGGTACTGAGGTCAGATTGAAGAATTTCCGCATCCGCTCGCGACTCAATGACTCGGTAGAGAAGGCAATCATCTGCAAATAATCGTATTTGTGTTCCATCATGTAACTTGTCGGCAATGTCATTAATATAAATCAAAAACATGAGTGGACCTAACACTGTCCCCTGTGGGACGCCTGACTTGACGTAAGTAGGGTCAGATGTCTGCCCTTCAACGACTACCCTTTGCGCTCTAGATGTTAACCAGGTGCTAATCCAGTTTAATATTGGCCCTCTTATACCGTAGAAATCTAGTTTCTTAATTAGTCGCTGGTGGGGGACAGTGTCGAAAGCTTTCTGAAAGTCGAGTATGAGTGTGTCAGTTTGAAGTTTCTTGCTTAAATTTCTTGCCAGGTCTTCTACAGTGATTATGAGTTGAGATTCACAAGAGTGTTGGGAACGGAATCCATGTTGAAAAGATGAAAGAATATTGTTCTCCTCAAGATGATGCATTATGTGACGGAATAATATGTGTTCAAGTAATTTACATGTGACAGAAGTAAGTGAAACCGGTCTATAATTGGCTGGATCGCATTTGTTTCCTTTTTTGAATATGGCTGTGATATTTGCTGTCAGCCAATCTTCCGGAAGTGAACCGGTATTAAGTGATTGCGTGAAGATATGTGTAATGACGGGTGCTAGTTCTTCACTTAACAGCTTCAGCATATGTGAAGGAATGCCATCAGGACCGCATGCCTTCTGAGTATTAATGTCCTGAAGAAGCTCTCTGACCCCATCTTTATCTATCTTTATGCCTTTAATTGTTGGGTATGATTTACCTTCCATTTCAGGAAGGCTTGACAAATCCTCGTCAGTGAAAACGCTACTATATTGACGGCTTAATGCCTCTGCCTTGCCTCTACCATCAGAGGATTCGTTACCATTTACTATTAGTGTTGCAACACCGCTACTGTTGGTTTTCAATGATTTTGTATATCGCCAAAATTTTTTCCCAACCCGCGGGTTTGGACAAGTATCGTTACTGTCTTCAGTGAGAAGACCCATAAGATACTCGTTTTTGGCATGCCAC
>CAYNMW010000333.1:0-2015 GCA_964398295.1 uncultured Saprospiraceae bacterium | reverse complement strand
ATATCGGGACTGAGGTTCAACTATTCGCTAAGACCACTAAAGTACTTGCCTCTAATACCTACAAGCTTAGTCGATATTCGGCTGTGGTGTCGTACGCAAATAAGGTTTTATGACTTCATGGCCTTTTGGAAATCTAGCTGGAATATCTTCAGTCGCAATTTTTGGTGAGACAATCACATCTTCACCTTGCTTCCAATCTGCAGGTGTTGCAACAGAGTGATTATCCGTCAACTGCAAGCTATCTATTACGCGCAGAATCTCCATAAAATTACGACCAGTTGCTGGTGGATAGGTTAAGGTCAGTCTTACCTTTTTATTTGGATCAATTACAAAGACAGTTCTTACAGTTACTTTCTCTGTGGCATTTGGGTGAATCATATCATATAATTCTGCAACAGTTCTATCTGGATCTGCAACCAATGGAAAATTGACTTCTACGTTTTGTGTTTCGTTAATGTCTTTAATCCAATCATTGTGAGAACCTAGTGGATCTACACTTACAGCAATTGGTTTAACTCCTCTTTTTTGGAATTCACCTTTTAGTGCTGCAGTCCGTCCAAGCTCTGTTGTACAAACTGGCGTAAAGTCAGCAGGATGCGAAAACAACAATCCCCAGCCATCGCCTAGCCATTGATGAAAATTGATTTCTCCTTGTGATGTTTGTGCAGTAAAGTCTGGTGCAATATCTCCTAGTCGAATAGCCATGTGCTTTAATTTTTTTATTGGTTAAGTAGAATTAAGATTCTAACATTATCAGGATAAAAAAGTTTAGGGAAATGAAGTGCAAGTGCAAGTGCAAGTGCAAGCAATCTTCAAAACTCAAACGGGGAATAAGGGGAAAACTCAACCTCAACTTCATCTTCAGCTTCAAAAGATTCTGACATTCGCTTCGCTTAGTCAGGATTCATTACCGAAGGAGATGCCTAATGCTCGTGCGGTTTTTAACAGATAGTGATCGAGGTTGACGTGATTGTATTCTTTGACTGCATCTGCTATGGAAACTGATGTGATGGTATTGTTTTGTAAGGCGACCATTTGACCAAATTGTCCATTCGTGATTAGATCATATGCTTTTACGCCCATTGCACTGGCAAGGATGCGATCAAAAGCCATTGGAGTCCCTCCTCTTTGTATATGACCAAGAGTGGTAGTGCGAACTTGAGCTACACAATTGCATGCATCTAATTGTGCACGAAGGGCATTGCCTACACCTCCAAGTTTGATGTGATTGTCCCCTACTTCTCCAGAAGCTTTGCCGACAACTGTGCCGTCTTTTGGCTTTGCTCCTTCTGCTATAACGATATTCACGAAGCCCCGACCATTTTCATATCTACTTTGTATAATGTCTATGATTGTTTGCAAATTATATGGTATTTCTGGAATCAGACAGATCTCAGCTCCGCCAGAAATAGCGGTATGCAATGCAATCCATCCTGCATCTCTACCCATGACTTCCATTATCATCACTCGGCTATGTGAAGATGCTGTTGTGACTAGTTTATCAAAGCAATCAGATGCGATCTGAACAGCAGTTGTAAATCCAAATGTCAAATCTGTTGCGGATAAATCATTGTCAATCGTTTTAGGTACACCGACAATATTGACTCCTTTTTCAAACAGTGCTTTGGATATCTTTTGACTACCGTCACCACCTATACTCACTACTGCATCAAACCCTTCTGCTTTAATTTTTTCTGCCAATTCTGTAGACCGGTCAATTTCTTTCCAGCTGCCATCTTCTCTCTGAACAGGAAAGCTAAGTGGATTTCCTCTATTCGTTGTTTTAATAATGGTGCCTCCAGTCACATGTATTCCGCGAACTGCTGCATTGGTCAATGGAACAATTTCTGGTTCGTCTTTTAGTATGCCATTGAATGCTTCAATGCTTCCCCATACCTCATATTTATTTCCATCTGATTGCGCGGCTTTTACGACTCCACGGATTACCGCATTTAGACCAGGGCAATCGCCACCTCCTGTACAGACTAGAATTTTTTTCATTTTGCATTTTTTGA
>CAYNMW010000332.1:0-2023 GCA_964398295.1 uncultured Saprospiraceae bacterium | reverse complement strand
GAGAAAGAAGAGATGGAATGGTTTCTTGACACCCGAAGATTTGGAACTTGCAAGCATGCTGGTTATGGTCTAGGGTTTGAGCGTCTCGTACAATTCATTTCTGGTATGGGTAATATCCGAGATGTGATTCCTAGTCCACGGTATCCGGGGCATTGTGAGTAGGTCTTCCTTTGGTCGACAATGTTTAATGCTTAGTGTTGAATGTTGAGTGATTTGAAATTGTCAATGCCTGACATAAATCGACTTATTAAGTCCAAGTGGTTTTAACCACTTGTTTGTAATGCAAGGCACTGAAGTACCTTGGACTTAATACGAGATTATTAATTTACGATCTACCCGAAGCTACTAAGTCCAGGTGATTTTAATCACTTGTTTGTAATTGGTTTACGATTGATTTCCATTTTCATATTGTTTCGTATCTTTTTATGATTAAATTCCTTTCAATATGTCATTCAGACTCTTAGCTGCGTTCGTTTCAATTTCAATATGTATGTCGTGTCAAAGTGCTAAAGTAACAGCACCGCAAGACAATGCTGTCGAAGTTGTGCAAGCAACCGATGTACTCACAGAAGAAGAACAACAAAAAATGTTTATGCTTAATCGAGCAAAGCAACTAGAACTCAACACGCCGTACAGTCCTCCACCGGGTAGAGCAACATCGCATCATGCTTCTGGATTTGCAAAGATTTTATGTTCCGCTGTTTTTATTACAGGTTTGGATTTTGATTTCGCTGCAGAAGCAATAGGGTATTTTTCAAGTCCTTATGAAGAAAGATTGACTGTCTCAAAGCGCGAACTTGATCTTGATAATAAGACTGTCACTGTGATACTTCCTGATGGAACACTTAGAGTTGCAAAATACTTAGGCAGTCAGGGATGTGTATGTTTACCTGAAGGTGAAACAGAACCATATTTTACACCGTCAACTATAGAATCGTCCTTGGGAGACGCATCACTCAGTCCATGGCCAATGGGAGATGTTTTGCCTGCTTCTAATTTCTCAGAACACATAGATACTGCAAAAGTGAAGCAGGCTGTGGAAGCCGCCTTTGCACCTGCTGGTGGCTTGACTGCTGCATTTGTTGTTACCCATAAGGGGCATATCATTGGTGAAGGATACAAAGATGAGATCGACATGCACACCAGATTAGAAAGTTGGTCGATGGGCAAAAGTTTGACTGCTATGTTGATGGGAGTACTGCGTCAAAAAGGTATATACACACTCGAACAAAAGGCACCAATTCCTGAATGGCAAACGGAAGGCGATCCAAGACAAGACATTAGGATTATGGACATCATGCGTATGTCAAGTGGACTGCGTTTTAGAGCACCACAAGATCCTGATTTTGATGAATCAGTAGGTTATCCTGATCACTTATTCGTCTATACGGGAAGTGTCAATTCTTTTGCGTATGCTGCTTCACTGGGCCAACAGTGGGAACCAAATACTGTTGGGAGATATCGTAATTCTGATCCAGTACTGACAAATTATCTAGTAAGATTAGGTGTTGAAAAACTAGGCCAAGATTATCATAGTTTTCCGCAAAGAGAGTTGTTTGATAAAATTGGCGTACGGCATATGGTAATGGAAACTGATCCTTATGGTAATTTTTTACTCCAGGGATATGAGTTTGGAACAGCACGAGATTGGGCAAGATTAGGAAATCTAGTATTGCAAGATGGTCTTTGGAATGATGAACGGATACTACCTGAAGGATATCTAGAACATTCGATGACTTTAGCTCCTGCATGGTTAGCAGATAAAAGACCGATATATGGTGGCAATTTTTTCTGGGTAAATGGGAATGGTCAATTCCCTATTCCTAAAGAATCAATTTTTATGGCAGGTGCTGGAGGTCAATTCACGATTATCATTCCGTCGCATGATTTAGTCATTGTACGCCTGGGACATTATAAGGGGTCTCCGATAGGGAGTGAATCCTTAAGCAATGCCCTCAGAATTTTGATAGATGCGATTCCTGCTAATTAATAGCGTCCTGTTGAGAGGTGAAACACCTTCGAC
>CAYNMW010000331.1:0-2203 GCA_964398295.1 uncultured Saprospiraceae bacterium | reverse complement strand
GAATTTGCCGGCACTTCTTGGTGATTCAAAGACACCTGAGGAACATGATTCCATTCTGCATGGTCTTTTGTATTGAAGATTTCCAAGGTCGTTTCCTTGATAATATCTCCTCTACCCATCATAGTCTTATGCAACTGAACACATGCAAATTCATGCATTCCACCTGCTTTTTCAATTTTGACCGATTGAATGGTATTAAAATCTTGATATAAAGCAAAAGCGTTTACGCCTGTTTGCATTTCAGATTTCATTCCTGCTTTCTTACCGTAACCAAAAGACAATCCTGCCGTGCCTTTTGCTTGACCTGGCTGAACAATAACGGGAACATTATTAATAACAACTCCGTTAACGGTTAAATTAACGTAGCTACCATCTAGTCCACCATTAGCTACATTCTCGTTTATCAAGCTTAAAGTTTCCGCATCAGCTTTAGAAACGGTTACATAATTATCCCATGAAACACGTGTGATTGGATCAGGGAATTCTTGCAACCAAGGGTTATTGGCTTGCTGACCATCACCCATTCCTACCTTAGAGTATAAATTAAGCTCCATTCCATCAGCACCAGTTGCATTTGCTAAACCTTTAACCGCAGACGAAATAGAAACCGAAGAAGTCATGATGGGAGCCTCAGTTGTTACAGCATCTGTTTCTTCTTTATCAGATTCTGAGACCATCATAACTGGGTCAGCCGAAGCACTCATATCATCAACGGTGCTACTTGCAACAAAAACACCGTCATGAATTGCTTTGTTAAAATCACTTCCGTTCAATACAAAAGTGTTCCAAGTTTCCTTGATATAATCGTAATAGCTTTTGTCATTACCCATCCATTTTAGAACAGACGCTTGAAACTGTCTTGTATCAAACAATTCCTTGATGGTAGGTTGCATTATGCTATAATGTCCTTTTTTAATTTGTGCATCACCCCATGATTCTAGGTAGTGATTTGAAGCAGCTGCATACGTCGAAACAGCAGCAGTTTCATTCCAATTTGTTGAAAATGTTACGGATAAATCCACATTTTCAATACCTGATTTAAAGTCTGCTGCATTCGGCAGTGAATACATCGGGTTCACACCATCGACAATCAATATACCAACTTTACCGGCATTCATATCAGCAATAAGAGATTGCACTGCTTTTGTATTTCCTTGTCTTGTATATCGTGGAGACTTTGCATCAAAAGCCTTACTTCCTAACATTTCATTAATTGCCAAAACAACGGTCTGCGCATTGATGTCATCAATTCCAGATACAACCACAGCCCCACTTTTGTTTTTTCTTATTTGAGTGATAAGACTGTCTAAAGTTTTTTGAGCATCAGCAGGCAACTCTCCTCCAGCACTTGTTCCGTTCAATTTGGCATACAAATACGCCAAAGCCACTTTCTGAAACTGCGATGACAAAGCAACACGTTTATCAGCATTCGCGCCAGTTAAAGACATATTTGCCTCGAACTGTACATGCTTAGACATTTTTCCATTCTTTGGAACACGCCCTCTCGAATACCCACTATCATAACCACCGCCTTGCCAATCTCCTAAGAAATCAGCACCGAAGGAAACAATGATGTCAGCATTTTCAAAATTATAATCCGCTAAGGCACGCTCTCCATATTTCGCATTAAAAGCCGTTAAAGCAGCCTCTTCCGAAATTGCATCGTAGGTAACATGATTTACAGTCGGATGCGCAGCTTTAAACTCTTCAACCAATCTAGAAGTAGACGGACTAGCATAGGTCTGCGTTAAAAACGCAATTTGCTTCCCTGAATTCAACTTAGATTTTACCGCAGCATCAATCGCATCCCAAGAAACATCTTCTCCTGCTCCTGATTTCGGCCCTTGTAATCTTGTACTATCGTATAAAGACAAAACTGATGCTTGCACACGAGCATTTGCTCCACCAGCAACTTTTGCCTCTTTGTTATTTTCAACTTTTATTGGCCTTCCTTCACGTGTCTTAATTAAGATACTCGCAAAGTCAAAACCATTGGCAATGGTAGTAGCATAATAATTAGCAACTCCGGGAACAAGATTCTCAGGAGCCACCACATACGGAATAGATTTAATCACCGGTCCTTCACATGCAGCTAAAGATGCAGCCGCAGTACTAAAACCAACATACTTTAAAAAGTCTCTTCTATTTGTATTGGTGGATTCTAAAGTCTCTTTATCACCCAAAAACTCATCAACAGGAATGT
>CAYNMW010000330.1:0-2209 GCA_964398295.1 uncultured Saprospiraceae bacterium | reverse complement strand
ATTTCTAAGCTCATCTACTACCGCCTTCCTAACCAAATCAATCTCGACATGAGGAAAATCTTCCTGCTTGCTCAACTCTTGAGAGATAAACTCCTTGATAGTTGTAGAATTCAATTCTTTTACTAGGTCACCTTCACTTAACTCTCTCTTAGTCAGCTCAGCATACCCATCTAAGTCTTCTGTCAATAAATTAAACTCTCTATCGGCGATTTCTAGAAGCCCAGCGATCAAACTCAATCTTCTTTTATACTCGCGTGGCAACTCACCAGAATACTTGTAATTGCGATCGTGCTCAATCTCTGCCCATGCATGTTGCAAGGCTGTTCGTATTTGAATCTCAAAGAGAATCCCTTTGAATTGAGTAAATTCTGGAAGATCATCCCGTTCGGCTCCTATATCAAATACGTAGTGAACTGAGCGGTATCCAAATCGGTCCTCTTCTAGCTGCAGCGATTTGTCATTACTAAGATTTTCATGAACATTGAATGTAGAACGCAAACATTCCTCTACCTGTGTTATGTCATTCTCTGTTAACGTTATAATTCTTATTCCAGCCAAATCGGTCATTTCTGTTTTCGGCTCTTTGTATCGCTTACGTTTTATTTTTTCTCTAAAACTCTCGACAGATTTTGCTCGTGAATTTACAGCGACGAATTGAATTCCAGATGCGCGAAGCATACCTTCGACGGAAGACGATATAACATCGCAAAGATCTTCATATTTTGATCTATTGCCTTTGTACCAATCTAAGCTTCTCCTGTAGCTTAACCTAGCCATATATATTCACCAAATATCAATTCCAATATTAAAATTCATTTGACGTCTAACATCCGCCTTAACTTGTAGTTGCGCTCCACGCGCGTTCTGAGGCATCACTCACGGTTGCGCGTGGAGCGCAACTATCGAGTTCAAGGCACCGTTAGACCTGCACGCGGAATTTAAATTCTATACGTGCCTCCAATTGCACCATTTGCTCATACCTGAGATGGTTACGACTTCAAATATATATAAACACCTATTTGTCAGTTTTTATGGAGCTCCAACTCTTCAAATCATTACTAATCTTAACTCCAATTGATCCATTTAGTCGCGCGAAAGATACAAAGTAGCTAGACTTGAAGAATGTGATGCCAAGTATCAGACTGTGCTCACTATATTCATCAGGAAAAACAAGATCTCTCTTCTTTCCAGCTTCCATCAAATGAACTCCAGCCCCGTCAGCTACAAGCCATTGGTCTTTAGAATTGATGGATTCTAAATCTCTGCAAAATATTTGTCTAAGTCCTTCAACCCTAAATTCATCAGTAAGTATTTTCCACTCGCCCATCAATCGATTAGCGATGTAAACACCATCTCTTGTACAGGCTAAAAACTTGTCACCATGTTTTCGCACTCTAATAGGGCCTGTATGACCATCATCAGGTGCCTCAACCAACCCATCTCCCCAATTTATCAGTCTCAATTTGGCAACATCTACTACGACTAAACGATAAGGAGAACATGAAAGTATAAGGTACCTTTCATCCACTACTAGAGCTTTATGGCATGCAGTTTCATGGTTCAAGTGGTATTTGTGAATAATCTCGCCAGATGGAGAAATAGCGATAACAGTATCAAGAGCAATTACATAAATATCACCATTGTCCATGCAAGCGATATCGTAAGTGTACCTATAGCTCTGATCAGCCCATATTTGTTCCCAACCATCACTATTCGATATTTTTTTATACACTTCCGCATTAGATGTTAAAGCAAAGAAATCGTCATTTCTTCCGCACATCACCCTTGTTTTCTCCGGAGCATCATAGTCGCTCCATGTAACACCTTCGTCTTCTGTTGATATGAGACCTGCTCCTGTCCCATATGATCCTTTATCTCGCAATGCAAAAAGCTTGTTGTTTACAACAAAGAAATGATAGACATCTGATGTAATGGGTGAAGTCTTCCACCACGTTATAACTATAAAAACGGAGATCAATAATATAATTATCAAGCGAAAATTCATAATCAATGTAAGACTGATTTGATATTTGCGAATATCATTTTTATCGATAGTGGAATCTATATTTCAGGATGTCTAATTTCAAAGACTAGTTCAGAAATTTCATTTAATCATTTTTCCCGCTAGAAACACGAGACGATGTACGCCTGTAGTGATGTTCGCCCAGTTTGACGGACACATATGTTAGGCAGCAATAGCCTGTTCTTC
>CAYNMW010000329.1:0-2210 GCA_964398295.1 uncultured Saprospiraceae bacterium | reverse complement strand
TGAAACGAAAAAAATGAATTTACAAGGTAGTTTTGTCAGAGGAATGAAAAACACAATGCAGATGAGAGTCCTCAAAGTGTAATGGATATGGGCAACAAATTAAACACATAATGTGCAACGAGAAGGAAAAGAGAAAATATGTTTAACAACAAAATAAACATTCGACAATCAGTTAAAAGAAGCAAATGAATGAGAAGAGAAATCATATTTTAAAGAGGTGACCAGCACCTTCAGAAGTAAAATCATGCAGATCCACCAAAATGTATGTGTCATACCATGTTTACTCAGGGGAGGCAAAACATACATTACATTGCTTCATTCTGTCTATTGTAACATATCGCCCTTTACAATCTGCAATTTGGCATCGGCGTCTTTGCACTTTCAAAGGACTTTTATCTGCTGTTGCATAATGCCCGTGTTGCTGGAAAACAAGATTAAGACGAGACTCGTCATCTCGTATTCTACAGTAAGTCCTCTCATCTGCATTACACTGTGCATGTATTCCCTCGAGACCATGTTCTGAGAGTAATCCAAGAGAATACCATGTCTGTACACATTTTGGTAGTGCACAGACAATCATATGAAGCTTGGGGGGAATTGTTTCATTCACAAAGTTAGTAGGAAACCAAACCCCGAAGCTGTAGCACTTGTCAACCAGTGCACTGACTTGATCTTGTGAAAAGAACCCAGCATCCGGGCTTGGTGGTATCAAAATATCACGAATTTGGGAGAAGAGTGATTCGTATTTTAGATAGTCAACATGATCTCTTATGACATTCACAAGTGCTTCGTATTTTTGTAGCATAATTTTGCAATGGTTTCCTACAAAGCATTGTGAATGATAGGACTGACGTTTGACTTTTAGATCATCTTCCAGAACCCTATTCAATTCTCTTTCATATGGTCCCCTTTCCTTGATGATTTGTTGATACACCTTATCTAATTCAACTCTTTGCTTCTCATAAATATCCTTTGCTCTCTTTACATCATTTTTTCTCTGCTTTACCTTCTCAACCTGTTTCCTGATAACATCACCCGGGCCATTAATTTCCCCGTCACATATTGGACATATAAACTGAAAGTTGTCATTCTCATAATCAGCTGCACACAACCCAACACAAGATAAGTGAAACCACCCTTCTAATCCTTCAGGTCCATCCCCACAATTAGAGCATTGGAACCACCTGACCCTGGCATGCCTTGCAGATCCAGTGGTTTTTACCCACGGATTGACACACGCTAAAGCACATGCTGGCATATCACATGGTTCCTGACCGGCTACACCATCCCCTTCCTCCCCTTTCACAGATTTCCGGAACCCTTCCAAAATTGCTTCATCCCAATTTAGATCATGACGTTTTTGTTCAAGTTCAAGTTCATATCCATGCACCTTTTCTGATTCTTTTAACCACGTACCATCTGTATCCCTCCCCTCTATGCTACCTGAATCCATTGATTTGCAAACAGTTTCCAACATATTGAAAAATCTCTGAACTAAACCCAGCAGGATATGTAATGAAGGTGGCACTACATGTTCCATACTGGTTGTTATTGGGAAGATGGGCTCACTATATATAGAGTGGAAGTGTTTTGAGTTGGCCTTCAATTGTTCAAGTGACTGACCTGAGCGCTGGAGATTATCCTGAGCATCTCTTTGCATTCCTTCTACAGTCCTATCTTCAGGCCAGTTCTCCCTGTCAACCCAATGACCTTGTGCATCTTTGATCTTTGGACAATGGGGCTGGCCACCAGGTTTCCGAATCTGCGCCAATTTGATGTGGCACCACAAGCAAGGATAGACGGAACCTGCACCCATGTGACCAAGACCTTTGCACAAGGCCTCGTAATCCCCGAAATAGAAAATACGACACCTCTTCTTGCCAAATACACCAAGATCGAGCTCGTAACCTGGTTCTTGCATCTTTCTAAGAACCTCTGTATATTTGTCAAAGACGAGATGCATATTTTCAGGGTTATCTGAACCTTCAAAGAATGCCAGCAGATCTGTATTGTCAGCAGAATTAGCATTTTCAATGTTGCATATTTGTACTGCCAATTTCGTTGTTGAACCTCCTTTGTCTACCTGGAAGTATAAAACACAAGGAGTATGAGTTGTTTAGATCAGTTGAACTCTTTATCGAAACAAGTAAGCCAAACATAATAACTTTAAAGCTTAGTTTGTTACAATTTACCATTTCTTTTCATTTTAT
>CAYNMW010000328.1:0-2214 GCA_964398295.1 uncultured Saprospiraceae bacterium | reverse complement strand
AAACAACTTGTCGCTGATATGGAGAGCTATTGTTATAACAATCCAACTCCAAGAGCTGTTAGCCATAATGTAATGATGAAGGCAGCATATTTTTCTGAAACTGGAGAATGGGAAAACGAGCTAGCACTTGATACTGTTGACTACTCTGATTTATCCATACAGGCATTCGGAGCACATACCTACCTCAGAGCTCGACACGCGCTACATCATAAAAACACAACTGAGTTTGATGAACTACTTGAAGAACTAGACAAGATGATAATTAAAACAAGCAAGAGAGTAAGTGTGGGTGATGTAGCGATGTGCAGTGGTAGTTACAATAGAAGGCGCCCTACTCAAACACAATTAGATCGTACTAAAGTTGTTCGAAAAGAGTTAGAAGCAATTCGCCACATCTTGCATGACGAACAAGAAAAAGCAGAATCAGTATTGAAAGAGGCAATTGCACTAGAAGAACTAACCAGTTACACCTATGGACCTCCAGACATTGTTAAACCTTCTCACGAGATGTATGCAGAATGGTTGGAATCTCATGGAAGATTGGAAGAATCAAAAGCGATGTTTGAAAAGGTCTTAGAGCGAGCACCGAAACGACTGATTGCCGCGAAAGGAATTGAACGGGTTACGAAAATGGGTGAGAGTAGTTGATTGTCTGAATTCAATTGATATCGAAAGCAAGTGGTTGATACCATTTGGACCTAATACTTCTATTTGTATAATATCAAACCATTAAGTCCAAGGTACTTTTAGTGCCTTGTTGTGTCATTCAAGTGGTTGAAACCACTTGGACTTAACACTTCTTATAAAAGTAAATCTTTTGTAAATTTTATTAGATCCCAGCGATAGCTATCGTTATGCCTTGTTGTGTTATTTATAAATTCAATTCATCCTCGATTTCTTCCATCAAATTCTCAATTTTTACATCGACTTCTTCATAAAAGTCCAGAATGAATTTCCGATTCACTTTAATTTTGTACAAATAACTATGCAATAATTTCTTCTTGATATCATCTATATTTAATGGCAAGGACATACTTGACAAATTTGCTTGGTCGTCGTAGATAAAATGAGGGGCAAGGACTTCATTAAATTCTTCAAAATAATTTTCATAGAATTTCATTTCAGTATACTCCTCTTCTAATTTTTCTAAAATTTGATAATCGAATTCATAAAGAGAGATTATCTTCTCTCTCAAGGTGTCATTTCGAATTAATTCAAAACCCTTTGATTTTAATGTTTCATAGCCAGATCTATTTTGAATGGAAATAAAATCTCTGGTCAACACAGAATAGTAATTTTCTAAAGTATCCAAATTGGGCTGCTCTCCATCAAATATTTTACGCCAAAAATCACAAGATTTAATGCCATATCTATGTCCCATAATATTTACAGCAACATCTTCCTTATCTTTTTCAAGTCCGTTTAAAATTTCAGATAATATTTTGGACTCAGCCTCATTGTCCCTACGGTTTTCATTCCAATTATTTAATGCAAATGCAGAAACAACTGCAATGAAAATTGACAGGAATTCAAGGATATATTTTCTCCAACTTCTATTGCTCTGTTTTGTTTCTGTTGCTTGACTTGTTTCCATCTATTGATATTTAGCTAGAATTAAGGCATAGCCGCTATCACCTTACCCACAAAGTCAGACATCGCATTCCGATTGATCCATCGAGCAACGATAATCAGATCATTTTCAGGATCACAGTATACCATATTCGTTCCTGCACCCAGATGTGCGAAAGAACTTTCTGGGGCTGAAGCAATGAGTTCTTTATCCGTATTTAGGAACCAATTCATGAAGCCATAAGTCTTTCTTACGCCAGGAGTCAAGGCCATCTTCACCCACTCTTCTGACAACAGGCGATTGCCATTCCATACACCACGATTCAATGTAAGTAAGCCAAGTCTTGCTTGATCGTATGCATTGATGTACATACCACCACCCCAATGACCACCGCCACTCACGACTTGCATTGGTGCACCATCCATAAGAATCCACGAGTTTTCGTACCCGTGCCATCTCCAACTGGCAGACGCGTCTATCGGATCCATTATATGAGTTTTGAGCACCTGAGGTAATGGCTTTCGCCAAATATTGGTTGCAGCCAATGCAAGCACATTTACCCTGACATCATTGTATTTATATACTGTGCCTGATTCGTGCCTGTCTCTGGTTAACCATGTAGCAGGCTCTTTATTGGGTCTGTC
>CAYNMW010000327.1:0-2256 GCA_964398295.1 uncultured Saprospiraceae bacterium | reverse complement strand
TGTTGTAATTGTAAGATTGTATATCATAAGTAATAGGTAACTACCGTGTTCAAACTATATCCTGTAGTATGTTGTAACCAGGTTATTATTGATTATCACTGGGCTGCATTTGGAAATTTTTTTAAAAGGTCAAAGGTTTTTAAGCTGATTTAGGATTACTTTTCCGTGCTGAAATCAAAAATGATCTTCATTTTCATGTATCAGGTCTGGTTTTTAAGATATGCCCTATTGCATCTGATGCCTATTTAATCGTGATTTTTTCTTTATTTTCAGATCTCTTGATATATTAAAATGAATTATAGCTGCAGAAATAATCCTAATCGGTTCTGCTACATCTGCGGACAAATTGTCCTTCCACAGCGTAGAGCAGAAATCACGGATTTTGTGAAAAAGACATATCATGCATACTTTGGATTCAAAATAGGTCACCATCTGAAACCATTTGCTCCCCAGATATGCTGCAAAACATGTGTTGAAAACTTAAGGGATTGGAGCAACAAGAAAAGGAAGAGTATGCCATTTGGTACCCCAATGATGTGGAGGGAAGGCAAAGATCACACTACTGATTGTTATTTTTGTTTAACAAATTTAAAAGGTTTCAATCGCAAGAACAAGCACCATGTTAAATACCCTGATGTTCCATCTGTCACAAAACCGCTCCCGCACAGCTCCAACTTGCCTGTTCCTGAACCAAATGTCACCATAGATACGGAACCAACTTCCGACTCCCAATCAAGTGCTGCAGCTGAGCGTGATTCATACATGCCTGAAGAAGAAGAAGAAGTCCACCAACCAAAGCCTTTGAACCAAGCCCAACTCAATGACCTAACACGAGACCTCAACCTGTCTAAGGAGTCTGCCCAACTGCTAGGTTCTCGTCTTCGAGAGAATGATTTACTTGCGCCAGGCACAACATTCTCTTGGTATAGGAATCGCGAAAGAGAATTTAGACCGTTTTTCACAGTTGATGAAGCAAAGTCATTAGTGTACTGCAACAATATTGCTGGCTTGATAGAATCACTTGGTGTGAAGTATGATGCTACGGAGTGGAGACTATTCATTGACTCATCTACAAGAAGTCTTAAAGCAGTTCTTCTAAATATTGGAAACATGTTGTCATCGATCCCAATTGGGCACTCAGTTGAACTGGATGAATCTCACCAGACAATGGAATGTCTGTTGTCTGCTCTTAAGTACAACAATCATAAATGGTTGATCTGTGCAGATCTGAAAGTTGTTGGACGTATCCTTGGACTTCAAGAGGGTTATACAAAGTATCCTTGCTTCATATGCTTATGGGATAGCCGTGCTGATAGCCAGCACTATGTCAAGAAAGAGTGGCCATTAAGACAAGGATTAGAGCCAGGATCCCACAATGTTTTGTTCCGCCCTCTGGTTGAACCAAGCAAGATATTACTTCCACCTCTCCATATCAAACTCGGCCTAATGAAGAACTTCGTCAAAGCCTTGGAGAAAGACGGGGAAGGATTTGCTTTCCTTCATCAAAAGTTCCCACAAAAGAGCGAGGCGAAAATTGCGGCAGGTATATTTGATGGCCCTCAAATAAGGGAGCTCATTAAAGACAAACGATTTGATTCAGCACTAAATCCTGTCGAACTGTCTGCCTGGATGTCGCTTAAATCAGTCATTGCAAACTTCCTTGGAAACAAAAGGAGTTCGCAGTATCAGAAGACAGTAGATGAGTTACTGGAAAATTTGCACAAGCTCGGGGCACGCATGTCTATTAAGATGCATTTTCTTCATTCCCATCTGGATTATTTTCCTGAGAACTGTGGTGACTATAGTGAAGAACAAGGAGAACGCTTTCACCAAGACATCAGCATTATGGAGGAACGCTACCAAGGTCGATGGGATGTCAATTTTCTAGCCGACTACTGCTGGTGCCTAAAGAGGGATTCACCGTCTACTCCACATAAAAGGAAGGCTTTAAAGAGACCATTTATCCATGAGTAGCTTCTTTAACTCCTTGTAATATGTGAGCCATGCAATCATTTATAATTAACTCCTCTATTGCCTGCGAAAGTGCATCTTGTTTACAATAAAAAGTGAAAAGTCTATGATATTTCATTTAGTCCCATATTTCAATAACCTGATCTGATTGAGCAAAATGGGTATGATTTTTGAAATCAGCGCAAAAAACTGGCCTAGAATCAGTTATTAGTTGGTAGACCTTAAAAATCATGCAGGCCAGTGTTATAGATATCACAACAGTACACAAAGAATCATTTGTATGAG
>CAYNMW010000326.1:0-2268 GCA_964398295.1 uncultured Saprospiraceae bacterium | reverse complement strand
AAGATATACTTGGCTAAAATTTAATTACTTACCTTAGTGCATACGAACAAGTACGGCTTATTTTTTTATTAGATCAATTCATTTCTTAAAACAGAATTACTACTATGAAGTTATTTTTCTTTACCTTTTTACTTTTTGTTTCCATTGTTAACACTGCCACTACTCAATCTTATAAACCATTTGAATGGGATATCGTTAGGCTAGGTGTAGTTTTTCCAACAGGAGATGGAACGAGCACAGGAGGTAGCTTCGGGACTGAACCACGTTACAACATCAATGATAATATTTCAACTTCTTTGCGACTCGAGTTCGCCTTCTTCGGCAATGAAACTGAATTGGTTGACTTTGGTGCTTCTGGGTCTTTTACATTGTTTGGGGACTATTATTTCCAGAACAACCGAAATAAACGAGCTTTTGCTGGGATCGGTATTGGCACCTTTTCAGGAGCTGATGTTTCTGTCACAACAGGAAATCAAACAACAACTTCCGAGGCTGGCTCTGGAGTAGGAATAGTTCCAAGAATCGGATACGAGCTAGGTCTTTTACGAATCAATGCTGAATACAACGCAATCTTCACCGAAGACATTTCCAGTTATATTGGCATTAATTTAGGATTTACAATACTGGGTCGTTACAAGAGATAGGCAGCATTAAATCAACTTTTGAACTATCATATACTGGCAGTCAGCAAAAGATCCAAGGCGGTGTATTTCATCTTGTGTCGCTTAGCGAGGTGCTCATTGGTCAATCGTCCTTTGTAAGCATAAATTGCATTTCGAATACCTGCATTTTCAAACAAGAGTTGATTGATGTCCTTTTTACTTCCCACTTTTAAAATCAGTGGGGTAAGTATATTGCTCATCGCCTGAGAAGCTGTTCTTGCCACTTTGGAAGCAATATTTGGGACAGCATAATGAATGACATCATGCTTAATAAATGTTGGTTTAGCATGACTTGTCATTTTAGATGTCTCTATGCAACCACCTTGATCTATACAAACATCGATGATCACAGAACCCGGTTTCATATGGCTCACCATATCTTCGGTAACCACAACTGGTGAACGACCTGTTTTGGAATGCACAGCACCGATAACTACGTCAGCACTCATTAATTGGTAAGCCAGATATTCTGGATTTAGGGAAGATGTGTGTAAATGACGACCTACTCTAGCCTGAATTCGACTCAACTTATTGAAGTCGTTATCAAAGACACGAACAGAAGCTCCTAACGCAATAGCTGTTTTCGTTGCATATTCACCTACAACTCCAGCACCGATGATCAACACCTTTGCTGGTGGAACTCCTACAACACTTCCGAGTAATGAGCCTCGCCCGCCATTGACATTATTTAATAATTCTGCAGCTGTGAGGATCGCACTTTTACCTGCTATTTCACTATGAATTTTGACAATTGGATAAGAGCCATCTTCTGCTCTATACATACCGAAAGACATAGCGAGTACTTTTTTTGACATCAATTTGTCTAAGTATGCGCCAGTGACTGCAGGCATATGTAATGGCGTAATCAATAGTTGATCAGATTTCAAGTAATCGAGTTCGTCAATTGTTGGAGGAGAAGCTTTCACGATGACATCAGCCTCATATACAGATTTGATATCTGTGAGTTGAGCGCCAGCTTCACTATAATGGTGATCGACATAATTGGAGTCTTCACCTGCATTTCGCTCGACAATAACACGGTGTCCATAGCCAATCAAAGTCCGTACAGAGGGAGGCACAATAGGCACGCGATGTTCATTATTATCTGTTTCCTTGGGTATACCTATAGAGATGTGATTGTCCTCATGTTGAACCTCTAAAGTCTCCACTTGAGATTCGTATTGACCCTTGGAAAAAAATGTTGAAAACCTGTAATTCTTTACTGATTCATCCATATAAAAGACCTTGCATTAAGTAGATGAGCAATATAAATGTACAATTTTTCGTGATGAATCGTGTTCGCTCGTAATGTTGATCTGATTATGGGCTGGAAGAATATTTTGGGCGATCTCGGGCCATTCTATGAAAATAGGCTGACCACTATACAAGTATTCTTCAAAGCCAATATCCTGGACAGCTTCTACAGAATCCAATCGATATAAATCCATGTGATAAACCGGTCCTGATGAAGAGCTATATTCATTAATAATAGAGTAAGTCGGACTGGATACTTCGTCTTCTAATTTCAGTAATTTTCCAAAACTTTTGATCAACCTTGTTTTACCTGCACCAAGGTCACCAGAGAGACAGAAAATATTGGAAAATG
>CAYNMW010000325.1:0-2281 GCA_964398295.1 uncultured Saprospiraceae bacterium | reverse complement strand
TGTGCGATCATTTTAGCTGACCCAACGAATCCACTTGCACAATTAGATTGTGATGGTGGTGGTGTGACAAACATTATCGAATGTGAGAATGGTACTGATCCTGGTCTACCAGGAGATGATTGTGAAGCAGCAATAACAGCTGATATCCTATGTACAATTCTGTTAGCAGATCCATCTAACCCACTTGCACAATTAGATTGTGATAACGGTGGCGTGCCAAATCTCATAGAGTGTCAGACAGGAGAGGAGCCAGGTCAAACACCAGGAGATGATTGTCAAGCAGCAATTGATGCAGACCTTGATCTATGTGTATTGATCAATAATGAGGCTACACATCCACTTGCACAATTAGATTGTGATGGAGGTGGTGTGACAAATATCATCGAATGTCAGACAGGACATGAGCCAGGAGTGACACCAGAAGATGATTGTCAGTCAGCAATTGATGCAGGTATCTTTACGACCTTAATGTCAGATATCACCAATCCACTGTACAGTGCAGATTGTGATGGTGACGGTACACCAAACGGAGAAGATACAGATCCATTGGATCCATGTGTTGATCCAGCAGTATTTGATGAGACATTGTGCTCACAGTTAGAGGAATGCTCAATCAATACGTATGTGTTCTTAGAAGGAAGTTTGATCGGTATTGGTATCGAAGTGTTTGGCTCACAGATGAGAACTGACTTAAATGATCAGGGCTTATTACCAGGACAGACACCATTGACAGGATTTGCGACAGCGACACCTGATGGGCATCCATATACAGGAGCACCATGGAACCATACAGCAACGACTGGTATAGGCTTCACGGATGCAGATTATCCAAGTGATGTTACAGATTGGGTATTAGTAGAATTGCGTTCAGGTCTTGATGCAAGTACGGAGATATGTACACATGCAGGATGGGTACACTCAGATGGTAGGGTAACCTTTCCAGATGGATGTAACTGTAATGTATTGCCAGGCGAAGAAGTACATATCGTGATCAAGCACAGAAATCACGTACCGATCATATCACCATTGGTAGTAGTCCAAGGAAATGGTCAGGCGACGTATGATTTTAGAATACAAGATAGTTTCAGATCCAGTCCATTTGATGTAGGTCAGTTGTCAATACCAGGCGGCATATTTGCGATGGTAGCCGCGAATGGCGATCAGACAGTCTTACCAACATCTCAAGCAGATGTGGAGACAAACGACAATCAAGTATGGTTGGACAGAAATAGTGATAATGATCAGTATAGTCCAGCGGATTATGATATGAATGGAGACGTAAACAGTAATGATAAGTTTGTGTGGTTGAAGAATAATTTAACCTCAGGAACATTGATAGATTAAATTATTCCATACATGGGAGTCAGCAGTTGTGAAAGACTGTTGTCTCCCTATTTTAAAAACAGAAAAAGTTTAAGAAGATGAAATATATACTAAAAACATTGTTGCTATTGCTGAGCCTACAAATAGGGAATTCACAAGAGTGGGCGATCTATTTTTCAGCAACAGATATAGATTGTGTGTCAAATACGACATGTTATAATGTGTTGATAAAATCTACGGGAGAGGACTTCGAAATAGGATCTACCAATTTGCGCTTGTTTTACAATGCCAACACGCAACGGTTTTCAGAAGAGAATGCAGCGGTAAGTTTGCATAAAAGCTATCGGATCACGAATAGAAATATTACATCCCAAATAGCATCACTGCCTGGGAAGGGCTCACTAGAATTTGAACATAATATGGGGATGTTAAATATCCCAATAGATTTTCTGGGAACAGGAAATGCGATGAACGTATCGGCATTCAATTTCACGGCGATAGCAAGTAACATTTGTTTTCAATCTGTAGACAAGGCGGCTATGAAAAATCCTGCTGACTTTGTGTGGGTAACAGAACAAACCAAAGAGGAGTATACGTCGGCATATACTACGATTAATAATCCAGCAGGAAATACAACAAACTTAAAGGGGTCCAATCATGAAATAGAAACTGGTGTAGAATTGAGGAGTGATTGTGGAGGAAGCAATGCGTTGTTGTCAAATGTGTCGAATTATCCAAATCCATTTGTAGAGCAGACGAGGATTTCATATTCGGTTCAACATGAAACGCAGGTAGACTTAACGGTGTACGGTTTTGATGGAAAACTGATTTATGAAAATAGTGTGCTAAAGCGACCAGGATCACATTACTTCGAAGTATCAAAAGAAGATCTCGATGGAGCAGGCGTATATTTTTATACAGTGAATACACAAAACAACTCAATTAGAAATAGAATGAT
>CAYNMW010000324.1:0-2282 GCA_964398295.1 uncultured Saprospiraceae bacterium | reverse complement strand
GCGGGCAAGCACTTAAGGTTGCTGCTGATGGAAATGTGGGCGTAGGTGAGGCTGCTCCTCAAGGTAGACTTCATATTAATGGCTCTGGAGATGGCGTAACTAATATTATCACCGAGCGCGAAAATGCCAGTGGAGCGTCAGAGAACTTTGCAAACGTAGTGACTGGTTTAGCTGGGAGTGGATTTTATTTTAGAGAAGATAGATTATTTGGAATGTCTCCAGCAGGAAATGTGGATTTTATAGGAATTGATGTACCTAATTCATTGTTGTTTGCTGGACCTCAGCATCCAACAACCACTATACGCGGAAATTTGGGTCTGGGTACGTTGTCTCCAACTGCCAAATTCGAGGTCGTAGGTGATATTAAGGCAAGCGGAATGATTACTCCATCTGATTCAAGGTTAAAAACAATTTTAAAGAGTGACGTTAAAAGTATGGGATTAGATGCAGTGATGAATCTTAATGTTGTTGAGTATGAATATAACGGAGAAGGAGGCACCAAAGCTAATGAACGACATATAGGACTAGTTGCACAAGAATTGCAACGAGTAGCTCCTCAACTTGTACAGGAGTTTACACATACAACTTTTGAAATTAACCCTAAGAATTTGGACATTACACCGGTTAAGGAAGAGCAGTTTTTAGAAATAAGAGATTCTGAAATCAAGTATCTTTTATTAAATGCCATACAAGATCAACAACAAATCATTGCAGATCAAGAAAGTAGAATCGCAGATCTGGAAGATGCTCTTGTAGAGATTAGAGATCTTATGGCCACTAATAGCACGTCAACTCCTATTAGTGTAACTCCAAGTACATCTAATGTCGCAACATTAAGTCAAAATGAGCCCAATCCATTTTCTGATAGAACATCTATAAGCTACAGTATTCCTGAAGGTAGCTCTGATGCCTCAATTAGAATATTTAGTGTAACTGGACAATTGATTGAAACTGTTCAGATCAACCAGGTTGGTACAGGTAAAATACAACTCGACAATGCCAATCTATCCAATGGCACATATACCTATCAGTTAGTAGTAGATGGTCGAATAGTGGATACAAATAAAATGATCTCGCAGAGATAAGGATATCCAGAAAGAAAATATAGAAGGTTGTCATTTAATTATGACAGCCTTTTTTTATGTTTGTTTCTATGTATATTGGAGAATCAGGTAGTTGAATATTTCTGTTTAACCAATAAAATGAGTTTAATTGGCTTCACAAGACTTGTGAATTGTGACAAGAAATTTCCTAAGATTTAATATTCCGATCAAACCGAGTATTGATGAATTTAGCGACAAGCTCAGATCGATATGGAAATCTGATTGGCATACGAATAATGGATTATTGCTAAAATCTTTGGAGCAAGAGCTAATCAAGAGGTTCAATCATCCATATGTAGTTGTTGTTTCAAGTGGTACGATTGCCTTGCAGATGGCAGTGGAAATGCTATGTCCACCTGACACTGATGTAATTACCACTCCATATACGTACATCGCGACAAGCAGTAGCATAAAATGGCAGAAGAGAAATCCTATATATGTTGATATCGATAAAAACACTTGGAATATTGACACTTCTTTAATTGAAGAAAAGGTTGGATCAAATACCTCTGCAATTTTGGCGACACATCTCTATGGGAACCCTTGTGATACAAAGTCTATTGCAAAAATAGCTCATAACAGAAGTTTAAAAGTAATATATGACGCTTCACATTGTTTTGATACATATCAAAACAACAAATCAATATATCTAAAGGGAGACATAAGTACGGCAAGCTTTCATGCGACCAAGGTTTTCCACACTGTTGAAGGTGGAGCTCTCTTCCTCAAAACAGAAGAGCTTTACGAGAGGGCAATAAGAATCAGAAATTTTGGACACAACGGTCTTTATCAATTCAGTGGAGTCGGGATCAATGGTAAAATGTCCGAATATCATGCCGCCATGGGCCTGAGTCTTCTACCAATGATGAGTGAAGTAAGGGAAAAAAGGAAGTCACTTCACGATCGATATAAGGCTAATCTAAAAGATTGTTCTAAAATCAGTTATCAACAAATCCTTCCGTCAACAGATCATAATTTTTCTTATTTCCCTATACTATGTCGAGATTTTGATGTTGATGAGCTAATATCTTATTTGAGGATCAATCGGATTGAAGCCAAGAAATATTTTTATCCCACTTTAAATAAGGTTTATATTACGACTGATTTTTGTCCAGTAGCTGAAAGATTGTCTGACAAAATTCTTTGTGTCCCATGTTATTTTGATTTATCAGAATCAGC
>CAYNMW010000323.1:0-2352 GCA_964398295.1 uncultured Saprospiraceae bacterium | reverse complement strand
ATCACAAATAATACTCAGAATACATTTGCCTGTACTACTAAAAGTTGAGGCCTTAGAAGGGTATTATCCTTAACTAAATGGCATTGGGCTGAGCACCCAATGGACGAAAAAGACACAATCCTGACGTTCATTTCATTCAGTCAGGATAAAGGAGCACATAAGGTTTTTACAAAAGTAGAAAAAAGACATCCTGACGATTGTTTCATTAGTCAGGATTTAATGATATACTAAATTTCAGTGTGTAAAAAAACACAAGTCGCCTAGAGAGACAACTTGTGAGCAAAATAAAAAGGAAGCTATTTATTAGTTAATGGACTTGCTAAAGAGTTTGTTGTCTACTACTCCTAAAGCATCACCAACTCTACCAATCATTATAAATGTAGAAATCACTCCGTTCAATTCTACCAATTGACTGTCACTCCAAAATTTTCTGAGTTTTTCCCATAATGATTTTGGAACAGCATTGGCGTCAATGGCAATTTGTTCGATTAATTCGAATATAAGTTTTTCACCTTCAGTGAAGTGATCACTAGTCTTCCAAAGAGAATTTGCTAAATCACTCAGTTGCTCCTCCGAAGCGCCAAGGTCTATAGCTAATTGTTGATGCGCACCAAAAGAATAATGGCTTTTCATTGCTCTCAAGGTTTTGATGATGACAATTTCTTTAAATTTCCAATCAACTAATCCGTTCTGTAAAGATTGAATTAAAAAATTTGTGATGGTTCTGCACATTTGATAATTCGACCCTAGAACTTTCACAATATTTGGGACGTGTCCAAAATGATCTTTTGCAGATTGATAAATTGGTTGTAGTTCCTCAGTTGGAGAATGGATAGGTTTTACAATAGCCATGATTAGTTGTTTGATTGTGAAATAAAATGATCATAATGTTCCTGAGCTACCTTTGATTTAGGTGCTTCTTTTGCAAAAAGAACTGGTTCGTGCCCGCCCCATACATCCTCAAGCTCTACACCCAAGGCATCGCCAAATTTACTCACTTGTAAATAGGCACCTACTGTCGCAACAATTTCGACGATCTGTCCATCATCATAGTGTTTTTTTACCTCGGACCATACAGTGGATGGTATGTTTTCTGGATTCAGAATAATGTGTCCACATAGATCGAGTATTGCTACTTCATTGGGTTTGTAGTGCGGGCTCGTTTGGTATTCTACTCCTACGATATCCGCTTGTTTTTCTCTAGATACGCCAACACGTTCTGCTACTGCTTCATGCTGTGTGACGCAATAGAAGCAATCTCCCATCTTGGTGGATTTAAGAATAAGTAATTCTTTGTCATACCAGGTGACCTGTCCTTCTTTCAATATTTCAAAAAAGATGTCCCACATTTTTCGAGACATTTCAGGAGCGTGTCCGGTAATTTTGAATATGTTTAGAATCATCTCAAATCTAGCTTCAGCGTCTTCGCAAACCTTCTTTTGGATTGGATGTGCATCCTCATATTCAATGTAAGGTAAGTGTGCCATAATAATGTGTTTGTATAACTAAGCATATGCTTAGTTATGAGTTAAAAAAAGTTAATTCAATTTTCCAACTGAATTTTTGATATAGGTAACCAACTGTTTTGATGTCATGTGTTGATTCATTATTGATATACTCTGTGTCAGACCTACCAAATAATCAACATCTGTTTTGGTCGATGTGTTTTTATTTGTTGAGTGCTTATTGTTATTGTTGACAAGTGCTTGCTTGTACAGAGAAGAAATCATTTGTATAAAATCATCGATCACTTTCTTAATCTGATTATCAAAATCTTTATAATTAAGTATAGATCTAACCATGAGACAGCATGATGGAATTTCGCCAGATTTCATGTCCTTTCCAAAAGCAATAAGAAATTGTTCTATCTCCTTTAAATTGCAGCTCTCACTCCTCATTTTATGTAGATATTTCTTATTTAGAAAGTCAATGTATCTTTTCAAAATTCTTTGGTAAAGCTGAGATTTACTTTTGAAGCTGGCATAAATTGAGAATTGATTAATTCCCATTTCTTTTTCCAAGAGCCTTATGGAAGTGTTTTGATAACCATGATTCCAAAAACAATGCAGTGCTTTTTCTAAAACTTCTTCTTCATCATAGGATTTTGCTCGACCCATAACTAAAACTAAGCATTTACTTAGATATTTCAAAACTATCTTAGGTCGCGATATTTGCCAGGACAGTTGTCGGGTGGTCGGTCAGGTGGGTGAAGTATAACTGTTGAATGATTGAAATTGAAGGGCTGTTTTTGAAGGTAACCTATAAAGATATCACAACAATTAATAATGGATATTCAAATCTTTTATTCCTATTATAGTTGCTTTTATTTTTACCATAAAAGGCATAAAAATT
>CAYNMW010000322.1:0-2405 GCA_964398295.1 uncultured Saprospiraceae bacterium | reverse complement strand
TTAACCACAATGGACCAGGCATTTGGCACTCGAGGAGAGATTGATTATTTCGCTTGTCTTGTTAAGGAAGAGTACAAGGTGACAGAAATTGAAGACAAACTAAAAACAATACTGAAAAGCCGACACCACGTGCATCCGGATGATGTCGAAGCTGTCGGAGGCTTTAATTTACAAAAAGCATTTACACAAATTCAAGGCTTATTTCTGGGCATCAAATTGTTTCTTTGGTTTGTTGGTATCGGGACCTTGATCGCAGGTATCGTAGGTGTCAGCAATATTATGCTCATTATTGTAAAAGAACGAACAAAAGAAATCGGTATCAGAAAAGCATTGGGTGCAACTCCAGGATCAATTGTCAATATGATCTTAACAGAGTCCATCTTCATTACTGCTTTATCTGGGTACCTCGGATTAGCAATTGGGTCCCTCATCATTGGAGCAATCAGCTATTTGATGTACGCCAATAACATGGATATCCAAAATTTTTACAACCCGGAAGTAGATGTACGTGTTGCCATATTTGCAATATTGGTTTTGATAATAGCTGGGTTAATTGCAGGTTGGATTCCTGCTCGACAGGCCTCAAAAGTGAATCCTGTAATTGCGTTAAAAGATGAGTAGGTAGGCTCCCGTTGGTCGCAGTGTTGAGCCTGCCTGCCGGCAGGCAGGTGTTGAATTGAAAAACTGAGGCAAAGGTCTTTGACCTCTTGCCAGATTTAAATAAAACAATATGAAAAACAAAGGATGCTTAATCGGTGTAGGAATTTTTCTTCTGGCTCTAACCGGAGGATTGATTTACTATTTCTATGTCCAAAATTCAACAGATCCGATAAAATACGAAAGTATCAAACCGGAAATGCGTGATGTATTGAAAAAGGCTGTCGCAACTGGCTCTATCAAACCACGCCGTGAAATAAACATAAAGCCCCAAGTCTCTGGTGTTGTCGAGCAATTATATGTTGAAGAGGGAGCCAAAGTGACCAAAGGCCAAAAGTTGGCGAAGATAAAATTGATTCCTTCACAAGTCAACATCAACAGTGCCCAATCTAATGTGGAGTTGGCAAGAATACGAATGAAAGAAGCGGAACGAGAATTAGATCGCCAAACAAATCTAAACAGCCAAAACCTTGATGTGGACCAAGCAAAGGTTGCCTACGAACTTGCTGTGCGCGAAGAAGAACGCAACAGAAAATTAGTGGAAGATGGTGTCATTTCTGATGCTGAATACAATCAATTTAAATTGGATTTCGAATTGAAAAAATCACAGTTTGAAAATGTCAAAATATCTTCTCAAAATACCATGCGTCAATTTGCAACCGAACTGGATATCCGGAGGCAAGAATTGGAAGCCGCAATTAACAACTTACAATTGTTGCAAGAAGGTGCCACAAGAAATTCAAAGCAGGTCTCCAACATCATAGTCTCGACAGTGAATGGAATGGTCCTGGATATTCCTTTAGAAGAAGGCTCCTCTGTAGTCGAACGAAATACATTTAATGAAGGCACAAGTGTGGCAACTATTGCTGATATGAGTAATCTGATTTTTGAAGGTAAAGTCGACGAGTCCGATGTCGGCAAACTAAAAGAAGGCATGCCCTTAGTGGTGACAGTTGGTGCGGTAGTCGACACCACTTTCAAAGCCGCCTTAGAATTCATTTCTCCAAAAGGTGTTGATGAAGAAGGAACGGTCAAATTTGAAATCAAGGCTGCTATTACCGATATCCCAGAAGGTGTGTTCTTGAGAGCAGGTTATAGTGCCAATGCAGATGTCATACTTATACGTAAAGATCAAGTTGTTTCTGTCCAGGAACGAGACATCATATATTCTGGTGATACCACTTTCGTGGAAATTAAAACTGGGGATCAAGAATACGATAAGATTGAAATCGAAACTGGTATCTCTGATGGCTTGTACACAGAAATTTTATCAGGAATTGATACAACAAGCTTTATTAAAAAGCAAACTGATCCGAATGCGCAGAATATAGATGAGGATGAGGGGTGATGGTGTCCTATTATATTTGTGAGTACAAATCACCCACCTAACCTCCCTCGAAGGGAGGCATTTACAGCTGTAGCTCGGGCATAATCTAATTTATTTATTACAGAATTAGCCCGAAGTCCTGTCTTCCTGGAGGGAGATTATAGAGGGTGATTGCCCGGATATGAAAGTGTAAAAACGATCTAGAATTCACCCACCTGACCTCCACCGACGAGTCTTCGAGTGTCTGTGTCGTCTGACCTTGAGGGAGGCATTACAGCTATAGCTCGGCCAACCTTATTTATCCCATTACAAAATTAGCCCGAAGCACTGTCTCCCTTCGAGGGAGATTTAAAGGGTGATCCCTTTTTATTTCTGATCATTAAAAGGTATCTCCTCAACCGAATAATACACAGGCAAGCCC
>CAYNMW010000321.1:0-2425 GCA_964398295.1 uncultured Saprospiraceae bacterium | reverse complement strand
GGGCAATCGCCACCTCCTGTACAGACTAGAATTTTTTTCATTTTGCATTTTTTGAAGTTGCAAGATATAGAATTCTCCCTTTGGTCGAAAGTGTTGAGTGTTGAGTGTAGAGTTTTGAGTTTTTGAAATTGAGATTGAGATTGAAATTGAAATTGAAAAAGGGCTAACCACAAAAGATTGCAATTCTTAAACTTCAAAACCTGACTCCTAAGAAGAAACAATTTTAGTGAAAGGCACTTTACCCGACATTGCGTCTAGCAGAAATTCATCGGCAAAGCCGTAGATAAGCCAGGTTTCGATGCCCGCATTTTTAGCTATTTCTGCTGCTTGAATTTTGGACTTCATACCGCCAGACCCGAGTTCAGTTTTGGATTCACCGACCACAGATTGGATGGTTTCCAGATTATCAATCCGAGGAATTGTTTTTGCTTCTGGATTTATGTTGGGGTCGGCATCATAGAGTCCGTAAGTATTGGTTGCCATGATGAGTAATTCAGCACCCATGAGTCTTGCCGTCAATGCAGCCAATTTATCATTGTCGCCAAATTTGATTTCTTCTGTGGCGACGGTATCATTTTCATTGATGATAGGTATGTAGTTATTCTTCAACAATTCGTTTATGGTGTGTTTGATATTTTTACGAGATTCCTCATTGTCGAAGTCAAAATACGTCAATAGACATTGTGCAGTTGGCAAACCGAGTTCATTAAATATTTCATAGAAAATACGCATGAGATGAGGCTGACCTATGGAGGCCAATGCTTGCTTATCACTGATCTCTGATTGACCATTTAAATGAACAAACTGCTTTGCTGCAGCTATTGCTCCAGAACTAACAATGATAAATTCGTATTCATCACTTAAGGTTTTGATTTGTCTGGCAACGTCTTCAATTTTACCTCTTGAGATTGACTTTGTTCCTCTGGTTAGGGTCGTTGTACCTACTTTTAAAATGATGCGTTTCTTATACTCTGATCTGCCCGTCTCCATATACATACCATTTGTTTGTAACCAATTGATCCAAGCCTAGCGGACCTCTGTGGTGTATTTTATCAGTACTTATTGCCAACTCAGCACCCATTCCCATCTGGCCTCCATCAGTGAATCTAGTCGACACATTTTGATAGACTGCAGCGGCATCAACGGAATCCATAAAAAACATTGCAGCTTCTTTATCTTCTGACACAATCGTAGCTGAATGACCTCCGGAATATTTATTAATGACTTCAATTGCTGAGTCAATATTATCAGTTTTGTCTATCAATATCTTATAGTCTAGAAACTCTTCATACAAGAGAGAGTCTTCATTCCACGAAAGTGGTTGCACTCCATTAGATGTTGGCATATTAGCGAAGACTTGAATGTTTTGTTTGATCAAACTTGTCATTAAATTAGAAAGACGCTCTTCCAGATTTGGCAAGCGACTGTCAACAAGAACTTTATCTAATGCATTGCACGCAGAGATTTTAGTCAGCTTTGCATTTTTTATTATTGCTGTTGCTTTTTCCCAATCTGCCTTTTCGTGGACATATAAAAAATTATTTCCACGACCACTTACTAGTACTGGACATGTAGCGTGCTGCTTCACAAAGTTGATTAGTCCGTCTCCGCCTCTTGGTACAATTAAGTCAATTGATTGTGGTGGTGTTCTCAAAAACTCTTGTGTTGACTCGCGATTAAAATCCAAATACTGAACCCAATCTGTCGAATGTCCATTTTCTTCGAGTGCTTTATGCCAACATTCGACAAGTATCAGATTTGATTTTCTGGACTCTTTGCCTCCTTTGAGGAGAATGCGATTGCCTGACTTGAATGCAATGGCTGCTGCCTCGATTGTCACATCTGGTCGTGATTCGTAAATGATCATAATCGTACCGAAGGGAGCCGTTTTATTTTCCACCTTCATCCCATTTGGGTGATCGTAGTTATATATCACCTTTCCGATGGGATCTGATTTAGCAAGCACATCTGTTAGGGACTGTTTCATTTCGTCAACTTTGTGATCGTTGACTTTTAGCCTATCGTACATGGCTTTGTCACCGCCAGCAAAATCCTCTAGCTCTTGCTTGTTGGTAGCAATCAATTGTTCTCTAACCGATTCCACATGAGAAATCATGGATTGGAGAATGCTATTTTTTTGCTTTGTCTTCAGAATCATGCTACTGCTTTGTCATTTGAGTTTACACGAAGATGCAAAGGTAAGGAATTAAGTCTCTCATTGGTTGACAATGTTAGGAGTCTGCCTTTGGTCGACAGTGTTGAATGCTAAAGCCATTTAGTTAAGAGAATTTCAAAGCGCCGTTAGGTGCGTCATCTAATTAGCACATTGCGTAAGCGCCGTGATAATTGATTAAACGGAGTCCATTTGGCCGTATTTTTGATCAAAAGCCCAATGAAAATTCATATGCTGAGTTTGTCGAAGGCA
>CAYNMW010000320.1:0-2493 GCA_964398295.1 uncultured Saprospiraceae bacterium | reverse complement strand
TTTCGGTACTTATAGAAATGAAATTACCAAGGTATCTGATGGACAAACACAATTCTTTGCAAACGGTGGAAGTAGAATCGGAGCAGTCAGTATTAACAGAGTAGGACACCCTGTTGGTTCTTTCTACGGATATGAAACAGACGGTATTTTTGGATCTGATGCTGAGGTTGATTCTCATGCTGACCAAGCTGGAAAAGCCATTGGTAGAATTAGATTTAAAGATCAAAATGGAGATGGTGTTATCAATGATGATGATAGAATTGTTTTAGGTTCTTATCACCCATCATTCACTGGAGGTCTGAACATTGGTTTAGGAATTGGGAAAATTGATTTCTCTGCTTTCATTTTTGGAAAGTATGGAAATGAAATTTACAATTTCAACAAATTGTTCACAGACTTTTCACAGTTTGAAGCTAATATTAGAAATGAAGTATTAGACAATCACTGGTCACCAACAAATACTGGTTCAAATATTCCTGCTCCAGATTATGCAGGTAGAGCATTTAATAATCAGTCATCTGATTATTATGTTGAAGATGCTTCATACACAAGACTTGAAAACATCCAAATTGGATACGATATAGGAGATATGATTGGAGCTGGTAAAGCTAGAATCTATATCCAAGGTCAAAATTTATTGACCCTTACAGGTTATTCTGGATTAGATCCTGCTATGTCTGAATTTAATATTGGTGTAACAGGAGCAGGAATTGATTTTGGTAATTACCCATCTAACAAATCAGTTATGGTTGGGGTGAATCTTGAATTTTAAAAATTAAAATAAAGAATAATGAAAGTATTTAAATTCTTTCTTTTAGCCGCAGTCCTTGCGTTAGGAGTTTCGTGTCAAGATGAGTGGTTAGATCTTAACCCTCAAGGAGCCTTGGATGGTTCCGCATTGAGTTCTCCTCAAGGAATTGAGGCTTCCCTTATTTCAGCCTATTCCATGCTTGATGGTTGGAATGGTCAATGGGGTAACTTTGGCCCTTGGGCTAGAGATGCTGGGCATTGGATTTTTAGTAACGTTGCATCGGATGATGCACACAAAGGATCAGAAGCATCTGATATTGCTGATATCTTACAGTTAGAGCACTATCAATGGTTGCCAAGTAATGGTCTATTAGATGATTATTTTCAATCTCGTTATGAAGGTGTAGCAAGAGTAAATGCTACCGCTGGATTGAACACAGGATCTGAAGAGATTTCTGCTGATAGAAAAGCACAAATCCAAGCTGAATGTGATTTCTTAAGAGCTCATTTTCACTTTGATATGTACAAAGTCTTCAAAAATGTTCCTTATTACAGAGAAACAGATGAAGACTTTAGAAAAGCAAATGATCAGGATATTATGCCTGAGATCATTGCGGATATGACCAATGCAACAAATAATTTACCTTCAAGTCAGTCTCAAGTTGGAAGACCAACTAACAACGCGGCTAAAGCTTATTTAGGTAAAATATTATTGTATAATGCTGACTACTCTGGTGCAAAAGCACAATTGGATGCAGTTGTTAATTCTGGTGCATATGCTTTAGTTGATTGTTTTCATGACAACTTTAATGCGGCAACAGAAAATAATTCTGAGTCAATTTTTGCGATTCAATTTTCTGTAAATGACGGTGATCCTGGTGCTAATAATGGTAACTATGGCACACGTTTAGGATATCCGCATTCAGGAAGTCCATTTGGATGCTGTGGATTTAACCAACCTACACAAAGTTTGGTAAATGCATATAAAACTGATGCAAACGGATTACCAAATACAGATAATGTAGATGTAACAGCTGCTGATAATGTTGATCCTAGATTGGATTGGACAGTAGGTAGAGATGATGTTCCTTATTATGATCATGGTGTTCATGCCGCTAGTTGGATCAGAGATCCTAACCACGGTGGTCCTTTCAGTCCTAAGAAGACGCAATATCACGCTGAACATATTGGACAATTTGATTCAGGGACATCTCCAGGAGCATGGGGTCCTCAAGTATCAGCTATCAACTATAACATTTTAAGATATGCTGATATCTTATTAATGTTAGCAGAATGTGAAGTTGAATTAGGAAACTTAGAAAGAGCTAGAGAATTAGTTAACATGGTTAGAATGAGAGCAGGTAACTGCGCTCAAGGGCCTGGTACTTCTGGTGCTGACATTTCAGTTTCTCCGAGTGATGGAGGTATCACATGGGCTAACTACAATGTTGGAACATATAATGACACTTGGTCTGACGCTGGTGCAGCAAGAGATGCTGTTAGACTTGAAAGAAGACTTGAAATGGCGATGGAAGGACATAGAATGTATGACCTAAGAAGATGGGGTACTTTAGTATCTACCATGAATGCTTATATCTCTTCTGAAAAGGATAAAAGAATTCACTTACAAGATGCATTTACCGTAGAAGAGAAGCACAATTTATTCCCGCTTCCTTCAGTACAAATTGAATTGAGTGAGACTGACGGGACTGCTGCACTTACGCAGAATCCTGGATTCTAAAT
>CAYNMW010000319.1:0-2527 GCA_964398295.1 uncultured Saprospiraceae bacterium | reverse complement strand
ACGGTTATTGTATTTTTACGAGAGAAAAAAGGAGGTTTCATGTTTATCTCTAATTCCAATATGAGAAATACGATGTCTCTAAAAGAACGGATGATTATGGAGGTTGCAAAATCAGTTCAAGTGGCCTATAGCATTTGTGATTTACTAGACCGACACAATGTCGAATTGGAAGTACATGCAGACATCAATACTGACCCTCATTTTCAATCCAATGCAGCACTTAAAGAAGCAATGGGTTATATACTGGGTATGGGTTTTGTATTCAAAGCAAAACCAGACGCATTTGCCAGTTCTTCCTGTGCAGATAAAGTCTGTTAACAACCCATTCAAAACACAAGCCTATATATTGGCGTTTAACAAGCAAACCTGTTTATCGTATCAATGTACGATGAGGTAGACATTATCAATCTTTTGATATTTTTACAAACATGAATGTATCCATGAAATGGTTTCTGATATATAGCTTACTTGCCTGTTGTTTATTCAGTGCATGTCATTCTTCAAAAAACAAACCCATGTCTTCCAGTCAAGAACATACCAATCGGCTAATAGATGAAAGCAGTCCATACTTACTTCAGCATGCTCACAATCCAGTAGACTGGTATCCTTGGGGAGAGGAAGCTCTTGCTAAGGCTAAGAAAGAAAATAAATTATTGATTATCTCTATCGGATATGCGGCTTGTCATTGGTGTCATGTGATGGAGCATGAATCTTTTGAAGACTCGATAGTGGCATCAGTCATGAACGAAAATTTTGTAGCTATAAAAGTAGATCGTGAAGAGAGGCCAGATGTAGATGATGTTTATATGACCGCTTGTCATTTGGTGAGTGGCAGAGGAGGTTGGCCATTGAATGCTTTTGCTCTTCCTGACGGTCGGCCAATATGGGCAGGCACCTATTTCCCAAAAGATCAATGGCTGAATATCTTGTCACAATTTTCAGAACTCAACAATACAGATCCACAAAAATTAACCGATCAAGCAGACCAGATTACTAAGGGCATTCAAAACATTGATGACATTGCTTTGGTATCAAATCCAACTAAATTTGACAAAGAAACGTTGAATAGTCTTGGTGAGGATTTCATCACTGGCTTAGATTTCAAAGAAGGTGGCAACGACCGTGAGCCAAAATTTCCGATGCCCAATAACTTTGAGTTTCTAATGAAATATTATGCCTTAAGTGGCAATGAAAAAGCGTTGGAAGGACTTACCTTGACCTTGGACAAAATGGCTATGGGAGGCATCTACGATCAAGCAGGTGGCGGCTTTGCCAGATACTCTGTTGATCGCATTTGGAAGGCGCCACACTTTGAGAAAATGATGTATGACAATGGACAACTTATAAGCCTGTATGCTCAAGCGTATAAGTTGACCAAAGATCCCCATTACAAACAAATAATCGAGCAAAGTCTAGAATGGGTAAAGAGAGAAATGACTGACAAAACTGGTGGCTTCTACTCATCACTTGATGCTGATAGTGAAGGTGAAGAAGGTAAATTTTATGTTTGGTCAGAAGAGGAAATTGAAGTGCTTTTTCCTGATCCAGAATTAAATGCCTTCGTAAAAAACTATTACAATGTTTCTAAAAAAGGAAATTGGGAACACACGAATATCTTATTAAGAAAAAAGACGGACAAGGATTTTGGAGACCGACATTCCATGACAATGGAACACATAAAAGAGCTACGACAGCAAGTCAATGCTACCCTATTAAAAGAAAGAGAGAATAGAGTCAGGCCAGGATTGGATGACAAAATATTGACTTCCTGGAATGCGCTTATGATCAAGGGTTACGCAGATGCCTATCTCGCCTTGGGTAATGAAACATACAAACAAGCTGCACTGAAAAATGCAAACTTCATTCTGTCAAAACAGAAGCAAAAAGACTTCCGGCTAAACAGAAATTATAAAGATGGTAAAAGCAGCATTAATGGGTTTTTGGATGATTATGCACTTACCATAGATGCCTTCATCAAACTCTATCAAGTGACCTTTGAAGAACATTGGTTAGATGAAGCAATGGGTTTGACTGATTATGCTATTGAACATTTCCTTAATCCTAAAAACTCGATGTTCAATTACACCTCTGATATAGACCCACCATTGGTTGCTCGCAAAGCAGAGTTGTCTGACAATGTCATACCTGCATCCAATTCGGTAATGGCTAGAAATCTAAAAGCACTTGGAGAACTGTTGTATAACAAAGAGTACTTGTCTATGTCGGAACAGATGCTTCAAAATATGCTCGGTACAATCACACAGCAGGATAGTCCAGGCTTTTATTCAAATTGGTGTCAGTTGTATCTTGACATGGTCTACCCTCCTTACGAAATTGCAATTGTTGGCGAAAATGCAAATCAACTGAACACTGAAATTCAAGGACATTTTAGTCCTACGTCTCTTTACCTTGGCGGGAAAACAGAAGGGAATCTCAGATTGCTGGAAAGTAAATTGCAAGAAGGGACCTTGATTTATGTTTGTCAGAATAAGGCGTGTAAATTTCCGGTTGATAATGTTGGGGATGC
>CAYNMW010000318.1:0-2529 GCA_964398295.1 uncultured Saprospiraceae bacterium | reverse complement strand
ATTTGTCATTCCGAGCGAAACGCAGTGGAGTCGATTTGTCATTCCGAGCGAAACGCAGTGGAGTCGATTTGTCATTCCGAGCGAAACGCAGTGGAGTCGAGGAATTACTTTTATACTCAAAACCAATTTCGACCTTGCGGAGAAATCTAGTTGCAGAGGATATTAAAAAAGAATAGGCGACGATAAGAAATCATTGAGGTATGAGGTCCCTCAATCGTTTTTCGACCAAGCGTGGAAAGAGACGTTTTAATAAAACATATCTTGTTTCTTTTCCACCTACCAATAGCTCCGATGATCCTGCTTTAATCGAATCGAGTATTTTATCTGCACATTCCTCAGAACTCATTCCGTTAGCTTGACCAGAATCCATTTTACCGTAGGACTCTGCCTGACCATTCATTGCATTTTTTGAAATATCCGTATTTATAAATCCAGGACAAATTACGGTTACCTTTATGTTGTTTTTGAACACCTCTGATCTCAAAGAGTCGTACCATGCTCTCACTGCATGTTTGGATGCAGCATAAGCAGAACGATGTGAAGTTGAGATGTAGCCCGCCACACTACTGATGGCAACCATATGTCCAGAATTTCTCTTTATCATTGATGGCAAGACATACCTCGTCAAAGCAACAAGCCCAAAATAATTGATGTCCATTATTTTCTTATCTACCTCGATAGAAGAATCGATGACCTTTGTTCGTTGAGATATGCCAGCGTTATTGATTAAGATATCAATGTCTCCTATCTCACTCAATACGGGGCCAAAATGTTGGTCAACTTCTTCATACTTAGAGAGATCTACTTGTAACACATGTACCTCTGGCGATCCAACACACTTGTCTTTTACTGCATTTAGTTTTTCAAGATTTCGAGCGCACAATAATAGGCGACTACCTTCATTCGCGAAGGCATAAGCAAGAGACTCGCCGATACCTGATGAAGCACCTGTAATGCAAACCAATTTATCTTTAACAGTGATCATGCACGATTACGTTTACCTTTTAACATTCCAAATAGCCAGATAATTATAATTGAGCCAACAGTAGCAGAGACGATCATACCTACGATGTCTTTAGGTAATTGAACACCAAAGGTATCTGAGATAACATTGACAATGTTCTGTCCTGGTGTTAAGCCAACTAACTTGAACAAGAATCCACCGACAATGGCACCACCTATTCCTAATAAGACATTAATCAACAAACCAAAGTTTGTGCCTCTCATGATGCGAGCTGCCAATGTACCAGCTATGCCACCAACGATGACCATCACCAAAATATTCATTATTTCTCCAGGAGCCATATATTTAATTTTAATGCAATATACTTGTATTCAATTAATCAGAGAAGTATATCATATCAAAGCTATACCAATGCAATTTCTTGGGCATATAGATCGAGTATAATACCCAAAAGAAAAGCTTTACTGATATTAATAGTCCCAAATCAATTTATTCCCGATATAAGATTCGTTTGCGCTTTGTTATTTTGTGTAAAAATCAAATCTGTATGCGATCTTATATGCTAAAAGAAATCACTTGGAAGGAGGTGAAAGAAACGAATTACGAAGTCGCTATTCTACCTTGGGGTGCTTGCGAAGCACACAATTATCATCTTCCCTATGGTACGGACATTTACGAAGCAGATTATCTCGTTGAAGAATCGGCAAGAAAAGCATTTGATCAAGGTGCGAAAATTATTGTCTTACCTACTCTACCCTTTGGAGTAAATACAGGACAAACTGACATCAAACTGGACATCAATCTTTACCCTTCAACTCAACACAAAATCCTTGATGATATTATTGAAGTATTGAACAGACAGGGCATCCACAAACTGCTTGTATTCAATAGTCACGGAGGCAATACATTTAAAACCATGTTGAGGGAATTGGGTGTCAAGTATCCAAAGATGTTCTTGAGTTCTTGTCATTGGTTTAGAAGTGTTGATAAGTATACCTACTTTGAAGAGGAAGGTGATCATGCTGATGAAATGGAGACAAGCCTGATGATGTATATCCAAGCCGAACTTGTAAAGCCATTAAATGAAGCTGGAGATGGTGCTGCGAAGACTTGGCGTATCAGCGCAATGAATGAAGGCTGGGCGTGGGCTGAACGAAAGTGGTCTCAGGTTACAGAAGATACGGGTGTGGGCAATCCGTATAAATCGACTGCAGAAAAAGGTGAAAAATTTGCAACCGATGTAACAGATAAATTAGCTGAATTATTTATAGAATTGAGCTCGGCGGATATCGATAATTTATATCAAGATCAATAATCTTAATGTTACCAACGCAAGAATAATTGAAAACTCTCTTGGCCATTAAGAAGATCCATAGGTTATTGACTTGTAGTCTTTATAATGAGAAGTAGTAAAAATTGACTTAGTAGATTGGGTTGCAATCTTTTATGACTTTATTAGTTTGATTTTTTTTACCATAAAAGGCATAAAAGTTTGAGCATAAAAGGCATAATAGAGTTCCAGATTCTGTTATGACTTTTAGGTTAGAATTAAACTTAATGTTACT
>CAYNMW010000317.1:0-2541 GCA_964398295.1 uncultured Saprospiraceae bacterium | reverse complement strand
ACGCCAACAAACGATCCAGATTTTTCAAAAATCACAACAGGCCTTGATAAAGGGTTTAAGACAACTGTATGTGAAGATGAGTGTGAGCCATGCGCAGATGGAATGTTGCTAAGTGGACTTACAATGAATAAAGATTACCAAGCAAGATTAAGCATTGAAAGCGAGCAAACTGCAGTAGGTTCAGTTACATATGATGCGTCAGAAACAATAGCATTAAAGTCTGGATTTGAAGTGACAAACTCTGCCACATTTGCTGTTAAATTAGATGGATGTGACAATCCGTAATATCCCGTAATAAACTTTTATATCCTTTAAAATTCTGTTTAAAAGAGATTGTATGAAAATACAATCTCTTTTTTTATTCGCATTCCTGATCAGAATTTAGTTATTTAGAAGAATAACATCAATCTTATGCGTGCAATACATGTTTTTCTTTTTCTTATCTCTATACATAGTTTAGTCATAGCTCAAACTAACCTTCCTGGTATTTTATCTCCTCAAGAGCAGGCTGAAGTCATCAATGATATCTTAGAAGATCGTCTTGATAATTTACTACCTGAATTGATGGAGCGAGAAGGTATAGACATGTGGATCCTTATTTCAAGAGAATACAATGAAGATCCTGTCATGAAGACTATGTTGCCAGCTACATGGCTATCAGCAAGGCGACGTACCATGATGGTATTCCATAACACAGCAGAAGGCTTGGACAAAATTGCTATTGCCAGATATAGTGTTGGTAGGTTATTGGAAGGGCAATGGGATGTAGATGTGTTTCCTGATCAATGGGAAGCCTTGATGAGAATTATTGAAGAAAAAAACCCTAAGAAGATTGGCCTAAATTATTCAACTGACTTTGCTTTAGCAGATGGACTGGTCAAAACAGAATTTGAAGCATTTATGTCCTATTTACCTGAAGCACAACATGACAAAGTTGTCTCTGCACAAAATTTAGCAATCGCATGGTTGGAGACAAGGACTCCCAAGGAATTAGCAATTTATCCGATGATAGCCAGAATGGGACATTTGATTTTAAGAGAAGGTCTTTCTGAAAAAGCGATCCACCCAGGTGTAACAACTACTAGTGATGTTGTCTGGTGGTTGCGCAAAAGAGTCAATGATCTTGGATTGGATACATGGTTTCATCCCTCAGTTTCTGTCCAACGAGCAGATATGGGCAATAATGAGTTTCTACGATCCTTTTCCAAGCGACCAGAACAAGATGTGATTCAACATGGAGATTTATTGCATGTCGATTTTGGAATCAGCTATCTCAGATTAAATACAGACCAGCAAGAGCATTTTTATGTGCTCAAACCAGATGAGACAGAAGCTCCAGAAGGATTAGTAAAAGCGTTTGCAAACGGCAATCGAATGCAAGATATATTGACGAATAACTTTATAAGTGGAAGATCAGGAAATGAGATTTTAAAAGCATCACTGGATCAGGCAAAAGCGGAAGGATTAAACGCCTCTGTTTACACTCACCCTATTGGGTTTCATGGTCATGCAGCAGGACCAACAATTGGTTTATGGGATCAACAAGGCGGCGTCAAAGGACGTGGTGACTATCCCTTATTTGCAAACACCGCTTATTCTATAGAATTGTTTGCAGCGACAGAAGTACCGGAATGGGGAGGTAAGTTGGTCAGGATTATGCTAGAGCAAGATGGTGTGTTTACAGGAGATGACTTTTATTATTTGGATGGAAGGCAGAAGGAATTACATTTGGTACCGAGAAGATGAACCCGAGTTAAGTAAAGCGCCGATAGGTGCGTCATCTAATTAGCATGATGCGAAGCGCCAAGCTAATTGGTTTTACGGAATTCATTTGGCGAGATTTTTGATGAAAGTCGTGACAAATGTTACATTGCTTATTTTGAAATATGAAAGCTGCTAATTCGAAACAAATCAAAGATGAATTGAAGACAAGGTCTAAGGCAGAACTATTGGCTTTGTGTTTGAGACTTGCTCGATTTAAAAAGGAAAACAAGGAACTGTTGACCTATCTCCTTTTTGAGGCAGAAGACGAACAGTCATATATTGACAACGTGAAATTGTGGATGATAGATGAGTTTGTTTCAGCCAAGGAAAACAAAAGATCTCACTATCACAAAAAGAAAGCAGTCAGACAGATTCTAAAGAATGTTAAAAAATATATCAGATATTCTGGCAATAAAGAAACTGAAGTGACACTGCTGATTGCCTTTTGTAATATGTACAAAGACCATATACCTCTAGCTCGAAAAAGGCTTGTGTTTAAGAATATTTACGATCGACAGGTGGAACTTATCAAAAAAAGAGTGCCACTTCTACATGAGGATTTGCAGTATGACTTTGGTCTGGAGATTGAGGAGTTGGTGAGTAGATGAAGTGGGATATTGATATACTTACGAAAACCTTAATAATTTTCTGCCTTAGAATTGTGAAGAATAAAAATCTATCTTACTTTTGCCAAGCTTTAAAGAAAGTAGAGATACATTTCTTGGTCTGGTAGTTCAGTTGGTTAGAATACCTGCCTGTCACGCAGGGGGTCGCGAG
>CAYNMW010000316.1:0-2568 GCA_964398295.1 uncultured Saprospiraceae bacterium | reverse complement strand
ACATTCCTGTTGATGAGTTTTTGGGTGATAAAGAGACTTTAGAATCCACCAATACCAATAGAAGAGACTTTTTGAAGTATGTTGGTTTTAGTACGGCTGCTGCATCTTTAGCAGCATGTGAAGGACCAGTTATCAAATCTATTCCCTATGTGGTAGCTCCGGAGAACCTTGTTCCTGGTGTTGCTAATTATTACGCTACTACGATTGCAAATGGTTTTGACTTTGCGAGTATCTTAATTAAGACACGTGAAGGGAGACCGATAAAAGTTGAAAATAATAAAGAAGCTAAAGTTAATGGCGGAGCGAATGCACGGGTGCAAGCATCTGTTTTATCTTTATACGATAGCACAAGATTACAAGGACCGAAATCAGGAGCTGGAGAAGATGTCTCTTGGGACGCGATTGATGCTGCAGTAAAGTCAAAGTTGAATTCAGGAAAGCAAATTACCTTTTTAACACAGACTTATGCTAGTCCATCTACTTCTAGATTGGTTGAAGAGTTTAAGGCTGCGCATCCGACGGTAAATCATGTGACATACGATGCAATTTCTGAAGAGGCTGCATTAACAGCTTTCAGTGCGAAATATGGAGAGCGTGCTTTAGCGGATTATAATTTTGAAAATGCTGATATCATCGTTTCTTTTGGTGCAGATTTCTTAGGAGATTGGCAAGGCGGTGGTTATGATAGTGGGTATTCAAAAGGACGTGTTCCAAAGAACGGAAAAATGTCTAAGCATGTTCAGTTTGAGGCAAATATGTCTTTAACAGGGGCAAATGCTGATAAACGAGTTGCTTTGTCGTCACAGTTCCAGAAAGTGGCTTTGGCGTATTTGTATACTAAGTTGAATGGAACAACTGCCGGTGGGGAGTTGCCTGCTGATGCTCAAAAAACCTTAGACAGTCTTATTGCTCAAATAAGAAAAAACAAAAGTGGAGCTGTTGTTGTTTCCGGCATTGATGATGTGAACGTTCAAACGGTTGTTTTGGCTATCAATGAGATGTTAGGTAGTAAGGCTTTTGACGCTAAGTCACCTCGGTATACAAGACAAGGAAATACAAAGGCAGTTCAATCCCTTATTACTGATATGAATGCGGGTAAGGTTGGAATGTTGATTATGGATGGTGTGAATCCTATGTATTCATTGCCGAATGCAGCTGAATTTAAATCAGGTATTGAAAATGTGGATTTATCGGTAACATTTTCAACAAATTGGAATGAAACTGCTGCGGTTTCAACCTATGCTGCGGCTTCAAACCATTATTTAGAGTCTTGGGGTGATGCACAAATTAAAAGAGGACATTATAGCCTAATGCAACCTACCATTAACGAGTTGTTTGATACAAGACAGTTTCAAGCATCTGTGTTAAAATGGATGGGTAATGACAAGAGCTATTACGATTATATCAAAGAAACTTGGAGCACTTTTGTATTGAACGGAAGTGATTTTAATAAAGCAATTCATGACGGTGTTTTTGTTGCAAGCAGTAATGCTGACGCGATGAGTGCTTCTGCTGACCCGGTCATGATGGTTTCCGAATCTGATAAGGAAGAAACAGCCGATGAAACAGTAGAGGCTCCTGTAATGAGTTCGTCAGTTTCTATTTCGTCTGCCGTAAGTGGTTTAGCAAATGCAACTGGTGCCGATGGAATGGAGCTTAATTTGTACTCTAAGGTAGGCATGGGCGATGGTCAACAAGCCAATAACCCTTGGTTGCAAGAATTTCCTGATCCAATTACACGTGTTTCTTGGGATAATTATGTAACTGTCTCCAAAGCTGATGCGGAGACCATAGGATTGATTAACGAGAATGTAGCGAATGGTGGGCTAGACGGAAGTTATGCTAATTTAACCGTTAATGGAGTTGCTTTAAATAATGTTCCAGTTATTATTCAGCCAGGTCAAGCAAAAGGCACAGCTGGCTTGTCATTTGGTTACGGTAAGAAAGCAGGAATGAAATCTGAAATGCAAACAGGCGTAAACGCTTTTGCTTTGTATCAAGATTTTAATAATATTCAATCGGTCAAAATTGAAAAAGCAGGCGGAATGCATGAATTTGCATGTGTTCAGTTGCATAAGACCATGATGGGTAGAGGAGATATTATCAAGGAAACCACCTTGGAAATCTTCAATACAAAAGACCATGCCGAATGGAATCATATTCCTGTAGTATCATTAAATCACCAAGAGGTTCCTGCGACTTCAGTAGATCTTTGGGATAGTTTTGATCGTTCTATTGGGCATCATTTCAATATGTCAATTGATCTTAATGCTTGTACTGGTTGTGGTGCATGTGTGATTGCTTGTCATGCTGAGAATAATGTTCCTGTTGTAGGTAAGCAAGAAGTACGAAAATCTAGAGATATGCATTGGTTGCGTATTGATAGATATTATTCTTCTGAAGATAGTTTTGAAGCTGATAATACGAAGAAAGATGATTTCAATGGACTGTCTGGTGATAATGGATCCTTAGGTGGATTTGGTGAATTGGAAGATCCTTCTGCAAATCCGCAAGTGGCTTTCCAACCCGTAATGTGTCAACATTGTAACCATGCACCTTGCGAAACGG
>CAYNMW010000315.1:0-2571 GCA_964398295.1 uncultured Saprospiraceae bacterium | reverse complement strand
GTAGTAATTCATTTGTTCGACTTCACTCGAATGATAGTTACGATGTTCTTGGATCCCTTCCAAATCTTGGTTCTATGGAAGTTTTTGCTGGCGATTGTAGTCCAGAAGGTTTGTATTTTTGCCATGAAAACACTTTAGACAAAATATTAGTTTTTAATGTTTTGGATGACTTTGAATTAGTTAGACAAATAGATTTATTTTGGGATCCCACTTCAATAAATTCAGGTCCTTTTACCACAAGAATAGATGATTTTGCGATTGATCCTAAAAATCCCAAAATTGCTTATGCTTTCCAAGGGAATGAATATGACCCAGTTGCCACTCAAGGGTATTTGCTTAAAATTAACCTAGATTTATCAGACGAGGAAGTTGGGATGGTAACACCTATAGCCCAAATTTCTCCAAATTTAGTCATCCAACTTGGAAGTCTTTTTTTTACAGAATCAGGTCAACTTTTTGGGTTTGGTCCCATTACGACCACCCCTTTCATTAACAACCGTTTAATTTCAATCAATACTTCATCAGGTGAAGTTAGTGCCCAAGTAGGTAGTACTCCAGTAGCAAATATTAGCGACGGATGTTCATGCCCATATAGTCTTTCCTTCAAAAATGACATTAACCCGAGAGCCGTAGATTGTTCGAATACCAATCTACAGTTTATTTTCACTATCAATAATGAATCAAATGAGTCCTTATCAAATGTTATCCTTACGGATACCTTCCCAGAAGGAGTCAAAATCCAAAGTGTTTCATCTTCTTTTTCTGGAAATATTGCTGAAAATACTGGAATTGGAACAGACATCTTAACCATCAATAATCTTCAAATAGCTCCTAATGAAACGGTCATAATAACCGTTAATACTGAGGTTATTGACCTCCCTGTTGACAATATATACAACCAAGCATTCTTATTAAATTTACCCCCACTTTTCGGCCCAACCCTGGGTTCTGATGACACTCATACGCCCGATTTTCTTGGAGATCGTTCAGGATTTTACGCAGGTCCTTTAGACTTAGATACTGTAAAAGTCGACGTCATCCCACCTTCTGATTGTTTGAATGCGAATGATGGAAAAATTCTTGTTTCTTCTCCCTTACTTCCATCTGGAGGTGAATATAACATCAAAATGATCAATCAAAATAACTGGGAAGAATCCAATTATAAAGTACCTATAAATAATATCAATGCCTTTACTATTGATAGTTTACTTCCTAGTAAATATAAGCTAGTTCAGATAACCCCTGAAAATAGTAATTGTGGTTTTACATGGAAAGAACAAACCGTTCTGGTCGAACCTCCTAATGAGCAATTGCAAGCCACGGCAGGAACAAATAGTCCAATTTGTGAAGGGGATTCACTATCCCTTAATTCCAGTATTTCCCCAGTGGGAACTGTATCCTGGACTGGACCAAATCGTTTTACTTCTACAGAATTCAATCCTTTTATAGAAGCTGCCTCCAATGAATATAGTGGTACTTTTGAGATGATCGCGAAGTATGGGTTTTGTGAACAAATAAGACCGTTAGAGATTTTGGTAACACCTGAAATCGAAGCTTCTATTACTGGAAAATTAGAATATTGTGAAAGAGAAATAGTCTCATTAGCTGCAACGGGAAATGGCGATTTAAAGAATTTTACATGGTCAGGACCATCCAACTTTGGGGATATTGGGATTGAATTACAGATACCTTCTATGGCCCTTTCCAATGAAGGTGATTACCAAGTAATTATCGATAATGGTTATTGTACGGACACCGCAAATACCAATATTTCCATGTTACCTTCTCCAACTATTAATTTACCGGGATTAATTGAAACTGATTTTTGTACACCGCTCAAATTAAGCCCTGTCATCACTGGAGACAACCAGGTTGATTATTCTTGGACTCAAACAGCAGGATTAAGTTGTTACGATTGTAAGGAGCCAGTTTTACAAGTACCATTTTTACCAAGCTATAGATTAACGGTCCTTAATGAGTATGCTTGTGCAGATACAACCGACGTACAAATTTCCTTGCCAAAGGAAAACTTACTGTATGTACCAAATGCTTTTAGTCCAAATTTTGATGGTAAAAATGATTATTTCCAGATGTTTCCAAAATGCGGTGTCGTAAGGATAAAAAATCTTCAAATTTTTAACCGATGGGGAGCCATTGTTTTTTCAAAAAAGGAACTTAATCATCTTAATCCCCAAGAATTTTGGGATGGTAGAATTGGGAAAGAAATGGGTGCAATGGGAGTTTATATTTGGCAAGCAGAAATTGAGTTCGTGGATGGGTACCAACTCAGTTTGTCTGGAGATGTTAGCTTGATTCGCTGATTATTTGAATCAGGAATTAGAATGTTGAATTTCCAATGTCCAATATTCATTTAGGTGGCAAGTCTGTAAATCCTTCGCATAGTTCGTGCTTCAAAACCTTTGTTCTTTTAACGCCTAGAATACTCGAATAACTGAAACCCCAAATCAATATTCGCCCTCAATATTTAACGGTTGATATCATTTCTCTTAACTGCTGATTCGTCTTAATTATTCAATAATTCAAATTCGATAAGAAGTTCTAGATAGCTAA
>CAYNMW010000314.1:0-2594 GCA_964398295.1 uncultured Saprospiraceae bacterium | reverse complement strand
TAGAATATCGATTGCGGTAATTGCGTTGGTATTCCTTTCCTTCTATTATAGTCCATGAGCCACTTTCTGTACGGGCCTTATTTAAGGAGTTTTGAAAAAGTCGTTGGCACCGATTTGATTTTAGTACCAAATTGAAGAACAGGGTGTTCTTCATCCGAATCGGACACCTTCCAGGACCAAGAGTTGCACAACGGCCATTAAGGGAGGGAATAACAGTTAAACGCAAAAATGGCATTTTTCAGCTACGTCGAAATAAAAATCGCATAACTAGGGAACAACACGGAAAGTTTTTCTTTGTGTGCTGTCGTAACTAGCAGCGAGTCAGATGATTACATTTACCTCAATTATTCTCGGTAAAAGAATATCCACATCGCAAAAATCAAGATGGCCGCCTCAGCTAGTCCGATCGCCAGCCAAATGACAAAGGATTGTAAAACGAGGTAAAAATTGTTGTCATTTTTACTTAAGGTGTACTATTTGGTGTCAATATATTGCCATTAGTGTCAGAAAGTTTTTAAGGTAGTTACCTACTCCATATTAATGATAGAAATGCTTAAATGTTTACATCCTTTCCAGTGTAAAAATCAACTCAATTTCGTTGCGATAACATAATGGTGTCGTTTCCATGTAGACTTGTCGGTTATGAGATAATAATGCTCTTGTTGATTCATTTGTTTTTTACAACCTAATTTTAAGTGAAAGTCAACGTTTTTACCCTCATTTGAAAAATCAAGATGGCGGCGGAAGACATAAACCATCTTATATCACGGAATCGTTATTGACAATCCATACGAATGTAATACACGTTATTCTTCATCACTACACTTGGAAACGTTTTTGTCTAACAAAATATAGAAATAACGTTGTTTTGTGTAAGTTCTAACCCGTGTGAATATAATATTACATGGAAATGGTGTAAAAGTGTGTATAGAATAGAACAGCAATGACTTTATCAACTGACTATTACCCTATTGCCTATACCGATTTATTAAGATTTGCACTACTGACTATGAAAATGCATATAATCATACAATCATATAATCCAACAAATCTCGTATGCATATGAATGATGATGAGGGTTGGTTCTTCGAATCCGAAGATCAATTGGAAGGCAAACCCTTGCAGGCTCTCTGGTGGCTGGGAAGACCACATCGGGATCCGCATACCCTACCATATAACATGCAAGGAAATCCCTGGATAACTGAGCTAGCTGCTTGCTTAAGATGCTTTCTTGAACATGCGTTTTGCGTCCACCTTTTCTCTTCGGGCTTGCTCAAAGGCTTCCTCTTGTCATCTCTCTCCAGTTGTCTCTGCTCTTGGCATTGTTTTGCCAGTCATCTTCAGGAATGCCGGCTGCACTCAGATGCTGCTTCAGTTGGTCTTTGAAATGCTTCTGTGGTGCACCTCTATCTCTTTTACCCTCGCACAGTTCACTATAGAAGACATATTTTGGCATTCTTGTATTCCATCCGGGATAGATGTCCTGCCCATCGGAGTTGTCTAGTCATGATGATAGCTTCGATGCTAGATATGTTGGCACGGTGCAAGACCTGATTGTTGGAGATGTAATCTTGCCATCTGATGTTCATGATGGAGCGCAGACATCTTTGATGGATAGTTCTAGAAGTTGTAGTTGTTTTCTGTATAAGACCCATGCCTCAGCACCATACAGCTACTACTACAGCTGTATAAACCGTGATCTTCGTTGACATGCGGAGTGAGTGGTTCTTCCAGACTCGCTCCTGTACACGACCAAAGAATCTGCTGGCTTTATAGCAATGCGATTGTCGACATGATGACAGTACCAAAATATGTGAAGTGCTCTACAGTGTAGTGGTGCACTGTCGATGTATATTTGAGGGGGTTTGTAACTTCCTCTGGTGGTTTCGGTTTTCTTCAGACTGATGGTAAGGCTAAAGGCTTTGGTTGCTTCAGCAAAGTGGTTGACAGTCATCTGAAGAGTCACTTCACTGTGGGCAAGCAGTGCGCCGTCATCAGCAAAGAGTAGCTCAATGATCATTGCATCTGTGGTCTTGGTGTGAGCCAGCAGTCTGCGGAGATTGAACACACTTCCATCAGTGCGGAACCTGATGTAGATCCCCTCTGGCATATCTTCCATTGCTTTCTTCAGCATCATGCTGAAAAAGATGGCAAATAATGTTGGAGTGAGAACATATCCTTGCTTGACTCCATTGTCGATCGGAAAGGGATCAGACAACTCTCGGATATATTTCACCTGTCATTATTGTCCTACATGGAGCTGCTGTATAATTGTGAGAAGTTTGGGTGGGCAGCCAAGCCTCTCCAAGATCTTCCATAGCTCGTTCCGGCTGACTGTATCAAAGGCTTTTGTCAGATCGATAAAAACTGCATAGAATCCCATGTTCTGCTCTCTGCATTTCTTCTGAAACTGTCGTAGAAAAAAAAACCATATCCGTTGTTCCAAGATTTGCTCTGAAGCCACACTGACTTTCTGGGAGGTTTTCTTCAGCAATTGTTGGAATGAGTGTGTCTAAGATGATTCTAGCCAGTATCTTCACAGCAATGGATAATAATGTGACACCTCTGTAGTTTGAACAGTCAGATTTCTCCCC
>CAYNMW010000313.1:0-2638 GCA_964398295.1 uncultured Saprospiraceae bacterium | reverse complement strand
CTCCAGCCTTTCTTTTTTAGTTTATTTTTCACAGAACTCATCAACATGGTTTAGTCTCTTGAATTTGGACAAGAAAATTTTAAAGAAAAAATCAACGAAGTTTGTCATGAAGACTTCAAAGATGATCTCGAAAATGCATTGGAAAATCTAGGAAAAATCTTGAGTCAATTACCGATGATTAAAAGAGTTGCTCAAGGATAAGAACTGATGTAAGCATATTCCAAAGATCTTTTTGTTGCTTAAAACCTTTGGTATTCGATAAATAGATATTTGGACATAAAGGAATATATTTAGTCAAAGTTTCTTATTAAGCAGGAGAGATTTTATCTTTAAAAGAAAAACCATGCTCCGATATCTATTTCTGCTTCCGATAATTATACTTACAATTCAAGGGTTTTCTCAGTGCGATCCTGATCCAAATGTACCTGTAGAAGGAACATCTTTGTTCCCACTTCCATTTGGCGTAATTCCTCCAGAACAAGGTGGTACTGGAATTACTGATACAGCATTTATAGGTGTGCCATATCAAATGACGTTTACACTTATTTTTCCGGATACTTTTTTGGATCCCGCAACGCAAAGTATAACTGTTGGAGACTCCATATTAATTGAACCAGATTCTCTCCGAGTAATGTTTGGAGAGGAAGAAGTAGGATTGCCAGATGGCTTATCTATAATATCAAATCCAGAAGGTTTCATTCAGGCAAATCCTGATGGTCCTGCAGGATGCGTTAGTCTATTCGGAACACCGACTGCAGATGCGGTACCTGGTGATTATTTGTTGTTTTTTGGAGTTACAGCTTGTATTCAAAATCCCGCTTTGACTGGCTGTACTTTTGTAGAAATCCCTAGTATTTTTGCAAATATACTTGGCGAATATAGACTTACCGTAGCTGATCGAACCTCATCCATTCCAGAGGTGTTGAATGATAGTCAGAACTTACAAATAAACCCTAACCCTTTTGATTCCAATGTCATTATTAAATTTAATTCTAAGGGTTTGACGGGTGATTATCAATTGTCTGTTCTCAATCTTGCTGGACAAAAAGTAATAGAGCAATCTGTTAGGACGAGTGGAGGCAATCAACAAATTGCCTTAGATGCATCTACTTGGCAAGATGGTCTTTACTTATTTTCTCTAAATGGTAAGGAAGGTCAATTGAGTGGCAAATTGATTAAACGATAGAATCGCTATCATTGGATTCTTGACTAGCCTTCGAAATCGATAAGCGTCACTTCAAATACCAACACACTATTTGGAGGAATGATAGGCGCTGGTGATGAGTTGCCATAGGCTATTGCCGAAGGCAGAATCATAATTGCTGTGCCGCCTCTTGACATAAGCGTTATTCCTTCTTGCCAGCCTTCTATCAGATTTCTCAACTCAAACGTTGCCATATTGCCTCTGTCCCTCGTCGTATCAAATATTGTCCCGTCCAACAGTGTGCCAAGATAATCCACAGTAACTGTGCTATTAATTGTGGGAGATTCACCGTTGCCTTCTTCTATATTGATGAAATGTAAACCTGATGGTGTAATGGTATCAGCAACCAAATTGTTTTCCGCTAGATACTGGTCAATTGCCATTTGTTCTTCTTGTCCAGCAAATTGGAAATTGATATCTCTGAGGATAATATTATAAATCAATAAGTCATCATTACTTATTCCATCAGGAAACTGGTCAAAACCCAATGCGGCGGGAATTAAGAAACTACCGCTTCCACCTACAGATAGAAGTTGAATTCCTTCTTGCAAACCGGGGACTAAACTCATAACAGGTAAAATTGCAGGCACACCTGCAGATGCAGTACTTGTAAACGGCGTACCATCACCTAGTAACAAATCAAAATCAATGGTGACTGTATCCTCCACTGTTGGGAATACTCCATTTCCTTCTTCGATAATGACAGATACAAGTCCAGAAGGAGACCTGATTTCATCCACACCTGGATTTGCAGCAAGCCATTGTTCAATTTCTAATTGATTTTTTTGTGCAATTTCTTGTGGGGACAAACCTGAATCACTAGCAATATCAGATCCACAACTTATAAGAGAAAAGAAGAGTAAGCTTACGGCGCTAATGCGAAGTAATATTTTCATGCTAAAGATTTATTCGCATAGATAACGATACAATACTTAAAATTGTATTTAATTAGGATTGTAATAGTCTTCCAGAAGATGTTGTGCTGGTTTTTCTAATGAAAAACTTGAATTCATCTCGAGTAAATCGATCACTCTAGTCATAACACTATCATAATGAGCTGGGTTTATATCTGGATTTTCAATAGAAACCTTCAAAAAAGCACGCTCAATCTTTTCAATAGACGCCTTTGAATTGCCTCCATATAGTTTATAGATAATTGGTTTTGCTCTGAAGTAGAACAAATTCCAAGCATCACTTTGTCCTCCAATATTCGACTCAAAATTCATGACTGGTGTTTTGCTTACTGTTGCAATTATTAATCCAATCTTGAATCATGTTAGAATTATACCTGCTTAACCCAGGTTGGTACAAGTCTAATTTGCAAGGTGATTTGTCACTATTTCCTCTAAAAATAGATATCACTCCGAATTAAATTTGACTGATCCGGTTGACCTACGGATCATATCAAATTTGGGTTGAGGTGAACAATTCATC
>CAYNMW010000312.1:0-2659 GCA_964398295.1 uncultured Saprospiraceae bacterium | reverse complement strand
GGGAATTTAACACTGTCGACCAACCGAAGCCGCAAGACTGTCGACCAAGGGAGACTTAAATATTCATGCCTCCCGCGCCAAACCCTAAAGGGAATCCTACGCACGAAACAATAAACACCAAGCATTCAAAATTTGCCGCAGGCATCAAGTGTTCATACCTCCACAAACACTTACAACCTGACCAGTCACATAGGTTGACATATCAGAACCTAAAAACACGCAGGCATTTGCTACATCTTGTCCGGCACCAAATCGTTTGAGTGGAATGATATCAGTGTATGCTTTGGTTGTTGCTTCATCCAATTCGTCAGTCATATCTGTAGCGATAAATCCTGGAGCTAGGGCATTGCATCGTATTCCACGTGACCCGACTTCTTTGGCGATGGATTTACTAAAACCGATTATACCAGCTTTTGACGCTGCATAGTTGGCTTGACCTGCATTCCCAAATACGCCTACAACTGATGAGATATTGATGATTGATCCAGCTCTTGCTTTCAACATCGGTCTCATCGCATGTTTGGTCAGATTGAATACAGATTTCAGGTTTACCTCAATCACTTGATCCCACTGCTCTTCGCTCATTCGCAACATCAATGTATCATTGGTTATACCAGCGTTATTAATGAGTATATCAATGGTTTCAAATTCTTCTGTGGCACGCTTGATGAGTTGTTCTGCATCTTGAAAAGAGCTTGCATCAGATTGAACGGCAAGTATCTTTTGGTTTGGTGCGGATAATTCTTCAACTAGTGCATTTGCCTGTTCTGCACTAGAACGATAAGTGAAGATGACATTAGCTCCTTGTTTTACGTATTCTTTGACGATAGACTCCCCTATCCCTCTTGAACCACCAGTTATTACTGCACATTTATTTTCTAACAATTTCATTATTTAATTTTCTTTGTGATTATTGCAACTAAGTTAGGCTTACAATCATTTAATTTATGTAGCGAATATAATTGTTTATCCTCCAAATCATTGATATGGCAAGTGAACCATTAACAAGTGAATTAACAGAAGGTGTGTTATCTTTTTTACCTCTTTTCTATGTTGGTTGGTCAGACAGTGTTCTGAGTCCCTCTGAGATGAAAATTATCCATGAAAAGATTGATTGTCTGAGTTGCTTGACTCCTGATGAAAAAGCGTATTTGATTCGATGGACAGATCCCACTTCACCACCTGATGAAGAAACATTTCGATCGTGGGTTAATGCCATGAAAGCACATGGTAAAGGATTGGAATTGGATGGCAAGACATCTTTAGTTGATCTGGGAATGGAAATTGCAAAAACCAGTCAATCGAGTAATGATAAACATCTAGAAGAGACCAAAGCAGCACTCGCTGATATAGAACAGGCCCTGGGCGTTGATGGTCAAATCAGCACAAATATTTTGTTGTCAAAGTTTGACAAATCAAAAGACTTACATGAAGTAGAAACATCTTTTGATGTTGGTGCACTGACATCCTTTTTGGATGCAGATTATGCTGACACCAAAAATCGAATGCGCACCTTACTTAGTGATCCAGTATTTGCTTATGTGACAGAACCAGACAAAGACATTTTTAGATTGCGTATTCTGGAACAGACGAAAGAATTGGCGAAACAAGGAGTGAGTGCATATGCCTTTCCAAAAAAATATGGTGGAGGAGAAAGAGCGGGTGACCATATAGCTGTTTTTGAAATGCTGGGATACAGTGATCTGAGTTTGGCTATTAAGTTTGGTGTACAATTTGGTTTATTTGGCGGTGCGCTTTACAATCTTGGTACAGACAAACACCATAAGAAATACTTAGAAGCCATGCACCGAGGAGAATTACTTGGGTGCTTTGCAATGACGGAAACTGGTCACGGATCTAATGTGAATGGCTTGGAGGCAACTGCAACCTATGACTCTACTACAAATGAATTGGTGATTCATTCTCCAGACTTTGATGCTGGCAAAGAATATATAGGTAATGCGATGCACAGTACGATGGCAGCTGTATTTGCACAATTGATAGTCAATGGAGAAACTCATGGCGTTCATGCCATCCTTGTCCCTATCCGAAATGATCAAGGAGAAACTCTACCTGGAGTAACCGTCAAAGACTGCGGATATAAAATGGGTTTAAATGGTGTAGACAATGGCAGAATTTGGTTTGATAACGTGCGCGTACCGAAAGAAAATTTATTGAACAAATACGGAGATATAGATGATGATGGTAATTATACTAGTCCATTAAAAAATCCATCTAAACGATTCTTTACGATGCTAGGTGCATTGGTTGTGGGACGAGTTTGTGTTGGTCTTGCGGGCATCAGTGCATCTAAGTCTGCCCTTACGATTGCCATAAAATATGCATTGAAACGTCGACAATTCAATGCCAAGTCTGACTTGCCAGAGACACTCATCATGGACTACCCTACTCATCAACATCGATTGATACCATTAGTAGCCAAGACCTATGCTTATTATTTTGCACTTCGCCGATTGGCAGATAAGTACACCAATAATCAAGATGGCGATATGAGGCATATAGAAACGTTGGCAGCAGGGTTGAAGTCAAAAGCTACCTGGCACGCAACAAGAACAATTCAAGAATGTAGAGAAGCTTGCGGAGGGAAAGGTTATCTGAAAGAAAATCGATTTACTGACTTAAAAGCAGACACAGATAT
>CAYNMW010000311.1:0-2659 GCA_964398295.1 uncultured Saprospiraceae bacterium | reverse complement strand
ATTAAGCCTGGATATGATGGAGTGAAAGGTATTCTTTATGATAGTAAGAAGTTCAATTAGGCAGCAGCTTGTCTAATTGGCATGTTTAAATCACGACTGCTCTGACAATCTGATTTCAATACCCATCCAAAACCATTTCTGGTAAGCACTTCAAAATAATCTCCACTCTCAGCCGAAACACCTAACCACTCTCCAGCAGACAATTCTCCGATCTTAGTATCCGTAGTTAAGTTGCCAAGCACTTCTATGCCTGCCTGCTTACTGAATACGTGTTTTAATATAATTTTCATCTCGATTGATTTAATAGTATATATGTATAAGTACTTTAAAGACGAAATAAGTTACCTATACCCCTTAATTTTTTTCCTTTTTTTGGCCATTGTCATACCATTGTATCTGGCTGTAGTGCTTTATGTAGGTAAAAGTAAGTGCACTACATCTTAAAGACTTAAGAGTTTCTACTAAGGTTGCAATATGTTTACCCTTAGTAGTGTACTCCCTTCAAGTATAAGATTCCATCGAGGTTCAAAAGTTACTCTTTTTCACTAATGAATTACCAAATCTTTCTAATCTCAGGTTAATAACCTTAGTTTGATAGTTATTGCGATATATAATTTCAGCTTATTACCTTAGGGAATACACTATTGATTAGCACATGAAAAACCGTCTATTATCCATTGATGTGATGAGGGGAATGACAATTTTCTTCATGATTATAGTAAACACTCCCGGGACTTGGGAATATGTCTATGCTCCTCTGCGCCATGCGAAATGGCACGGGTGGACGCCTACGGATCTTGTGTTTCCATTCTTTCTGTTCATTGTGGGTGTTAGCATGGCAATGTCGTTTTCCAAAATTGTGGGATCGTCCTCAATGACAGAAGAACGGAGTAGATTGATCGTTAAGATCCTTCGCCGAACAGCACTTATCTTTTTGGTGGGTTTGTTTTTAAATTGGTTTCCATTTCATCACAAACATATTTCTGACTTGCGAATACTAGGTGTTCTTCAGCGAATTGCACTTGCCTATGGTGGGGCAGCATTATTAATTGTCTTTATTAGGGATAAAAAAATTCTAGGGATAGTAGCAGGATTGATTCTTCTGTGTTATTGGGGGATGATGTATTTCTTTGGTGCAGAAGGTAGTCCCTATTCACTCGAAGGTAACTTTGCGACTTTGTTTGACCCTAAAGTTCTAGGAGAAGCACATGTCTATGGAGGCTTTGGAATTCCTTTTGATCCGGAAGGACTAGTCAGCACCATTCCAGGAATAGCTCATGTACTGATTGGTTATTTTATTGGACTTAAGGTGTTGCAACTTAAAAAGGATGAAAATCAACAATTAGCACAACCCAATCAGTTGATGTCAATTATCGGTGTTGGTGTTGTACTTACCTTACTTGGTCTTCTATGGAATGTTAGCTTTCCGATTAATAAACCACTTTGGACAAGCAGTTATGTATTGTTTACTTGTGGCTTAGCTACGTTGTTTTTGACGCTGCTTATTTGGGTAATCGATCATCAGCAATGGACTTCGTGGGCCTACCCATTTAGAGCCTTTGGACTCAATCCTTTAGTTTCCTATGCTTTATCGGGCTTATTTGTAAAATTGATGTTGTACACGTTTAAATGGGATAGTACCAATGCATATGCTTGGCTTTATGAATCGGTGTTTCAACCAACATTTGGCAACTTAAATGGATCCTTCGCTTTTGCGATATGCTATACCTTATTTATCCTCTTATTTGCTTTGGTGATGTACTGGCGTAAGATTGTCATTAAACTATAATACCTCACAAACAATACAAGATGCATTGTTTGTGAGGTATTCATTTAAAGCAAATGATTGCTCTATATATTTGATTACTTTCTTGCCAAGATAACTGGCCTTGTTTCTTTAATGGTAACTATTCCAAAAATTAGAAATAAAAGGCTTAAACAAATTAATCCCCATTCTCCCATTGTAGGAATAGGCTCGGCTTCAACTGGACATGGAGGAGCTGTATCAATTGCTACAGTCACAGCATCTATACATGTAGCTCCATCACAATCAACAACTGCATAATATGTCGTTTCTTCGGTAGGACTTACGGTAGCAGGATTACTTGTTGATACTGTAGAACCTGCAATATCCATTGGGTCAGTTACCCAAGCTACAAAATCACATGTAGAATCTGGAATTGAATTAGGAGTGAATGTCACACAATTTGATGTAGATGCTGCGCCAGGTATTGTGCCGTCTGGAAAAGCAGGATCGAAAGCTCCTGTTGCACCCAGTTCATCTTCGATACCTTGTCCTGCAGAATCTGTACCTCCATCACTTTGACAATCAATGCAATTAATGGTTACAGAATTGTCAGGGCAAATGATGATTTGACCAGTTACCGTTTCTCCGCCACCAAAATGGGTGATTCCTTGATAATCTACTACAAAACAGGATTGCCCATTTATTGTAGATGCAAATGTGCAAACTATTCCACTTGCTGCATCTGTTGGATTGAGATCGTCCCAAAACAAAGCAATAATTGCATTTGGATCATTAGAGTCTGGAATGACATCTTCACTGAAATCAGTTTCATCAACACAAGCGAACGTAACATATCCATTTGAACTTACACAAACACTTGAATAGCTTGTTCCAAAGAAATCAAAATTAAAA
>CAYNMW010000310.1:0-2714 GCA_964398295.1 uncultured Saprospiraceae bacterium | reverse complement strand
AGAGTATTTGTAGGAGATCCTAATCCAAATACATTGTTAGGGTTGAATGCTGAATTAGGCGTAGGTAATTTTGATGTTACCTTGAATTTCAATGGTGCATTTGGACATCAAATCTTTAATGAAACATTCCAAAGTGTTTTACCAATTGGTAACCTTGGAACACGAAATATTGCAACAGAATTTAGTACAACAGGAGAAGCACAGTCTAATTTTGGTACAGCAATTACACGTTATTTGGAAAATGGAGACTATTTAAAGCTCCAGAATGCGACAGTTGGCTATAATTTAGGCGGTGTCGGTGAACAAATCAGTAATGTAAGAATTTACCTTACTGGTACGAATGTCTTGTTGTTTTCAGGATATAATGGATTTGATCCAGAGGTTAACACAAATAAGGGAGCAAATAACATCCCTTCTTTTGGCATCGAATACATACCATATCCAAGTGCAAGAAGTTTTATACTTGGAGCAAATGTTTCATTTTAACCATTAATTATCAACAGTATGAAAAATATATATTTCTTAATTTTCGGATTTTTCCTCTTCGGAATATCGGCATGTACCGACCTAGAAGAAGAGCTTACATCTAATATTCCCGCAGATGTTGCAAGTGAATTTTTAGATTCGAGTACAGATGTAGTTGCTCTTTTGACTGCTACTGAAGAAGGTTTTGACCTTCCATTACAAGATCAGTCTAGATTTTGGGCTGCATCTCAGCACACAACTGATGAAACAATAGGGCCTACTAGAGGACCAGACTGGGATGATGGCGGTGTATGGAGAGTATTACACGACCATACTTGGAGTGCTGATCATACATTTTTGACAAGTACATTTAATGAATTGTTACAAGTTGTTTTTTCAGCTACAAACACACTCAGTTTTAACCCGGATGCAACAATAGGAGCTCAGGCAAGTTTTTTAAGAGCTTATGCCCTTTTTTCTGTTGCTGATGGTTGGAATCAGGTTCCGTTTAGAGAGCCAGGTGGTGATCTGTTAGAAGCACCAGAAGTGCTTGCAGGACCAGATGCAATTGCACAAGTCATATCAGATTTGCAAGGTGTTATCTCTAGTCTTCCTGATGGCCCAGCATCAACACCAAACATTGATGCAGCGAGAGTATTACTAATGAAATCATTCTTAAACAGAGGAACATTTGCTGATAGAGCTAATCCATCTTTTCCTTCTGAAGATATGCAGCAAGTCGTTTCACTTGCCGATCAAATCATCAATAGTGGAAGATACTCTCTAACAGAAAATTTCTTTGATAACTTTTCCAGAACCAATGATCAGTTGTCTACAGAAAATATTTGGACGCTTGGTAATGACGGTGGCGTCAGAGGTGGAAATGCGCAATCAAGATACTACTGCGGATTACATTACAATCACAATCCTGGTGGATGGAATGGATTTACGACCCTTGGATCTTTCTACGATATGTTTGAAGAATCAGATACAAGAAGAGGAATGGAGTATGAAGGTGTAACAGATGTGTCAGGATTAAGAGTTGGGTTTTTGGAAGGTCAACAATTTGATGCGGCTGGGAATGAATTAATGGACCGTCTAGGAAATCCATTATCATTTACGCCAGAAGTAGCATTAACAGAAACAGGCGGCAACTTAGAGGTGACAGGTATTAGAGTTGTCAAGTACCCGCCAGACTATGTTACTGAATTTCCGATTGAAAATGACTACGTCGTGTATAGATTTGCTGATGTTTGGTTAATGAGAGCTGAAGCGCTATTTAGATTAGGTAATAGCGGTGAAGCTTTAGAGATGATTAATACACTTAGAACTGCAAGAGGAGCAAGCGCTCTAGGATCTCTTTCAGCATCAGACATTCTTGATGAGAGAGGAAGAGAATTATACTGGGAGGGACATAGAAGACAAGACATGATCCGATTCGGTACATTCTTGGAAGCGTATGAAAACAAACCTGCTTCAGGCCCAGAAAGATTATTATTCCCGATTCCTGCAAATGCTTTGGCTACAAATCCAAACTTAGTTCAGAATCCAGGATACTAATAAACATAAACGTTTTAAAAAGGTCGTTCATTCAATTGAGCGACCTTTTTTTATATCTATACAGTACGTGAGGATAAGACATTTGATTTTTGGAATTTTCTCTTTGTCACTCTTCTTGAGCTGTCAAGACAATCACATTGGAGCTTCTGAAGGATTTCAATTATTATCTCAAACAGAGACAGGTATAGATTTCACAAATACAGTTCAGAATACGGAAAGCTTCAACATCTTCAGCTACCGTAATTTTTATAATGGAGGAGGCGTAGCTATAGGAGACATCAACAATGACGGATTAGAAGACATCTATTTTACCTCTAACACAGCATCAAATCATCTTTATCTCAACAAAGGTGATCTGCATTTTGAAAATATCACAGTTCAAGCTGGAGTTGGTGCTAGTCAACAATGGAGTACCGGCGCAACCTTTGTCGATATTAACCAAGATGGTTGGAAAGATTTATATGTCTGCAATGCAGGAATTCCTAAAGATGGTGACCAACGAAATTATCTATACATCAATCAAGGCAACAACACATTTACGGAAGAAGCACGTACCTATGGCCTAGATGATTCCGGTTACACGACTCATGCCGCATTTTTCGATTACGACCTGGATGGAGATCTTGACGCCTATATTTTAAACAACAGTTTTATTCCCGTTAATACATTAAATTATTCCAACAAAAGAG
>CAYNMW010000309.1:0-2718 GCA_964398295.1 uncultured Saprospiraceae bacterium | reverse complement strand
GCTGTGAGAGTCATTAGATACAATGGCCATCTCATTGATAATCAAGTAGAGTTATTAAAGCGTTCAGCTGGAGACGAACATGGAAGAGTCAGGCTGGAAGCGATTGTGGCCGCTTCATGGTTGGACAAGGACGCGGGTGTAGAAGTTATTGCTGTAGCAGAACAACACCCTTTGGATAAGTGGATGGTCCATGCACATGAAACAGCTTTTGCTCATCTCAATGGCAAGTCAGTAAAGCCTGTGAAAAAAATTGGAGAAGTACCAGCTCATCTCGATGGTGACGATCTAATTGCCTATAATTTGGGCAAAGAAATTTATGGACGCGAAGGTTATTGTGGTACCTGTCATCAAGAAAACGGTAAAGGCTTATCTGCTACTGGTCACCCACCATTAGCTGGAACAAATTGGTCGATGGGTAGTGAAGAGAGATTGGTGAAAATCGCGTTGAAAGGATTATATGGTCCAATGCGAGTTGGTGGTGTGGATTATGACGGGACTGTCCCCATGACAGCTTATGAGGGTTTATTGAATGATGAAGAATTGGCAGCTGTACTCACCTATGTTCGTAATTCATTTGGCAATGAGGCATCTGTGATCCAAGCTGAATATGTGAAAGAGATCAGAGAAAAAGTGAAGGATAAGAAGGGATTTTATGACCCATCTGAATTGCTGAAAGAACATCCCTTAGAGCCAGAGAAGGCAATATGATTTTGATTTGGCTTAGAATCTCAAGTCAACAATCCGGAGTCGAGAATTCTTACCTAACTTAAATTTTTTCTTGCCGAAAATCTTTTTAATTAGCCAACCTATCCCATAACTTCCAGCTCCAATGATGACAGTATCTCGACCTATTTCAAATTCACCCACTAGTTGCAATACGACCGCATACAAGGTCCATGCTCCTGCAAATTGCTGCAATGAAACTCCTAGACGATGAGCCCAAGGTTTAAAAATTCGAATGTCTTTTAAGTCGTCCAATTTGAAAATATCGCCATCGAGAATAATGACTTGTTCGTTTACAAGTATATCAGATAAGGTACCTTGTCTCCAAGTATCAGGATAGGCATGTAATCTGAACTCCAATTCACTTCCAGGTTCAAATTTGATCGTCTTCAAAGAATTGAATTTCTCCAGTTGCAAATAAACCTGACTATGCAGCTGCGTACTACAGAAGAATAGGAAAACAACAATACAGGAGTATCGCAGAAAACTTGATTGTATATCCATACTACTTACAAACGATAAAGTAGAATGGATTCGTCTATTCCTTGATTAGCTCGAAAGGAAGCTCGACTGTCACTTCAGGATGCAATTCGATGTTAGCAGTATAGTTGCCAATTTCTTTTATAGATTCGTTCAAGACTATTTTACGTCTTTCGATATCTAATTCGAATTGTTCTTTGATGGCATTCATGATTTGGACATTTGTCACGCTACCAAAGATTTTACCTGAGGTTCCAGCTTTCACTCCAAGTTTAAGTGTTTTACCTTCCAATTGCTTAGCAACTTCCTGGTATTCACCTAGTCTTGCAGCTTCTTTAGCTAAATCTTCCTCTTTGATTTTGTCTAGCTTTTTCATATTTATTGCGTTAGCAATAACCGCTAGCTTTTTAGGAATGAGGTAGTTTCTACCAAAGCCATTTTTGACCTTTACAACGTCGTGTTTGTAACCAACCTTTTCTAAGTCTTTTAATAAAATTACGTCCATGGCTTTTTATTTTAATAAGTCAGTCACATATGGTAGTAAAGCCAAGTGTCTTGCACGTTTGATGGCTACCGCAACTTTCTTTTGGTATTTTAATGAATTTCCTGTTATACGTCTTGGAAGTATCTTTCCTTGACTGTTTACAAATTGCTCTAAGAAATCAGGATCCTTATAATCAATGTGTCTGATTTTGTATTTCTTAAATCTGCAATACTTTTTTTGGCTGGTGCCTATATTAGGATTACTTAAAAATTTTATATCGTCTCTTGATGCCATAATCTATTTGTTTATGTATTGAGCAATTTATTCTTCTTCTGATTTTGTGGTGGCTGCGGCAGCAGCTACTGGAGCAGCAGTCGCTTTTGCAGTTGGTTGCGGAGTTGGAGCAGGTTTTGCTGCAGCAGCAGGAGCTCCATCTTTTTTGCCTTTATTATATGGTTTCTTGTAAGGCTCTTTTTTCTCCTCTTTCTTTTCCTTCTTCACCGTACCAATCTTGCCAGCACGTTTATCTTCATTATACTTTACACCATACTTATCTAGCTTCACTGTAAGGAATCGCATGATACGCTCATCTCTTCTTAGAGCGAGTTCCATTTTTGGTACTAGAGCACCAGATTCTCCATTGAATTCTACACAGTAGTAGACTCCACTTGATCTTCTATTAATAGGGTAAGCAAGTTGTTTAAGTCCGATTCTATCTACATTGATGATAGAACAGCCTTCATTGGTTACCAAGTCCTGATAGGATTTGGATGTTGATTCAATTTCGTCATTTGACAAAACGGGATCAACTATGAATGTTACTTCATATTGATTCATTAATCTGTATTTTTTATGGATGGCAATAGTGCCAGATGATTGATTCAATTTCTTCGTTCAACCATCAAAAAATTCCCGTTGCTTTCAAACGGGCTGCAAATGTAGTGTTTTTTGTTTAATGAAGCTACGTTTAAGGGGATTTGATTGTTTGATTGTTTGATTGTTTGATTGTTTGATTGTTTGATTGTTTGATT
>CAYNMW010000308.1:0-2800 GCA_964398295.1 uncultured Saprospiraceae bacterium | reverse complement strand
TTGTAATTCTGACATCTCCAAAATTATCTTGAGACATGATTGTCACAGTATTGGTATTGCTTGTTTCGACGCCATCGATTGTAGCGACTCTTCTAAAACTGATATCCTCATCGCCCATTGTTCCTGCCTGAGCACTACTCAAACTTGCTGATGTGGCACCAGCGATTGGTGTATATGCACCCGAGCCGATTTTTCTAAACCATGTATATGTTGCAGTCAAGTTAGATGCTGGTGAAGAACTCGCACTTTGATTATTTGAAATAGTTGGTATTGATGCACCAAAGCAAGCTGCTGCAATTGATGGTTGGGATATTGAACCTTCATCAAATGTGATAGGATCTGATTTTATACCAATAACAAATTCTCCTACAGCAGATGAATTAAATCCTTCTACAACAACAAAATAAGTGCCTGGCTCTAATACACGTTCTATCAACGATTTGTTGTTTCCAGGAGCACCATCGTCATCACTTTCTATAATCTGATTACCTGCACCATTCAGTAAATGGATTTCGGTATCAAAATTAGTCCCGGTAAAATCTGTTGACAAGGTCACAAATCTGGATCGACTTCCCGTCACTCTAAATCTATACACGACTTCAGGCCCTGTATTTAAAGCCCCCAAACTAAGCGTGCTGCTGTAGCCTTTTGAAGCAGGAGCACCAGATGGGGCTCGTCGATTTGAATTGGCATGTGTTTCGAATGAACCCGAATTTACGATCCCAAAATCTAATGGAGAAGAAATGGCATCGCCATTGCTAAATCTCCAAGTATTTCGATATCTGATAAATGATTGTCCCCCTATAGGAATATTACCTGAGGTAGTCCAGGATCCGGTAGACCCATTGGTGGTAGGCAGCTGTATGTTACCAGTTCCTATATACAACAAATCAACATTCACAGTCTCACAAATTTGAGGTGACCCAAAAAGACTAAATGGCGGAAGACAAATTGTTTGCGTCGAGAATTCGCAATAACTACTTAATAAAAAATTTGGACTGTTCAACCAATGCTCAGCAGTTATTGGTCTTGTCGAATTCAGATCGTCGTTTTTATCGTACAGTACTTTATCTGGATTCCATGTTACTGGAATAAGTTGAATCGGTGGCACTCCTGTAACGCCTGCATCTTCTGCAGAACATTCTGATCCCTGGATGGTGTTGACAACGACATTTGGGACACCAGGTGCAGGTAGACCGGCTTCATTTGAAGGGTCCCACGACATGTGATTCCATTCAAGTATATAATTTTTAGGACTTTGATTTAATACACCTTGCGTATAGGTTGCATTGGTATACACAAAGCCGAATAGAAGAAAATACAGTATTCTTCGTTTGAGATTTATGCCATATGTTACATTGGGTTGCAACTGGGCACACACTAAAATAAATAGAAGTCGAAATTGTTTCATAATTTTTAATTAAGGTTTTTTAAAGAACACAGAGTTAGATTAGATATAAGAGGTAATAAGGAAATTGTGAATTAAGAATTGATATTAAAATGGTAACTGCTAAGGATCAAATCATCCCACGCTCAAATGCTCGCCGAATTAATCCGGCAGCATTTTTTGCACCCATTTTTCGCAACAGATTTTTTCGATGCGAATGGGCTGTTTCATAACAGACATGTAATAAGTCAGCTATTTCTTTGGTGCTGTATTCGTAAGCGATTAACTCCAGGACTTGGTGTTCACGTACAGATAGCTTGGATGGTTGGAAAGCGGAAGTTTGCATTTGGAAGTTATTTAAGGGTTTCAGTTAAGATGTAAAAACACCGTTAGACGGTTCAATCAAATTGGCATTGCAGAAATTTTATTAAAGAAATAAATTGCGTTTGCTATCATGCTTTCATGATTTCTTTTGACAAAGATAAGTGTGGATTGTAGATCTAGAAATAGCACGTTTGGGTGACAAAACCGTAGGAACTATGATCTATTGTCACATATTTGGGTGACAAGCTTTACGATCTAACAAGTTTCTCTTTATTTGTGAAAGGCTATTGAATAAAGTATCTTAGAATAGATTCATAAAGCTTGAAAGTCAAAATACTTCCATTTCTTGCATTCATAGTGTATTCCCATGCATCACTATTTGCGCAGGCTGTTGTCTACGATTTTAACTTCATCACATACCCGGATGGAAGCTACATCAATTGCAGAGAAAACATTTTTCAAGATTCTACTGGTTTAATTTGGATGGCAAGTCCATCAGCACTTATAGCCTATGATGGACATGCGTTTAATCAATTCTCGAATAACTCAGAAATCTTCCCGGTTCCGTTTACTAATATTCAATTATTTAATAAAAATTCAAACGGTCAATTTCTAATTGGGACAAAGGAATTTGACTTTTATACATTTGATCCACTACTAAGAAAAGTGATCAATAAATGTAGTCCTCCAGCAGCTTTACAAAAAGACTTAATCCCAATCACAAATAATGAGGAAACTGGCTCTCTCTTCTTGCAAAACTATTTGTTTCCAGATGAAGAAGGCGGCTTTTATGCTTTGATTCGAAAAAGAGCTGAAGGAGAACAAAGTTTATTTTATTCGAAGGATGGTACAGATTTGGTTCATGTCAAATCTTTAAGTGTAAAGGGAATTACAAATATCACGTTCCAAGGCTCAAATATTTTCTTGGCAAATGCAACCAACGTCTTTCAACTAGACATTGAAAATGACTATGCTTTTTCAAGTGTATATCAGTCTGAAAATCCAAGTAGTATATTGTTAATTGCCAATGACTCTACTGATGCTGTGTGGTTATACGAAGACACAAAGAAACAACAAAATCAGTTTTTG
>CAYNMW010000307.1:1267-2874 GCA_964398295.1 uncultured Saprospiraceae bacterium | reverse complement strand
TTTGGCGGGATTTTTTGTGAAAATCGTGACAAATGTAATTTGGAAAAATAAATGTCTAATTAATTGAAATTCAGGTATTTAAAGGCAGGCATTGTCACGATAAGGCTTTACTTGACGGCGAGAATGCAATCATGATTCATAACTATTAGCGCATTAACATGCGTTGCTATTAATACGATACCCTAATGGGGTATTTTCCTTAACTAAACGACAATGGGTCTTGACCCATTGAAGAAACTAATCTGCTCCCTATCAATTCTCAACCGAATCTTCCGATCACGCTTCTCCGAACCTTCAAACAATTCTGCTTTCAATGGTTCTTCATGTTGTTCTTTGCTCCATAAATCTTTACCATAAACATTGTCAAGAATAGCATGCAATAATCGTTTGACTTGATTGTAGTCTTTGATGTCGTGATGGTCTGGATTGAACGGTAGTTGTTTTGGTTTGACGATGAGCCATCCTTCACCTTCTTTTCGACGCGTTGCAAACGTTTTGAGCAAATCAAAGTGTGTATTCGTTAGTTCAAACTCCATGATTTTATTGGCTTTGATGCCTTCCAGCGCTACCATGTTTTTTAAATGTCCATCGATTTTTGAATTGGATAATCGCAAGGCGAGTTTGCCAATAGCAGGACTCATTTTTTCAGCGATATCTTTAACCCAGCTCAACGCGAGAGCAAAGAAGATCATAATCAGACAGGATTTAAAAATGGCAGAAAATAAGGTGAGATTGATATCTTGATCTGTCATCTTATATAATTGGGCAACAAAGGTGATGAGTATGCAAATCGCGGACAGCCAGGCAAGCATGATCAATCGACGCTTGGCGAATGACTCCCAAAGAACGATTCCCAGAAATAATAAAGTCAAAATGGAATAATAGACATCCAACTCATTTATGATGAGGCCGCTTTTACCTGAAATTAATTTACTGATTGTAGGTAAAAGTGAAAAGAGAAATGGTAAACCAACAATGAAGATCCAATTCTTGGATTTTATTAGTGGTTTTAAGAATGGTGGTATATAGCGAAACCAAGGAAGTGAGAGCAGAATAAATAAACTATTGAGCAAAGACAATATGCTTCTTGCTCCATCAGCAATACTAGAATTTTCACCTCCCATTGTAGCATCAATCAATCCAGAGAAACTCCAGCATAAGACAGACAGTGCGAGCCAAATCTGTCCATGATCCGTCTGCTTTCTGCCAAGATGATACCAAATAGCCATCAGTCCAGCGAATGCAAATAGACACACAGCAAATTGCCACCAACCGTAAAATTGAAGCACTTCCATTGCTTACAAGTTAGGTATTTCTGTAAATCTATACCTGCTTTTCATGTATCCGGCTAAGGAAGATCACAATAAAAGGAAGATTAACCTCCTTGCCTTCAAGGTACCCTTCCATCAGAGGGTAATTGATCTTAACAACAGAATTCCTCCCGAATTTCAAAGAAATTCAAAATCACTCAACACTCTCAGCCAAAGGCTGGTCACCCTTTGGGTGAAACACTTAGTAATGGAGACCAAAGGAAGCCTAATACTGTTCTTGCGATACATTCTACAATTTTTACGTCTATATATGTAATGCAGCAAGTAAACAAAGTC
>CAYNMW010000307.1:0-1167 GCA_964398295.1 uncultured Saprospiraceae bacterium | reverse complement strand
GATACATTCTACAATTTTTACGTCTATATATGTAATGCAGCAAGTAAACAAAGTCGATTTACTCAATGTAGGTTTGATTGCCTTATCATTTGTGTTGGCCATCATCTTGCCGTTTAAGTTGTTTTTGTTTTCCTATGTCATACTAGGACCTTTGCATTATATGACAGAAATAGGATGGTTGAGAGAGCGCAAATTTTTTAGTAAGAGTTCGACAGGTGTTGCATTTCTGTTAGGCCTAGGTGTATTATTAACGATTAGTGTCATCGTTCTTTTTGCATCTAGCCTGCCATTTATGAGTTTCTTGACGGAGACATCCTGGTATCCATCACTTGCACAATTTTGTTCTTCTATTAATCCAGCTATGGTGTTTATTGCATTTACAAGTGCCTTTGTATTTGCACTGGTGTCAGATAAAAAGAAGGGACTAGTCATTATTGGAATTAGTTTTCTCCTGGCAATACTCTTATACAATAACCAACAATTCAACATGGTTTTTGGTGTATTTATACCCACCATCCTCCATGTAAGCTTATTTACGATCTTGTTTATGATTTACGGAGCGCTCAAAAGCAAAAGTAAGTTGGGTATGGGGAATGCAGTTTTATTCACCTTTTTGTGCTTTAGTTTTTTCTTTATCAATTTCAAAGCATTTGATTATGCTGTATCAAATGAGCTGCTTGACAGATTGATCAAAAGTACCTTCATAGAAGTTAATGCAGATTTTGTAAGTTTCTTTGGTTTGCATAGCGGTGATCAATATAATGTCATGTCAAATATTGCATTACAGATGCAGGCATTTTTATCTTTTGTTTACACCTATCATTATCTGAATTGGTTTTCAAAAACGAAAATCATTAATTGGCATAAAGTCTCCAAACAGTGGCTGGCTATTGCAGCGTTTATTTGGATTGGGGCAATTGCGTTATACTTCTACAATATGATGCTTGGCCTTTTGGTATTGGCATTTTTAAGTCTTGTCCATGTGTTTTTAGAATTTCCGCTAAACCACCTTTCTATTCATGGTATTTATACAGAACTAAGAACTAAATGGAGTGCTTAGAATAATTCTAAGCAAATATTGCTTGTTAATCGTTAGTATGCACTTCCTGAGAATAATGCTGTTAATTCATGTAATAAAACTCATTTCAATGGTAATGTTGATAATAA
>CAYNMW010000306.1:0-2904 GCA_964398295.1 uncultured Saprospiraceae bacterium | reverse complement strand
AACCTGACTCCTCAAACCTGACTCCTCAACTATTCAAAAACATCTCATGCATCAACTTCGCTGTATCCAATGCCGCAAGTTCTGGACTAAGCGCCGTATCAGAAATACCAGAAATGACTTTTGATATATTATGATCTACGGTTCCTGTTGCATGCCAAATAGAGGACTGAGCAGCTGTCAAGTATGCTGAGAAATTGTGGTGCCCCGATCCAGGTCGCTCTCCGATAATGTGAACAATACCATGAGGTGTAGATGAATCTTGTTTACCAAACAATAATTCTCCGCAAGCATAACCAGCTCTAACGCGGCCGTTTTCTATGACAATGTGCTGATCATGTATGCTATAGTCTTTTTCCTTTAGCAAATTGGTGAGCTCAGCTAAAAAAGGAAGGAGATGTCCGTCATCCATTAAAGCTCTTGCATTTAATCCATCGGAAATAATGAGTTGAATATCTGGAAGATTTGCCTTCCAAGAATTTCTAATGCCTTTAATTTTTTTAATTGCTTGTTCACCTAGAGCTTCACCCGAACTCGGATGGTATACATAATCTTGTCTGTTTGTTGATTGTGTAGCAATCATGACAGGAGTAGGGATATTGTTTACAAATGAACTATTCAATGTTGTCCATAAGCTCACCTTGGCATCTTCATATAAATGTTGTACTTGTTTTTCCAGATCAGGATTCAGGTCCCAATAATTTTCTCCATAACCCTGCGCAATAGGAACGCCTCGATCTTCAATGCGGGAGATCGCTTCCTTTCCTTCAGTATAAATGTCCTCAAGAGATCTGTCGTCTTGTTTGAGCTGTCTGTATTTGTAGTACACCCACACTGGATCTCCAAAATGTTCTGTTGGATTTCCGTTGTCATCAATGACCTCTAGTGATTTAAAGAACTCCCACATGACATCATTTACCTTATAGCCAAATTGCTCTCTCACTTTCACATGATTGTTGAATGCAGTCGTGAGGTAACTGAGCATCGGATCATTTTTGGTAGGTAAGGCCATTAAATATGCAGGGTTTGCTGGCATTACTTGTTCGATACACCAATCTAAATCTTTCAAGTTGACATCCATATGCAATGTGGAGCAAATATCTAATCCAATGGTCAGCCCATGAAGTTTGCCCATTGCTGTATCTTCTAAGCAGCAACGGACAAGTTGTTCTTTGGTTCTGAACACCTCTGGTCCGATGAAACCCGCTACATCATTGACATGCACCCATGAGTTGTTGCCGTCTTTTAGAGCATCAATCTTTTGTTTCAGCACGCGTAAAAAACCATATTTTCGAGATTCATGCATCACCATATCAAACCCTTCGGCGTGTCCGTTGGTTAAGTCTGCCCCTTGACCTGTCTCTGCGTAAAAACCATAGTTTCCATTTCGTTGTGCTGCGTATTGCAACATTTTATCTATGGTGAGATCAAAGGTTTTGTTGGCATTCACCGTGCCTGCAATACTTTGAAACCAAATACCAGTGGTTCCCGGATATCTTTCTTCCACTTGCGCCTGGACATCTACATGTGAGAGTACGCAATTGGGAATTGCATTTTCCAACTCAAATGTTGAAATAATATCTAAGAGGGCATGTTCAATTTTGGCAACTGACGCTGGTTCACTCGATACAGGATTTGTGCCCAGCACCACATCGCCAACTGCATAAGACCAGGCATTAAATACTTGCCAGGAAATGTCCTCTATGTTGTCAGTAGGGGAGTTGGGTTGTACTCGAGCGCCCATATACCCTTTGCTTCCTATTTTACTATTGGGTAAGGGATTAAATATTGATTGTCCAATTTGAATGAGTTCTTCATTGGACATTAATTTTACCAAACAAGCAATCACATCACTGCTTAGGCTTGGCATGATGTCCTTTATGTTTTCCTCAGATTGTGTTAATGTGAACTCTTTCAATTCTTGCAACGTCCAACTGTCTATCTCTGTATTCGGTACCAGAGAGTCTCTAATCAATTCCAATAATTCATCTGTATACACGATGTGCTCATGGAGGGCTGCAATTGTTGTATTCCCTAATAACTCCCTTGCGTTTCGTCTTGATGTGTCATCAACGGCGGCGATCGTCAAACTTTGGTCGCCTTCTTTAAATTCGTTTGCAGCACCTAATATTTGTTTGTACAGTGTATTGTCAAACGCGCCGTTTTCTCGCCGGATGTAGCCAAACACATCTTCACCCTTGTTTGGTTTTTTAATCACCACTCCAGATAAATCACTTTCCAATACGTCTTGTTCTGAAACAAATATGTCACAGCCATTTAGAATCAATATGCCAGAGCCTGCGATGCCTGTTTGTTTGATGAAGTTTTTTCTGGTCACTTGGTGGCTGTTTTGAATTAGCTTAATGCATAACTATGTGATGATATCAACGTCTCTGACAGAGTGGGTATGCTATACTATTTCGTATTAGATGCTGAATTTCTTCTGGTTAAGATAATTAATATTTAGCAATTGGTTTAGAGCTTGGGCAGATAGAAAACCCTGACAAAGATATGATATGTTGCGGCCGAATAGGGTAGGACATTTTATTCAGACTTTATCAGTTAGGTCTATTTTAACATCAGCTTTTTGTTCAGTCTATAATTTAAAGAGAATCATTTTCGTGCAATTTCTTTACGAATATCATCAATCATCAATTTGATATTTCACCTCTCCTCCCACAATCGTGTACAACACCTCTGTCGATGGTATTTCATCATCTGGAATCGTCATGATGTCTTTAGATAAAACGGTAATGTCTGCCAATTTTCCTACTTCTAGTGAACCCTTGATGGATTCTTCAAATGCAGCGTAGGCATTATCGATCGTATAAGATTTTAATGCTTGGTGTCTTGTCATTTTTTGTTCAGGAGCAAAGACAGCACCATTACTCAGTACACGGCTAACCG
>CAYNMW010000305.1:0-3048 GCA_964398295.1 uncultured Saprospiraceae bacterium | reverse complement strand
ACTGCAACTCCAGCAATATTTCCCATTCCTATAGTCGATGCCAGAGCAGTAGACAAGGCTTGGAAATGTGATATTTCACCTGGATCATTTGGGTCGTCATATTTACCCCTAAGCACAGCTATCGCATGTCCAATATATCGATAAGGCAAAAAGCGAGAGACGAGTAAGAAATAAATACCCCCACCGATTAATAAAATAAGTAGTGGTAGTCCCCAAACAAAAGAAGCGAAATCTGCAATGAACTGTTCGATACTAGCCATTTACAGATTCTTCGTTATTTGTTGGACAATCTTAAACTCACTCATAAAGACTTTTGCCATCACTCTCAGTATAGTATATACTGGAATCGCGAGTACCATTCCCAAAATACCTCCCATTTTTGCACCCATTAAGACGACGATAAATATTTCTAACGGATGTGCTTTGACGCTTTTACCAAAAATAAATGGCTGAAAAATAAAGTTATCGAGCATTTGCATGATACCAAAGACAACCAGTACCTTAAGGATTGTCGGCAATAGATTTTTATAAAAGGAGACTTCTTGAACTGCTTCATTGATGAGTTCGCCATTCACTTCGGTCACGACATTGGCATCTGCGGCAAAGGACGACACTGTAATAATCACTCCAAAAGCAGCTCCCAACAATGGACCAAGGTATGGGATCACATTCATCAACGCCGCCATAAATCCAATCAGTAGTGCATTCGGTATACCTAGTATTGTCAGGGCAAGTGTCACAAATGTGGTGACAACAATTATCTGTACGGTAATCCCTAAGAAGTACCGAATCAACAATTTGGAAGTTTCCTCAAGTGCATGGGCACCCTTTGATTCGTATTTATTTGGAAGAATGGTCGATATTATACTTGTAAATAAACCCTGCTCTTTTAAAAAGAAGAAGGACACAAAGAATATGGACATAATAGCGATGAATAAATTGCTAAAAAAACCAATTGCAGAACCAAATATTTCCGGGATTTTAGATGGGTCCAAAATGTTATAAATATTTTGCCTTACTCTATCAAAAAATGAAGACGCCTCTTCCGCTTCTTCAATATGAACACCATTTTCTAAATGGCTTTGATCTACTTGAATAACAACGGCAACATCAGGGCCTTCATATGTGCTATCCTGGAGAGCATAAACACTGTCTAATCTGATCACCTTTGTCAACAAATTTTCATCAATCGCTTTTTCCGGTGTACTGATTTCGGCGATTGTGTCTTCAGCTTCCAATAACCCTCTTCGTACCAGCCACTGATTCCAGTCGTTTATTGGCTCTTCTAAATTTTTGATGATTCTGTTATAATCGACACCTGCCAAATTTCTAGCCTGCTGAAGTAACGGTGGAATGATCATATACACCAACAATGCTAAGAACAGAACGAATGAAGACAAGGTTAGTCCCGCAGCCAGATTTCGTCCTATGAATTTGAATTTATTGAAGAATCGAAATAGTGGTGCACCTATCATAGACACCACCCATGCTAAAGCAATATAGGCGACGATATCCGGAAAATAAAAAAGGAATATCACTATGACGAATAGTGGAAATAGAGCAATCAGATATTTTCTGTCAAATGCCATACATCGAATTTAATCAATTGTTTTCTGACCGTTTAGAAATATCGACAGAGCCTCTCTGCAAACCGCTGTAAAGCACCAATAAACCTATCGCAAAGAAGAAGCCTTCCATTGGTTTCACAACATGGAATTTCATGCTGCCTTTTGGATAAACGAGGCGCCAAAAACCAATATCGCTCTTCTTCATAAAACAAAATGATGCTTGTTCATTGGGTCCATAAGAAATATGACCTGTAATAAATCCTATGATTATGAATAGAATTATCCCAACAAACACCTTACATTCTATTGACCTAAAAACAGTATTCCATTTAATGTGATGAGATTGTGAGATTACCGTCCGAATGATGATCAATCCAATCCCCGCACCTACGCCATTAATCAACACGTCATTAAAATCATAGTACAGTGTTCGCTCAGGTGCCAAGTATACATATTGGTAAAGTTCATCGACAGCACCAGCAAGCATAGACCAAAACATTGTGCGGAAATAGCTATTTGTTAATTGAAAGCATATAATTGCAAAGACTGCATATTGAACAAAATGAACGGCTTCTACATTTAACACAAAGAGAACATTGATGCAAATCACGATCAGTATCATAGAGATAAAAGCATATGTAGACAGCAGTTTTTTATCTTCATTGCGCATTGATTTCATTAGCCAAATTCCAAGAGCAAGTAATCCTGCAATTAGAATTCCTAACATGATTGTGTTGTACCTCACCCTTGATCCTGGCATGAAAATGCTGCCCAGAAATGCGGCTACTTGTTCATGTGGAAGAACAACCACCAAATAATAAAGAAGCAGTATAATGAAGTATTTACTCTTCAATCTTAGTGGATTTTTGATTTAGTGCATGCTTGATGTTGGTCTTCAATTTTTGGAATCCCGCTCGTTTTACCGGCGAACCTACAAACAAAGAATCAAATTCTTCAGAAGTCAACGCTGACCATGCTTCTGGATTTTTTTGCATCAACACTGCCTTTGGTAAAAAGTCATCTTCCTGATGCGGTGATGAAAATCGGTTCCATGGACAGACTTGTTGACAAATGTCACAACCAAACATCCATTGTTCTAGTTTGTCTTGATATTCTTTTGGAATGTCTTCTTTCAATTCTATGGTGAGGTACGAAATACATTTAGATGAATCGAGTATGTAACCAGATTCGCTGATTGCATCAGTAGGACAGGCATCAATGCATCTAGTGCATGTCCCGCAGTGATCCTTGGAAACTTCAATGTCGTGTTCAACCTCTATATCTACAATCAATTCACCTAAAAAAAAATAGGAGCCTACTTTTTGGTTGATTAGCAAAGTATGTTTTCCAACCCATCCAAGCCCTGCACGTCTTGCCCAATCACGTTCTAACACTGGTGCAGAATCTACAAAGGCTCTTCCTTCAACTTCACCAACATTATCTCTTAACCATTGATGAGCTTGCTTTAATTTTTTCTTGA
>CAYNMW010000304.1:0-3089 GCA_964398295.1 uncultured Saprospiraceae bacterium | reverse complement strand
GGTCGGGGCACCCCTTCCTCCCTTGTGCCATCGGTTACAACTTAAAGAATGATAAATAGACTGATAAGGTTATCATTATTGATAAGCAAAAAGAATAACACCACCACTCCCTAAACCATTCCCCCCAAATTCTGTTACATAAGATAAATTCAAAATCATGCACCTCATCCCCATATTCCTCTCCACAATCTTCCTCATCTGCACCCCAATGCTAGCACCAGAAGGCATCACCCCACCAAACAAAAAACAATTCGATAACTACTGGTATGCTGGAGATGCAGAGATATCAAGCTACACCCTCAAACAAGATCGATACGGCGAAATCCACGAAGGAACAGCAGTCATGGTATTCGTCACAGAACCATTCTCCCCATCTGCAAATACAAAAGCAGATCGGCCTGATGATAAAAGTGTATCTGTACTTAAATTAAACTATACCAAAAAATTCAATACAGGCGTGTATCCATACTCTATGATGAACAGTACATTCTTCCCTGTGGAAAATGGAGAGCATTCACTGAAGGTGAGTTCTTCTTCGCAGGAGTGGTGTGGACACACCTTTATGGAATTACAGAATAAGCGCAACTTCCAGGTCTCTGTTGACTCCTACTTTGAAGGCGAAACAGGCAGTCTGAGTTTGGATAAGAATATTTTGGAGGATGATTTGTTTAGCATGATCAGGATAAATCCAGAAGCATTGCCGACGGGATCAAAGCAAATCATACCATCTTTTTTCTTTTTGCGATTGAAGCATGTAGAGACTAAAGCCTATCAAGCTAATCTTGCTGTGTCGGACAGCGGAAACGGCATGAAAGCCTATACCATCAATTACCCTGCACTACAACGGGAAGTGGTAATTCACTTTGAAAGCGCATTCCCCTATAAAATCAATTCCTGGGAAGACAAAGATTTGAAATCGGGAAGAACGACCACTGCCACAAAAATTAATGACATTAAAACAAATTACTGGAGCCGTCATTCAAACAAAGACCTACCTTTACGTAAGGAATTAGGTTTGGACGAGTGAGACACATCAGTAATGAACAAGTAGAACATACACTAGATTATGCAGAGTTGATTACAGCTCTGGAAAATGCGTATGCTACACAAGGAATTACTGTAGGTAAAAAAGGACAACATCAATTAAGTGAGGAAGATAGTTTTCTGTTGATGCCAAGTTGGTCTGCAGATTTCCTTGGCACTAAACTCATGGCTGTCATACCTGGCAATCCGAAACAAGGACTTTCGTCACATCAAGGAATTTACATTTTGCAACACCGCAAAACAGGCGAAGTTGCTTGCACAATGGATGCGGCGACATTGACATTAATCCGTACAGCATGTACTTCAGCTCTGGCATCCAAACAATTATCAAGAAAAGAAAGTAAATCATTGTTGGTTATCGGAACAGGACCACTTGCTAAGCATATGGCAATTGCACATTCTGTTGTTCGGCAAATTGAGCAAGTCTATGTATGGGGTAGAGACCACCAAAAAGCGAACACGGTTGTAGAGCAATTAAGTAGTGAAGCAGCAAATCAAGTTTCTGCAATTAAAGATTTAAAGCAAGTTTTGTCAACAGTAGATATCATCAGCCTGGCCACATCTGCGACTTCACCCATTTTGATGGCAACTGATGTTGTTGCTGGTCAACACATTGACGCAGTCGGCTCCTTCAAACCCACAATGAAAGAATTTGATTCAGGAATACTCAGCAAGGCAAGTGTTTATTGTGATGAACTAGAAGGCACACCACGTAAAGCAGGAGAATTTGTCAAAGCAATTCAGGAGGGAAGTTTTCAGACTTCTGAGATAAAAGGTGATTTACATTTCCTGGCTTCTAACGGTGGTTCTCGAAAAAGCCAAGATGAAATCACACTATTCAAATCTACAGGCATGGCAATCCAAGATTTAGTCGCAGCAGAACTAATCTACCAAAAACTGATTTCTTGATGGCTGACATTACTTCCCGACAAGATGTAGAACATGTAGTAAAAGAATTTTATTCTTCGCTACTGACTGATGAAATTGTCGGCCATATTTTCCAACAAACATTAGGAGCAAATCTGGAACACCATTTAGAAACCATCAATCAATTTTGGTGCTCCGTCTTACTCGGCGAACAAAGCTATAAAGGCAATGTCATGTTGAAGCACATTGCATTGAATCAACAAATCAAACTAGAAGAAGTCCATTTTGATCGCTGGCTTGCATTATGGGAGCAAGCAGTCCATCAGTTGCATCAGGGCAAAAATGCAGATGAAGCCATTCATCGTGCCAAGCTGATGAAAGATTTGATGTTGTTTAAGATTAGGAAAAGTGAAGGTGGTGGATTTATTCAGTGATTTAAAATGGCTAAGCGCTGATTCCTTTAGGAAATGAAGGCGCGCGATGGGAAAAGTAAGGGTGGTGGTTTCATACATTAAATATTAGCCCGAAGTCCTGTCTCCTTGGAGGGAGATTTAGAGGGTGAAAAACGTATATAAATAGCAATGAGAATTCACCCACCTAACCTCCCTCGAAGGGAGGCATTTACATGACTAGCTCGAAAGAGGATATAGAATTCACCAACATAGCTCTCAAAGGGAGCATTTACAATATTAGCCTGATATGTCTCCTTTAGCCCGAAGTCACGTCTCCCTTCGAGGGAGATCTAGAGGGTGAACATTAATTCCTATCTTAGTTATCAACTTTACACAATGAACAATCACTATAATAAAAACCTAAAAAAGTATGCAAGAGAGTTACGTAACAATATGACTCGTGCAGAGAAAAGAATTTGGTACGAGCTGTTGTGCAATAGACAAGTTAAAGGATATAAATTTTTAAGGCAGCGGCCTATCGATCAATATATCGTTGATTTTTTTTGCAAAGAGTTAATGCTAATCATTGAAATTGATGGGAAAAGTCACTTTTATGAAGAAGCATATTTTAAAGATCAAAAAAGGCAACATAAACTTGAAAGTTTGGGATATCATTTTATTAGATTTTCAGATTACGAGGTATTGAGTAGGTTTGCAGATGTGCAAATATTATTGCTGGAGAAAATTGATAAATTGAGTGGATAGTTATTCACCCACCTAACCTCC
>CAYNMW010000303.1:0-3096 GCA_964398295.1 uncultured Saprospiraceae bacterium | reverse complement strand
AATCTTTGTCATATAAGGATGCATGTCGTTTGGAATAGCGACCTACACCACCTCTTGGAATCATAAATACTGCATCGTCCTTTGTCGTGTTCAATCGATTACAGATGCTTTTCGCTACTTTAATGATTTCTTCTTTATTAAGTCTGGGTACAAAGACTACTGGACTATGGAATACATAATCATGAGTTTTGTATTCATCAGGCACCACATTGGGGGAGACTAAAATACCGAGATGTTCTGCACCACCAGGGCACAGGACTTGAGGCAAACCCAAAGATCCTGCTACTGTCAATCTTTCAGGACCTCCAGCTCTAAGCACAGACCAAACATCATCAGCTATTTCTCCCATCGCGTAATCAAATACAGCACCTATGATGCCTTCTTTCATCATCTGTTCCATGGCTCGCCCACCAGAACCGACTGCATGAAAAACAATGACCTCATATCCTTTTTCTTCGATGTATGAAATGGCTTCCATCGCCCCATTGGTCAATACACCTAAATTCGTCATACCAATCAATGGCTTTTCGCTTTTTTCCACAGTAAATTGGATATCAACCTCAGCCATACCACAAGCTGCAGCAGCAGCATTCGCTAATATTTTTCTGGTGAAAGGGTTGAGTTTCAGTATGTCACTAACCGAAAACATCATCGTGATGTCTTTGATTCCAACAAAGCCTGAAGTATCTCCAGAGGCAATTGTAGACACCATAATCTTAGGCAGACCATATGGGAGTGCTTGCATAATATCACAACAGCTCGAAGTGCCTTGAGTCCCACCTAATCCGAGGACAGCATGTACTGTATTATCAGCTATTTTTTTTTGTAAAATATGGATTGCCCCTTTGACCATAACTGGTCCTGCTTCTTCCCTTGTAGGCTGCTCCAATAATTGACTCATTGATGTGCCTCCGTTCTCTGCAACAGTCTCTCTAGATATTCCGGCAGTAATACCTGCAACTCCAACTACTCCTATATCGATCAATAAGGCTTGACAATCTCTCTGCTCAATTTGTTCTATGAGGTAAGCCGCTTCCTGATCTTTGGTGTCGAGTGTAATGAGAAGAGCGATCGTTTTTTGCATCAATAAAGCTTAGCTATTCGGAAATCTTAAATCAGCAAATTCCTTAGCTGTATTGTACACAGCTTTTTCTATTGGTATTCTTTCGGTAGAAGATCCAGTCCAAATACCGTCGCATGACGTGTTATCTAAAACATATTGAAAATCTGCGGGGTTGACCAAGGCAGATCCATGAGCTATTAAGAGTACATCAGGCATCAATTTTCTCATTTCTTGATTGGCAATTTCGATTCGCTCTGCTGCCTGTTTTATGTTTTCTCCTGAATCATATCCTTTGAGGCCGCCTTGAGTTGTTCCACAATGGAAACAAAAAACATCTGGCTGAGCTTCACCAACTATTCTTCTAGAGTCCTCCATCGTAAATCCTAAACCTATTGAAACCATGTCTAGCTCTTTCGCAAGTTTGAGCATTTCAATTTCGTTATCAAGTGTAATTCCGCTTTTATTCAAAACTTTATATATCTCACTATCTCTGTCTACGTAGCTAATTGATGGACCTATATTGGATACAGAGTAGACGCCCATTTCTTTACATTGATTGAGTACCATCCGCATATCTTTAAGTGGATCATTTGCATTGAGGCAAGCACAAATAAAGGAGTCACCTTTAATGGCTGGCATGATATCTTCTCTGGTATAATCCAATGTCTGCTTGTTAGAATCCAGGATTGGCCACATCATTGACATTGTTCCCATTCCGTTAGCTCTGAGCCTTGCACCAGAGAATGTATTGATGCAGTCTACTCCAGCTTTTTCTAATAGTTGTGCAACCAATCCACTGCCAGCCGAAGCGATGAAGATTGGGATTTTATTTTCCTTTTTCTTTCGCAGTTTGGTTAATATCTCCTGATGAGAAGTGTGTTTTACAATCATCTGTATGTGCTAACTCTTTGTGTTTCCTAAAATAGTATTTTATCACAACAACGTAGATGTCTTTGTATATTAGACAGATAATATCTCGCATGAATAGACTTTTTCTTTCTTTACTGGCACTTTTTATTTTCAGTTGTCAAAGCAGTAAATCCACCACAGTAGCGACAGGAGTGGAGCAGCTTCATATTGTATTTGTTACAGGTGATGAAGAGTACAGATCTGAAGAATCAATGCCTATGTTGGGTAAAATCTTAAAAAGAGAATTAGGTGCTAAAATCAGTATTGCCTATTCTATGACTGGAGAATTCATTGATCCAAATCGCTCGGACAACATTGAAGGACTAGAGTCATTGGAGACTGCAGATATCATGGTGATGTTTACCCGATTTCGCGCATTACCGGATGAGCAACTCAAATACATTACAGATTTTGCCAATTCTGGCAAACCAATGGTGGGTTTTAGAACCACTACTCATGCCTTCATGTATGAGGATGATGAATCTAAAGTCCATATGAACAATGAATGGCCAACAAAAATATTTGGACAACAATGGATAACCCATCATGGTCATTTCGATGATGGTGCTAATCCCCTTACCGCTGTCAGTCTTATACCAGAAAAAGCAAATCATCCAATCTTAAATGGTGTAGCCCCATTCGAAGCCTATTCGTGGTTGTATCATGTTGAAGGTGGAAAATGGAAGGTGTTTGGTGATCGAGAATTTTTGATAGAAGGCAAATCATTACGATCAAAACATCAAGAAAACGGTAAGCTCGATCAATATCCCATAACGAATCCAGTTGCCTGGACCAAGACACACAATGGCAATCGAATATTCTTTACAACCCTTGGGCATCCTTATGATTTTCTGAATGAGAACATGAGAAAAATTGCATTGAATGGAATCTATTGGGCATTAGGTAAAGAAGAATTGATTCCAGCTACAGGCGTCAATGCAGCATATGCATCAGATTACAATCCAAATAACTCTGGTTTTGGCCAACGTTTCAAATCGAATCTGAAGCCAGAAAAAATTTAAAATGATTGAAGGGTCAGGTGTCAGGTTTTCACCCAAAGGGTGATTAGCCAATGTCATTTAGTTAAGAGAATTACAAAGCGCCGCTAGGTGCGAAATATTTGT
>CAYNMW010000302.1:0-3121 GCA_964398295.1 uncultured Saprospiraceae bacterium | reverse complement strand
AACATCACAGAGGACGTCTCAAGACGCAGTTATATTCCTGCTCCAAATTGGAGTGTCAGATGGAATGGTTTGTCAAAATTGGGCGTGTTTAAAAATGTGTTTAGTAGTTTTACATTGACCCATGGTTACAAGTCAAATCTAAGGGTTTCAAGATTTGAGACCGACCTTCAATTTGCAGAATCACTTGAAGAGTTTAACACTAATTTCTTCATTCCTACTGATCAGGAACAATTGAATTATTATGCTTTATTTGAGATTCCATCGGTTATTATATCGGAACAGTTCGTACCGATTTTAGGCTTAGAACTGAAAACGCTGAATGACATCAATATGGAATTTGAGTTCAATAAGACAAGAGAATTGAGCTTGATTACAGGAAACATCAGCCAATTATCAGAATCAAGAAATACAGAATATGTTGCAGGCTTTGGCTGGACAATCAAAGGTGTAGAATTGTTTACAGGTGCTCGCTCGAAACGAAAACGTGGTCGGGCTCCAAATACGAATACAGATGAAATTCTTGGTGAGGCACCTACAGACACCAGGAATGAAGAAGCTGCACCGAGAGAATTGATTGTAAATTTTGACTTTTCCTATAGAGATGATATAACTGTTATTCATGAAATTGATAGAGGTACAGATTCCGAACCCACAAGAGGGATAAGAACCCTACGAATCAATCCTTCCGTTGAATATGAATTAAATGATAATCTCTCCTTAAGAGCTTTTGTAGATTACAGTAATACACGACCGTTTCTATCCAATTCATTTCCAATAACATCAGTGCAAGGTGGTGTTACAGCACGGTTTAAGCTGAATTAATTTTCTCTACAAAAGAGATTCATGGCAACAACTTTTTAACATGCTTTATACATAGCGGTTAAATCATCGTTAAAGGAACAGCTAAATGATATCTATTTTCAGTTAAATTGAGTATACTGTATATGTATGCACTTAATTCATGAATAGACAATCCATCATTATCATAATTGTCATTATGAGTCTTGCGCTCATAGGTACTTCAGTTATCCAATTTCTTTGGATTAAGAGGAGCGTTGATCTACAGAAGGAAAGTTTTGAGAGTAAAGTAACGGAAGCATTAAATCGTGTGCATCAAGAGATTATAGATTTTCAAGAACAGACTGCAAGTATCATGAAGTTACCGCACTACAGCGGTAAAGGATCTTTGACGACTGGGCTTGAAAGTTTTCAATCAAAATATAGGGCTCAACAGTACAATGATCTTGCCTATCAATTTAAACCAAATAAATACTTCGAGAATATTCCTCCCGAAAAACTAGATAGCTGGTTGAAGAACGAAATGGAGAATCAAGGCATAAAGATCAATTATGATTACGGTGTTTATTCCAATAAGACCAATAGCTTTTCTATATATAATGGACACCATGTATTTCAACCTGATAGTGAACCTCAGTCCAGTTCAGCAAATATCCAGCAACTAGAAGGCTTATATGATTCAGAGTACAAAGTCAATCTGTTTCCAAATGAAACGGAATCTCCTGGGCAACTAAAAGTGTTCTTTCCCAATAAGACAAGATATTTATGGTCGTCGAGTTGGGTACCTATGGTGAGCTCACTGATCTTTACGGGCTTGATTTTATTTTGTTTCGTGTATACCATTAATACCATTCTATTTCAGAATAAGGTGTCAGAGATGAAAACCGATTTCATCAATAATATGACACACGAATTTAAAACGCCTATTGCGACGATATCTTTAGCAGCTGATTCTATAAACAACCCAAAGATCATAGGCAACATGGAAAAGGTGAAACGGTTTGCGAATATCATCAAACAGGAGAATCGTCGAATGTTGGGCCAGGTTGAAAAGGTCTTACAAATGGCTCAATTGGAGAAGAAAGATTTTCAATTGAAGTTGACGGAATTTGATGTTCATAGTCTGATCAATACGGCTGCTGAGAATTCGAGATTGAAGGTGAACAAACGTAATGGGTCAATTGCACTTGACTTGCAAGCTACGAAGACAATGATTATGGCTGACAACAACCATATCTCGAACGTTATCCACAATTTATTGGATAATGCAGAGAAGTATTCGAAAGAAATTCCAGAAATTAGTATCAAAACCTATAATTCTGAAAAGGGTATTTATGTCAATATTACCGATAGCGGAATAGGAATGTCAAAAGAAGCTTTAAAGAATATTTTTGAGAAATTTTATCGTGTTCATACAGGTAACTTGCACGATGTCAAGGGGTTTGGACTCGGTTTATCCTATGTCAAAGCGATCGTAAATGCCCATAAAGGAGACATAAAGGTAGAGAGTGAATTAGGAGAAGGCAGTTCTTTTACAATATTTTTGCCTTTTTATGCGTCAAATAGTGACTAATTAACACTTTTATCATCAAAATAATATAACAAACCGCTTACCTAAGTCGCGCATGAGCAATAAGATACTTTTAGTAGAAGATGATCAAAATTTCGGAGATGTTCTCAGATCATATCTAGAGATGCATGATTACAATGTTCACCTTGAAACTGACGGAGATGCCGGTTACCGGGCTTACAGTAAAGGTACCTTCAACCTCTGTATTTTTGACGTTATGATGCCTAAGAAGGATGGATTTACATTGGCTAAAGAAGTTAGAGAGAAAGATACGGAGATTCCAATTATCTTCTTGACAGCAAAAGCATTGAAAGAGGATGTATTAGAAGGATTTAAGATTGGTGCAGATGATTACATCACAAAACCGTTCAACTCAGAAGAACTGCTCTACAGAGTCCAGGCTGTTATGCGCAGAAGCGAGAAAAAGGCTGATCCAAGAGAAGAAATAAAAGAGTTTACTTTAGGAAAGTACCACTTCAACTATCCACTAAGGATTTTGACCTATAAGAATGGTGAAGAGGAAGAAGCTTCGAAACTGTCTCCAAAGGAAGCACATTTGTTACGGATGTTTTGCATGTACAAAAATGAAGTACTGACAAGATCTGAAGCATTGACAAAGATTTGGGGAGAAGACAATTACTTCACAGCTAGAAGTATGGATGTATTCGTCACTAAATTGAGAAAGTACATCAGCAAAGACGATCAATTAGAGATTGTAAATATCCACGGCAATGGATTTAGACTCATCGATCA
>CAYNMW010000301.1:0-3129 GCA_964398295.1 uncultured Saprospiraceae bacterium | reverse complement strand
TCACCACAAATTTCCAATCTAAAACAACTTCCAAGCCTGTCAAAATTATCTCCATCTATGTTAAAGCCAGCTCTTCCAGTGCTAGTACTCCTCAATTGTATTCCTCCAAAACGCAGGGTAAATTCACTTTCATTAACGAATAAAAACTTAATTGCTCCTTGGGGGTTGGAGGCACTTACATTTCTTGTACCTGAACCTGTCAAAAATTGGTCTTGAACTGTAATATTTACCGTACTTGAATCATTCAAGGTATATGAATCTAGATTATCAATTAATGTACCTGTAAATTCTTGCCTGGAAGATGATATTAAATCAAGGTCTGCAATCTCAATTTCAAAAGATGCATCAATAGGAATCATAGTTCCCGCCTCGACAAGTTGAAAGTGAATATCTGCATAATATTCTGTTCCAATCATTATCCTCACTGAAGGTAATTGTACTTGACCGTCATTACCAAGAGGAAAGGTAGCTTGTGTATCAAGTTCTAAAATATTTTGCAATTTTACAATTGTTGAAATGATATCAATTGACTGACCGTTAAGATCTCCTACATCTGAATATAAAATTTGATCCCCTAATCCCAAACCATTTCCAGAAAGGATTGAGAATTCATCAAATGTAATTTTCAAAGGGTTAGAAAAAACCGATGGACAATCACAATCTGAATCGAAATTATCAATGTCACCATCACCATCATCATCTATTCCATTTATACAATCTTCTATACCAGAAAGTATCAGGGCTGCATCGCGTGAATTATCAAACTGGCCAGCAACGATATTAAATACCTCAGTCTGACCACTTATTGAATTTGCGTCAGAATCATTAAAGTCATTGGAACTTGGTGCATTTTCTTGCGAAAAAGTAGTACTAGATGGAGGCAAAAATTCCAAAAAATAATCTCCAGGAGGAATATTATCAAAAATATAATATCCCGGATTTCCATTGATATCATTTCTAGTTATAGTTGACTTAAAGGTTACAGAAGGGTTTAAATTATCATATAATTTTACAGTAACATTATTTATGCCTTCCACATTCGATTCGTTTTGAATTCCATCAAAATTCAGATCATTCCATACATAGTTTCCGATAGCAGCATTTGTAGATTGGCTCAACCCTATATCCCAAGAAACATCTAACATATCTTGTTCTAGTCGAGTGACGCCAGTAATAGCAACATCGAATCCATTCCATATACCAACAATTCCATCAGAATCAATTTCATCATTTGCTCCAATATTACTTGGAGAAAAATCCATCGTAGGTGGCTTGTAATATACTGCGAAATAGTCTCCTTCTTCCAAACTGGGAAATAAATAAAATCCATCATTCGCAGACACTGTGAAGTTTATAAAAGTATCTAAAGTAATATTTGCAACTCCATCTCCATCATCTTTATAAAGTTCAACTCTAACACCATTTATACCTGGCTCAGATACTTGTTGTAAACCGTCTGCATTAAGGTCATTCCAAATAAAATCTCCATATGAGCTTTTTGATAAATCTTGAATAGTAATACCAACTTTTAGGGGTTCAGCTGGTAAAACAAATTGACCATTGTCGACTCTCCGTCCCGTGAATCCAAATGAATTCCAAGCAATTGAATCTGGAGTTGAACCTAGAGTGGAAAAAACGTTGACTGGCACTCTCATTGGCCAAGATAATCTAAATGTATCCCTAGGTAAAAGAAGAGTGTTATTAAACTCAAATTTTAAGGAACGAACACTTGTAATGTCAGTTGGCGGAGTAGTACTCCAATTTGGTGGTTGGCATCCTACAGGGCCGCTCAAGATAAAACCCTCATTAGACCTACAGGGGTTTTCAGCAGAACTATAATAGACAACTACTCCACTTGGTGCACTTACTGGTCCTACCAAATTAGGTTGCCATCTAGAGTCTCGAGAATTGGTATTGATCACACCAATATCTCCAACTGAAGGTAGAATATCAATTATGACAACACTATCCATCGGTACATTGCCCAAATTTCTAACATCTAAAACATAGTCTGCAATGCCGCCAGGGGCAGAATTTGCAAAATTTGGAAACTTTGTAAAGTCGTCATCTAATTGGCCTTTAACTAATTTTTGTGATTCTAAAGAAACAATATTATTCACATCTACATTTACAAATCCGCCACACAAGATTTCACTAAAATCGCCATCGTCATCAAAGTCAAATATATCTGCATCTTGACTATTCCCAAAACAATCAAAATTTAATGGTGATTGGACATAGTAAGTATTAGTAAAAGCTGGAAATCCTCCAAATGTTTCTTCACCTATTATGGCATCGAATAAAATAACTACTCTCCCTCCGGGTTGAATTTTTATACCGTTTGGCTCACTCCAATCAAATCTTAAAAAATCTCTACCTGTATTTTTGTAATTGCTTTCAAAATTAGTCGTTGGAGGTGGATGATTTGACAAGTTACCCCAACTTGGTAAAGAAACTGAACCTGGAACAAATGAGAGTCCTCGAGGAAGTAAGTCATATACAACTGGATCAATTAATGAGTCTATGACACCAAATCTATTATTAATAGACAGCTGAAATGTAATGATCTCGCCTCTATTAAGTGTACCTACTTGTTGCTTTTCTTTAATTGGAATCAAGATTGCATTACTATTTGGAGTCAAGATTTCAATATCAAAACAATCGTCTATGTGATTAACGTTTGATGAGGTTGAAGATGCATTCGCACAATTTGTAATTATACCCGGAGGAGCATTCGAGGCAACATCGAACCTTAATTCTATAGGGCTATAATCGAAAAAACCGGCAGGAATATCACCAAAACACCAACTCAATGAGGTAATAAATTCAGTATCTGGATCCGAAACCAATTCAGACACATTTATAAAATTTGTAGGATCGAAGATGCTAAATGGAGATCCGGGAACCAATCTTGGTCCATTAAGGTTTGTCGTATAATATATATCAATAATAACCGTCGAACCTCTCAATCCACCATAAAACCAACCACCAGCATTAAACTGTTTGATTATAATATTTTCGGGTATAGTATCATGGATACAAAATTCTGTTATACCTTCTGTTCCATTCACCCCTCCTCTAATTCTGTAAGTCTCAGAACTACCAGGAAGTGCAGTTATTTGAGACCCT
>CAYNMW010000300.1:0-3151 GCA_964398295.1 uncultured Saprospiraceae bacterium | reverse complement strand
TCGGTAATGCTTCTATCATCGGATTAGAGTCTTTCGCCGATATCAACATCTCCAATCTACTCAGCAAGCAGCCAAAGGATTTTTCGCTCAAGTGGTTCGTCAATGCTGCCTTTACCCATTCGCGCTATACCTCCTCGGATGAGAATAATGTCGTCGGTCGGCGTGTTGAGTTTGTCCCACAAGTAAATCTGAAGACTGGTATTAACTACAAGGTCAGACAATTTAGCACCTCGCTACAGTATACTTATCTATCTGAGCAATTTACAGATGCCCAAAACTCTGAATCAGCATTTGGTGGAGACTCACGCAGCGGTATCATCGGTACGGTTCCAGCTTATTCCATTGTAGATTTTAATGTGACTCAGCGCTTTGGGCAGCTTGAGGTCTCTGCGGGGATCAATAACCTGTTGGATGAAGCCTACTTCACTCGTCGAGCGACAGGCTACCCGGGGCCAGGTATCATCCCATCTGATGGACGATCGTTTTATGTGTCGGTTGGGTATGAGTTGAGGTAGAAGAATGAAATGTGGTAAACATCGATGTGCTTTATAAGATGTAATCGCATAGGGTTAAGTTGTTTAGTAAGAGGGTTTTGGTTTGTTCTATATTAGGGGAAGATTTTACGCACTTTGTCCTCAGTTACAATTTGATTGCTTTCGATAATATCTATACTTGGAGCTACAACGAGGTTAAGCTCTTTTAATCCGTTGATTAATACATTAAAGTCTTCGTGGGTTGCGCAAATTGCTTGATCTAAACCAATTATATCTCCTGCTTTTTGCTTAGCATTGACCATTGTAGCATCATCTTGGGATAGGGTAATTAAATAGCATTGAGAGCGTCTATGAACATACTTCAAAGCAATAGATTCTAAATCTGCTTGCTTATACCTTTCTCTAAATGATGTCTTCGCACTTAAACAAATTGGGCCTTTGTCGGTAGAGTAAATTAATAAATCGTAGTTGATGTTAGGCACGAATGCAACTCTTGCATTCATATAAATGGGGAATATATTTTCTCTTATTAGCAATGTTGCAATTATATATTCAAACAACTTACCATTTACCCCTCTTTTTTGTTGATCATTTTTGAGTCGATCATCTCTAATTGCTAAATATGCGTTCCAATACATCGCTATGTATTCATTAGGCTTATCGTAGTTTATATCCATGAATGATGGATATAAATCTTCGAATATTCCGCCAGCCAATGTGCTATTTCCTCTAACTATATCTAAATCCTTAAGAATACCCATTGACTACATCTAATTTATAGATAATCCTTTCTGCCGTTGCTTGTATTGCTGGAACAGCAACAGAGTTGCCAAATTGTTTATAAGCTTGTGCATCTGAAACCACAATTCTGTAATTGTCAGGGAAGCCTTGAAGTCTTGCCCATTCTCTTGGAGTCATTTTTCTTATACCTTCTTTATTTACCTCCCCCTTTATATTAGTAACTGGTGTAAAATCTGTTAACCTGTCGTCTACGATTAGGTTTCTTTCTCTGCCCATTCCACCACAAACTACCGCATTGGCGACTCCATCGTTAGCTATGATCTCGTATCCAAACCCATTCCCTTTACTTTCATGGCGTGCTCTATGCTCACGTAAAGTTTTAATATAGGTATCTGACAAGTAATACTTTACTGAAACCACCTCGTCTTCTAAAATTTCACTAATTGTAGTGTCTTCTTTATTAGGTATAGGATATTCAAAATCACTGATACCTAAATCTTTTCTAAAGCCTACTATAAATATTCTTTCTCTATTTTGAGGAACTCCATACTTTTTTGCGTTAATGATTTGAGGTTCGGGTATGTAGTAACCCAAATCTTCTCGTAAGACGTTTAAAATTGTCGATAATGTTTTACCTCGATCATGACTTCTGAGTCCCTTAACGTTTTCTAAGAAAATTGCTTTGGGTTTTTTGGACCTTATAATTTCAGCCACGTCGAAGAATAAAGTTCCTCTTGTATCTTCGAAGCCACCTCTCTTACCTGCTATTGAGAATGCTTGGCACGGGAATCCAGCACATAAAACGTCAAAACCATCTGGGATATAACTTTTAGTAAGTGGTTGAGTAATATCTCCAAAGGGCAATTCTCCGAAATTTGCCTTGTATGTCTGTTTTGAGTATTTATCCCATTCACTAGTGAATACGCACTTGCCTCCAAGGTTTTGTAATGCGAGTCTAAATCCACCAATTCCAGCAAATAGATCAATAAATTTGAATTGAGGGCTTGCTGGAGCAGGAAATGGAACCTCATTTTGCTGAAAAAGTAAGTACTGTAAAGCCTCTTCGGCTGCTATGCTCGTTAATTGCTCTTTAGGGTACTGATAATCTAAATAGCTCTTGACGTATTCAATAGCGTCATCTTTATAATAATGAGATACGCCATTCTTGTGATTATGTAAATAATGAGTAAAGGCTGCCTCTCGTTCTGAATTAGCTTGTTCAACTAATGTTATTTTGAATTTTTTATTATTGAGATTCTCAAATGATATGGTCTCCTTCAGTATCAAACTCGAAGCTTTTATTTAGACATATAAATATATGTAATATTGGTTTGTATCCTATACAATGTACTATTGTTTGAATTGAAAGGATAAGGCGAAAAAATTAATGACTGCCCCTAAGAGAAGCTTCGGTAAATGGCAGTGAAATATTGGGAAAAGGTCCTCAGGGTTAGCAGTCATTTGATCTTACCTGATCCTATTAGTCGTGCTCACACTTTTTTTGATGTCCTAGCTATCAAAAGTTACTATCAGAAGAGGTGAATATCGGCTTATGATGGTGAGCAATATTTTATTTTACCTCAGATTCTTCTAATAAGGAAGATCACGTAGTTAGCTGCCAGATTACTCAGTGGAACATAAGAGCTTATTCGAAACTTAGGTTCTTCAATCAATGCTTCAGGCATTCCAAAGCCTATATAAACATAAATCCATAGCTTTAGTCACCTAAGATATAGATTAAGACAAAAAGAAATAACTACCGCCATAAATGAATATCAAGAAAATAACAGATGGGCCCTCGTACATTGAGTCGCTCCGAGGTAGAGATTTGACGATTTATCTTTTTGGTGAATTGATAGACAACTATGTGGACCATCCCATGATTCGCCCATCTATCAATGCCATTGCCGAAACTT
>CAYNMW010000299.1:0-3356 GCA_964398295.1 uncultured Saprospiraceae bacterium | reverse complement strand
TGTACTACTAAAAGTTGAGGCCTTAGAAGGGTATTTTCCTTAACTAAATGACATTGGTGTTGAATGCTGAATGTTGAGTGTTTAATGATTGTCTGGATCCGCCCAGAAAAGCTTGCCAATGTATATTTTCAATTGATGAGGCAATAGAATAACAATAAAACGAACATTCATTGATCGATTCATTGATTGTCTATTTATTGTTTTTTTGAATAAAGTATGTCCACCAAAAAACGATCATTCAATCTGAGCGCCGTTAGGTGCGTCATCTAATTAGAGATTTATTCTAAATTAAAGTTTCTTGAAAAAGCATAATATAAAACCCTCTAAATCTCCCTTGACCTCAAGGGAGACCAAATGAGTTGTATAGGAAAAATTAAAATGACGATCTTTTTATTGAAATAGGATATGTTGGTAGTTAGTCAAAAACAAAAAATTAAATTTGTCTTTATGATGATTCAGATAGCCCGCTTTATTCTTAAGGGGAATTTAGATGTTAGCTTAAAAAGAGTGTTGTGGCGATGGATATTGATCGAGGAATAACTAAATTTGAGTTATGGAAATTCAAGATCTACGAGATGAGCTCTCGGCAAAAGTCAAAGCAATCGATCCGATAGGAAAACGACTCAAATTCAATATTGATGGAGAATTCATGTTGATCGACGGAAGTGGTGACAGCAATACAATAAGTGATCAAGATGAAGATGCAGATTGTACCATAATAATGAGCAAAGAGACCTATTTGAAATTGCAACGAAAAGAAATCAAACCGATGATCGCAACACTCACAGGAAAGTTGAAAGTGAAAGGTGATATAGGATTAGCTAAGAAGCTTAAAGTATTAATGTAGGCCTTTGGAAAAATCAATGGAAATTTTTGTTCAGCGAACATCTTTTCTGAATGCGATCAATTTTGTTGGTGGCGCTTTCCGAAAAATTGGACTAGACCCATTTAAGCTTAATGCAAAAAAGATTATTCATAAGTCTGTACAACGGACAAATTTTGAAGGGACTGTTCCAGAATCTGTAGTTATTGGTTTAGATAAATTAATTTCGTCTATCCAACAAGAAAGTAAAGTCAACCCATTTGGTGCATTGGCATTAAAAGGAATGCTGGAACGAGCAGTATACGGTAGGCTTAAAATTGAGCAAACGATAAAGGATGATCCTTCTATTCTGGACACACCCATAAAAGAGCCAGTCTTCATTATTGGAATGCCTAGGACTGGGACAACAATACTACATGCATTATTGCATCAAGATCCTGCACATCGGTCGCCATTGGCATGGGAATGCCTGATTCCTTACCCAGTCGCCACTGTAGACAATAAAGATGACAATCCTAGTTTAGATATTGTTGAAAGAGAATTTGAGCAGTTATTCAAACTTGTACCAGACTTGCAAAAAAAACATTATATAGAAGCTACTGCTCCACAGGAATGTTTGGGTATTACGATGTTTGACTTCAATAGTTTTCAAGTTCTTGCCCAGGTTTATGCACCCAGCTATTTGGAGTGGTTTATGAATCATTCTGATCAGTTACAAACCTTGCGTTTTCATAAACGCTTTCTGCAATATTTGGAAACGGGAGGTGTCAAGTCAACAAGATGGTTGCTGAAAACACCTGTCCATTTGATGCGGCTCAGCGAACTATTTAAGGTATACCCAGATGCAAAAGTAATCATGTCACATCGTCATCCAGAAAAAGTAGTGGCATCTGCAGCTAGCTTAGTCTCATCTGTTCGCTCCTTATATAGCGACCATGAAAGTGCACGTCGGAGTGGAAAAGAACAAGCAGATATGTGGAGTGAAAGTTTCCAACGTTTTCTAAGCAGTAGAAAAGAGATTGACAAAGAAGATCAAATCATAGATATAAAATTTGAAGATTTCGTTGGTGACCAAATCGGCATGGTTAGAAAAATATATGACAGATTCAATTGGGAATTGTCTGATGAAGCAATCAATAATATGACAAATTTCCTTAAGGAAAATCCTAAAGATAAACACGGTGCACATAATTATTCGCTAGAACAATTTGATTTGACCAAAGAACAGATTAACAAACAGTTTAGTCAATATATTGATACATTAGAAAAACTATAAATGAAAAGTAAAGCAGCATTAGAAGCATTTCTTGACGTCATCAAAAAAGCCGACAAGATGTTTTTGAATCCAGATAAACAACTGGACGAGCAAGGAAAAGTTGATGCCTACAAGCACTTGTTTCATATCATGCGTACGTCAATTGATTTCTATTTATTTAATGACCCTTTGTATCCATCTTTCAAATTATTAGCAGACGAACACCACAAAATATTGGGTGATAATGTTGACGCTGTTTATTATTTCACTCAGCTGAGAGGAGATCAGGAATATGTCATAAAGGGAAAACGCTATGAAAGTTGTTATTTATCTTTTTGCACTTATGGTGGTTTGCTCGATGGTAGCATTGTTGATCGCGTAGCAAACAATATCAATCACCGTCAAATTGAATTTGATGACGATGGTTCATTTGAAATAAAATTAACGCCCAACCCTCAGGGTAAAAATGAATTTAAACTAGATGAGGATGTTGTCAATATGTTCACCAGAGAATATTTCTTTGATCGATTCAACAGTACAGAAAGTGAGTTGCAAATAGAAAATATAAGTGTCAAAGAAAAAGCGACGGTTTTGAGCGACGAAGAACTTGCTGGTCGAATTAAGGTCATGAGTACTTTTTTTGAACAGTATTCATGGATCGCACCTTTACCGATTGAATTTCCTATGAATGGCTTTTTACCTCCATTTGAATTTGAAGCTGATCAGGGAAGTTGGGGCACTATCGATAACGTGTATTGTTTTGGTCGCTATCATTTAAAAGAAAACGAATATTTAAAAATAAAATTTACTTCTCCAGTGTGCTGCTATTGGGGTATCCAAACTTGGAATTATGTGATGCAGTCCCTTGATTATACAAATCATAAAGTCTGTATCAATAAAGGAAACGCAAAACCAAATGCTGATGGCTCATACACAATCTATATGAGTCACAAACCAATGGATGTTGACAATTGGATTAGTACAGGTGCTTATCAGGAGGCGATTATGTTTTGTCGGTGGTTGTTGGCGGAGGAGTTGCCGGAGCAACCGGAGGTACAATGTTTAATGCTTCCGTTGGTCGCAAGTGTTTAATGTTGAGTGTTTAGTGTTTCACCAAAAGGCTTCGTCGATCAGTCAGCATTCTCAATAATCTAATGTTTTGTTTATCATACATTGGTATGACTTTGTCATTTAATAAGTCAGCATATGAGTATCCTTGATAGGTTGGTTTGGAGGCCAGGGTGATTTTTTTAAGTTTCTTCATGACACTGAAATTTG
>CAYNMW010000298.1:0-3383 GCA_964398295.1 uncultured Saprospiraceae bacterium | reverse complement strand
CTTACAGCAAGGCGCTGAAGCACCTTGGACTTAAATACGTTTTGTTTCCATATGAAACCGTACTTTTGCAGCTCAATTTTAGTTTATGTTATTGGAAAAGTTGGAATCGATTTACTCTCACTATATGGACATTGAGGAAAAGCTCTCTGATCCAGAGGTGGCTAGTGACATGAAACAGTTCATGAAATTGAATAAGGAATACAAATCTCTGTCAGAGATTATTACAGTGTACAAAGAATACAAAAACATCATTGGAAATATTACATCAGCAGAGGAGATGGTCTCAGATGAAGATCAAGAAATGAGAGAAATAGCAAGAGAAGAACTAGAGACACTAAAGCCACGAAGAGAAGAACTAGAAGAACAAATAAAAATCCTGTTAATTCCGAAAGATCCCGAAGATTCAAAAGATGTTGTGTTTGAAATAAGGTCTGGTACAGGTGGTGACGAAGCAAGTATTTTCGCAGGTGATTTGTATCGGATGTACACTAAATTTTTTGAAAGTCAAAAATGGAAAACAGAGGTACTTGATGCCAATGAAGGGACAGTAGGCGGATTCAATAAAGTTGTTATAGAAGTATTCGGAAATGATGTTTACGGAAAATTAAAATTTGAATCTGGTGCACATCGTGTCCAACGTGTCCCAAAAACAGAATCTCAAGGAAGAGTCCACACTTCTGCAGCAACAGTTGTCGTCATTCCTAAATTTGAATTAGAAGACATCACAATTAGAAAAGATGAGCTCAGAACAGATACGTTTAGAGCAAGTGGAGCAGGTGGACAGCATGTGAATAAAACAGAATCTGGCGTACGATTTACACACCTACCAACTGGTATTGCCGCAGAAAGTACAGACTCTCGATCCCAACATAAAAACCGGGAAATTGCAATGCAGCGTCTTTACCAAAAAGTCCAGGAAGCGCAAAAAACAACAGCCTACAACGAACAGAAACAAAAACGAAAATCTCTAGTCGGATCAGGCGACCGTTCCGATAAAATCCGCACCTATAATTATCCTCAAAATAGAGTAACTGACCACCGAATTAATCTGACATTGTACAGCCTCGAAAAAATAGTAGCTGGTGATATTGGTGGGATCATAGAAGCTTTGCAGGTGGCGGAGAATGCTGAAAAAATGAAAGAAGGTTAATAAGTCTCCCTTTGGTCGACAGTGTTGAGTGTTGAGTTGATCAGCTGTCAAATTCAATTATATGTTGACTTTCAAAACACCATTTATTATTTCGCTATAGCGAAATAAACAAATTGAAAATAACATTTCCTACACTCAAGCAGTACATAAAAACCAAAGCTGTCCTCAACACCACTAAACACTAAAACACTCAAAACTTGGTAATTCTGCCAAAGGCAGATTACCATCCTATACCATAGTCTTCCCCATAATTACTAGATCCTCCCCACATACTTCCTTGTTCATAATCAAAGAAAATGGCGTTCATGGGACCTGATGTACGATCACGAAATTGGAGCTTATAACCCATTTTAGATAAGGCTCGTCTCGTCCATATAGGTGTGTCCTCCCTAAGCAACAAGACTCCAGGCCGAATTTCATGTTCTCCAAAGGAGCCTTTCATTTGGAAGCTATTGATGTTTGCGGCCTCAACGGCTTCCTGTACGTTCATGTCATATTCTACCATGTTTAGGAAGAACTGCAATGAATTTTGGTCTTGACTATCTCCGCCCTGGATGGCAAAGGAGATATATGGTTTTCCATCTTTTAAGGCCATTGAGGGTGTAAGTGTAGCACGAGGTCGTTTGCCTGGTTCCACAACATTGAATGGGTTTTCTTCTTTTTTGAGGACAAAGCTTTGCATTCGTTGGCTGAGGCCGACACCAGTATTTCCTGCGATGACAGCTGGCACCCAACCACCACTTGGTGTTATGGATACTACCCAACCATCTTTGTCCGCAGCTTGGATAGACGTTGTGCCCAGATAAAAATCATCGTCAATAAATTCATCTGAAGTAGAGTTCAATGGAGTGGAATACGATACGCTTACTGTATCCATCTGTTTGATGAATTCTTTATACGGATTTGTTGAATTGCTTTTTTGAAAAGGGTAGGGATCTCCCGGAAGGACATTGGGATCATTTTGCTCCCAGTCGATCTCTTTGACACGACTCTTTGCATAGCCCTTAGAAAGCAAGCCTTCCATTGGTTCTTTGGGTTCGTAATAAGGATCACCATAATAAAAGTCACGGTCAGCAAATGCCATATTCATCACTTGATATACGCCATGAATATATTTTGCAGAATTGTACTGCATACATTCTGTATCCATTTGTTCCATCATATTCAATGCTTGCAACATTACTGGCCCCTGGACCCATGAAGTCAATTTATAGACATCAATGCCTTTGTAGTTTACTTTGTCTGGTTTTTCAATATACACCTGCCAATTTGCCAAATCCTCTTTAGTAATAAGCCCACCTTGTTCTTGTGTACCTCTCACCAATTCGTCTGCAATGTCCCCTTTATAAAATCTATCATAGGCGGCATAGATTGCTTCCTTTCTGGATTTGCCTTTTAGTAATGTTTCTTTTTCAGTTTGGACTAGTTTCAATAATGTTTGGCGTAAATCTTCTTGTACAAACACTTCCCCTTCATGTGGCGCTTCGCGATCTTCACCTTGATGTGTTAGGTAAATTTGCTTTGAGTACGGCCAGTCTTTAATTTTCTCCTTGTGCTGTTCGATTCGATCTGCAGTCTGAGCTTCCATTGGATATCCTGCTGCCATATCAATTGCTGGAGCTAGTATTTGAGCCAAACTCATTGTTCCATATTCTGCCAACATGGTCAGCAATCCACCAGGTGTTCCTGGAGTTACTGCAGCTAGTGGTCCATATTGCGGTGGATACTTCATGTCTTGGTCAAGGAAGAATTCGGCTGTTGCACCAGTAGGCGCTACACCAAGTGCATTGATGCCGATGACCTCTTTGGTATTTGGATTGTAAATTAATGCTTGTGTCTCTCCACCCCAACTCAATACATCCCACATGGTGGCTGTTGCAGCTAACATTCCACAAGCAGCATCTACAGCATTTCCACCGTCGTTAAAAATTTTTGCACCGGCAGTGGCGCCTAATGGTTTTCCAGTAATTGCAATCCACTCTTTTGCGTGAAGTATTGGTTTTTGGGTGGATTGTGCAAATGTGCCAACCGTAACAATGCAGGCTAACCCAAAGCAGATGTATGTTTTCAATCTATAGATCATATATGGAATATAATTAGAATTGTTGACTTTCTAGAGTTGGTGATTTATTAAGTAGAGGATGTTCTTTAAAAAATGCACTCGAGAAAGAAAAGCTCTTCTCGCCCTTAATCCCTAAAGGGGCAGCGCTGATTCCTTTAGGAAAAGAAGGCG
>CAYNMW010000297.1:0-3502 GCA_964398295.1 uncultured Saprospiraceae bacterium | reverse complement strand
CTGCAAAACCAGCAGCGAAAAAAAGAGGTAGACCAGCTAAAGCTAAATCTACAGCTGCAAAACCAGCAGCAAAGAGAAGAGGTAGACCTCGCAAAAGCTAGCTATTTTTAAATTCACTTGATTGAAAAAAATACTCCTATTCTCAGATACCCATAGTTATTTAGGAGAAGATGTTATATCTCATTTGCGACAAGCAGATGAGATATGGCATGCTGGCGATATTGGTAGTATGGAGTTATTGGACCAAATATCATCACTGGGAAATACCTTAAGAGTCGTCTATGGCAATATAGACGATAAGGAAATCAGAAATAAAACAACTTTAAATCAACAATTTGAACTCGAAGGAGTTAGTGTATTTATGACCCACATTGGTGGTTATCCAGGTAGGTACACAAAGAGAGTTAGTAAAATACTGCAAACAACTAAACCAGATTTATATATTTGTGGGCATTCACATATACTGAAAGTGATGAAAGACAAAGAACTTGGAGTTTTGCATATGAATCCAGGTGCTTGTGGGGTAGTGGGGTTTCATAAATTCAGAACGCTTCTTAGTTTTGATCTTGATAATGGTAAAATTCAAAATTTGAATGCCATTGAACTAGGGTTGAGATCTACTGTAGGTATATAACATTTTTGGTTTAACATAATGAGCACATCCGTTAATCAAAATAAACCGGAATTTGAATTTCGCAAGATTGTAGTAGATCCTGCTCAGACTCCTATGCGTATTGATTTGTTTTTAATGGATAGATTAGGCAATGTCACAAGAAATAAAATTCAAAATGCCTGTAGAGCACAGTTGGTCCTAGTTGAAAACAAACCAGTCAAGCCAAATTTTAAAGTAAAACCCAATCACGAAATTGCTATCTATATGCCTAAACCTCCTGCTGAACCAGGAGATATTATAGCAGAAGAAATGGATTTGGACATCCGTTATGAGGATGATGATCTGATGATTATCCACAAACCTCCAGGATTGGTCGTTCATCCCGGAATCGGAAATTTTTCTGGGACACTCGTAAATGGGTTAGCTCATTATTTTAAAGAAAATGTACTACCTGTGATGCCAGGTGATCCACCAGATAGACCTGGTTTGGTACACAGGATTGATAAAAATACATCGGGCTTGCTCGTTATTGCCAAAAATGAATTGGCAATGAGAAAACTAGCAGAGCAATTCTTTGACCACTCGATCGAACGTGAATATTATGCACTTGTCTGGGGAAATTTTGATACTCCAGCAGGTACTATCGAAGGACATATAGGCAGACATCCAAAGGACAGGAAAAAAAGATACATGTTTCCTGAAAATGAAGCTGGTAAACATGCTGTCACCCATTATGAAGTCATCGAAGACATGTACTATGTTAGCTTGATACGATGTAAGCTTGAGACCGGTAGGACTCACCAAATACGGGTACATATGAGTCACAACAATCATCCTCTATTTAGCGATTCAGTATACGGTGGCGACAAAATTGTTAAGGGCACAGTCTTTTCCAAATACAAACAATTTGTAAAAAATTGTTTCGAAATTATGCCAAGACAATCACTTCACGCTAAGTCACTTGGATTTATCCATCCTTCTACTAATGAATTTGTAAAATTCGAATCAGATCTTCCAGATGATTTCCAAAGCGTATTGGAAAAATGGCGACACTATGTTCGGCATAAAAAGGCAAGAGAATGATCCTTGCTGAACGAATGGATGCCTTGGCCTCGTTAGGCGAACAAATCCAAAACAACAATGAACAACTGAATGCAGTAATCCGTCGTGCCTATCTTGAGAATAAATGGTTTACTCCAGAAAATTGTCAACAAGCAATAGACGGAATTGCGACTCATTTTTTACAACGGAATAAGCTGGAAGAATGGTGCAGTAACTATCAAATACCAGAATCAGGAGTACCTAAAAAAGTCGGACTTATTCTCGCTGGAAATATACCCTTAGTTGGCTTTCACGACTTGCTTTGTGTGTTTATTTCTGGACATCAGTCATTGATTAAATTTTCAGATAAAGACAAATTCTTAATTCCATATTTGATTACACTCTTGGAGCAAATTAATCCTGAGTCGGCAAGTTATTTCCAAACCATTGAAAGACTACAGGGCTATGAAGCAGTCATTGCTACCGGAAGCAATAATACAGCTACTCATTTTGACTACTATTTCAAACATGTACCTCGAATTATACGACGCAATAGAAATGGAATTGCAATCTTACATGGCGATGAGACCAAAGAAATGCTTAGAGAATTAGCTAAGGATGTATTCAATTATTTTGGATTAGGATGCCGTAATGTCTCCAAACTCTATGTCCCAGAGGATTATGATTTTATGCTATTGATGGAGACATTTCATGAGTTCAACGAGCTCGTTCTGCACAATAAATACAAGAATAATTTTGACTACAATTACGCCATTTATTTATTGAATAAGGATGACTTTTATTCGAATGGATGCATCATCCTAAAGGAGAGCAAAGACATTGCATCTAGGATTGCTATGCTGGGTTATGAAAAGTATAGGTCTCAGGAAGAATTGCTCGCTGAACTAAGTCAACGTAAAGATGAAATACAGTGCATCGTATCTGAAAAAGAAATAGATTCGCTTCAAACCATATTTCCAGGAGTTGCGCAGCAACCTGCTTTAGGTGATTATGCCGATGGTATAGATACACTCTCATTTCTATTAGAATTGAATTAGGAAAGTGAATAAACAAGAGAAAGCAACTCATATAGCTGAAATACTAGAAAATTTATACCCGGAAACACCTGTTCCTCTCCAACATTCTGATCCCTATACTCTTCTGATTGCAGTTCTATTATCTGCTCAGTGTACAGATGAAAGAGTAAACAAGATTACGCCAAGTTTATTTGCGGAAGCAAGTGATCCGTTCGCAATGGCAGAATTAGCTGTTGATCACATTAGAGAAATCATAAGACCTTGCGGATTGTCACCACGCAAGTCCAAAGCCATTTCTGGGTTATCGAAAATACTTATCGATAAATACAATGGCGAAGTTCCGGCCTCATTCGAACTACTTGAGGAACTACCTGGAGTCGGTCACAAAACTGCATCTGTTGTGATGGCACAAGCATTTAATGTCCCTGCATTTCCTGTCGATACACACATCCATAGATTAGCATACAGGTGGTGTCTGAGTACAGGTAAGAACGTAGAAAAAACAGAGAAAGATTTGAAAAAGCTTTTTCCAATGGAAACATGGAACAAACTACATCTTCAAATTATTTTCTTTGGAAGAGAATATTGTCCTGCTCGAGGGCATGATATGCACCAGTGTCCAATTTGCGGATTGTATGGCAGAAGAAGTTTAATGAAATAGATATTAAACCGTCGAGAGCATTTCTCAGACTAGTTTGTTGACGCAGAAGCCTGAGCAAAAGGTATCTCACCCAATGGCATTTAGTGGTCTCAACTAATAGTTAAACCTATGGACTTTCAGTCCATCACTTTCAGAACTAAGAAAAAGATA
>CAYNMW010000296.1:0-3519 GCA_964398295.1 uncultured Saprospiraceae bacterium | reverse complement strand
AGTGCTTTCTGTATTACTTTTGGAAGGCATTACTTTTCATTCTTAAAAGAGGAGTTTACATTATTCAATCCTGAGTCGAAGGTGTTTCACCTAGACAATCACCATATGTTAAATTAATTTACGCATGATAAAGTAATCAATGTGTCATTTGGTTAAACGTAAAAATTCTCGACGGCCTTAAATCCAATTACGGCAAGATTCTCACTTAATTCCTCACCTGCTCCACTACATATCGATTCAAGAGTGCACTCATTTCTTGTTCAAACTCCGGATCCTGTAATCGCTTGGCAATACGTAGCACTTCCGGAATGGAACGTACATTATACAGATAATCAATATCGAAACTCGATTCGACTATGTCCGGATCTATGGAATCAAAGAAATTCATTTCCTGAGACATTTGATTAGCAAGGATTCTAAGATGACTCTTCGCTTTTTCTACCTGGCCCGCATTTGCTAAAATGGTAATGAACGGAATGACATGTGGTGAATAGGAAAAATTCATATGTGGAAATGCCTCAAAAAATTTCTCACACATTTCTGCTGCCTTTGTACGATCACCACGATCTAAGAAATCTTCAGCAGCTCGCATAAATAGAAAACGATGTGATTGGATCGCAGCACCATAGCTGTTGTCTACGAACAATTCTTTTTTATCAAAGCCTCCCCATCGAAACTTATTCATCACATTATCATAAATGATGTCAGATGCTACTCTTCCGCTTCCATAGATAGAAAGCACTTCGTCTGATTTATTTTTGAATGGCATTATCCGAAGAGACAAACCTTCTAATTGCATATAATCATTAAGACCAAGTAACTTTTCATTTTTACATGTCGAGGCAAAGTAAACTGGTCTGTCATAAATATTAGAGGCTATAACATCTAAAATAGCAAGTTCATCCTTAATGATGTATCCAGCAGATAAGCTTCTTGATAAATCAATATCTATACGATTAACGAAATTGGTCGTATCTGTTGGACTGATCCATCCAGATCTTATCGCTTGATTTCGATCTATAGGAAGAAATAGCTTAGGTGTGTGCATAATCGTCTGACCACCATTTTGTTCATTTTGAGGATGTCCTATATATCGTAATTCTTCCAATAAGTTTCTAGGTTGGTATGGTTCCTCCTGAGGGATGAAGAATACTGTATTTCGTTTTTTCCCTCTATATGCCTCAGCAGGTACTGTCATTTTTATTGGAGGTGAATCATTGACCTTACTTCTTAGTTTGTTGATATACCAATCCACCTGAATCAAACTAAGGTTAACCACCCGAACATCTCTTCTGATGTTTTCCACTTCTTGCGCATACCACAGCGGATACGTATCATTATCACCATAGGTAAAGATGATCGCGTTTGGTTCTGTAGATTCCAGGAAGTTTGATGCATAATCTCTTGAAGCAGTGTGATCCGCTCGACTGAGATCATCAAAATTTTGGAATGCCATGATCGCTGGAGCACTCAATGCCAAAAGAGTTGCTAACCCTGCAGCTGGCACACCACCCAAGTTGATTTTACTTCTGAATAATTGGAACATTGCCAGGACACCCATTCCTATCCACATACAATAAGTAAAGAAACTTCCAACCAATACATAATCTCTCTCTCGAGGTTCATTGGGAGGTTGATTAGAATATATAATGATGCCTATACCGGTAATGACAAACAATACAGTCAAGGCAAAGAATTCTTTCTGTCTCCTTTTAGCATGATAAAATAAGCCAAAAAGACCAAACAAAAGGGGAAGGAAAAAATAGGTATTGTTTCCTTTGTGGCGCTTCATCGAATCAGGCATTTCGTCCATATTAAACAATTTTGCCTCATCGATTGGTTTGATTCCTGACACCCAATGACCTGCTGATTTATCCCAAGGACTGTAGCCTTGTTCGCCATTTTGACGCCCAGCAAAATTCCACATAAAATAACGCCAATACATCCAGCTCATTTGGTAGCGCATCATAAAGGAAAAATTAAAGCCTGCTGAAGGAGCTCCTGTTTTTTGCCCCCACCAGGTTCTATACAATTGCTTTCTTGCAGCATCTGTATGACTTACCCTAGGCAAGAACATTTTATCTTTTGATTCGTATGTATATGCTATTTTTTCATCGACAACTTCATATTTGTCTCCTACTCTACCATAGCGGTCTTCTCTCTCTACTCCACTGGGACGTGCATCAAAATGAGGTCCATATAGCAAGGGTCTTTCTCCGTATTGTTCACGATTTAAGTAGGGCAAAATCCGTAGTGCATCACTTGGCACGTTCATGTTGACAGGGGTATCGGCATTGGCACGGATGACGATAATTCCTAAAGTGGAAAAGCCAATCACAAACATCAATGCTCCCATTGTAATCAATTGAAGACTTTGGTGAGCAGTGACACTTCTAAATTTGTGTAAGGCCAATCCTATAAGCGGAACTAAGATTATTGTGGGCAATAATCCAACTGACATAAAACTGATGACTGCCAAACAGATCATCGAAATAACAAAAAACAGCATTCGGTTAGATCTATTCTTTGCAATCTGGAATAGACTAAAAAACAATGCTGTATATAACAATCCAGTTGGAATCAAGCCACTATGGAATGGAGCTCCCATATTATTTACCATTGGCACCTCAAATATTTTCCACATATTCGGTATACCTGCTATGATCACTTTTTGAATAAACCAAATGATGACCGCTCCTATGATCATGCTTATGCCTGCTCCTATAAGATTTGGATTTTCGTTCTTTTTAAAATAATACAACAAGGCTATCGCTGGGAATGTCAGGATACTCAATAGGTGTACACCGATTGATAAAGCTGCACTAAACGCTATAAAAATTAACCATCTGTCATTTTGAGGGGAATCAGGATGATAGTACCATCGAACTGCCGCCCAAAATGTCAAGGCCGTAAAAAAAGTCGACATCGCATACACTTCACCTTCCACAGCAGAAAACCAAATTGAGCTACAAAAAGCAGTTGTTAATCCCGCAACAAGACCTGCTCCACATAAAGCAAATACAGATGATTGTTCTATGTCGCCACCTCTTCCGACCATGGCAAGTTTACCAAGCATGATCGTCGTTTTGGCAACCAACATTGCCATCAGTGCAGTAAAGAAACCAGACATTAAATTGACCGCGAATGATATATGTGTCGGGTCATCAGATATAAGTGTTGCTACCCAGGCAAACATCCTTCCGATCAATACATAGACTGGAGCTCCAGGTGGGTGAACTACTTGTAATTTATATGCTCCAAGTATAAACTCTCCACAGTCCCACAAGCTACCTACTCGCTCAGCAGAAAAGATATAAACCACAAATGCAATTGCGAAGACAATCCAACCTGTAATTCGAGAAAAACGCTTTAAAGAATCCATGAATATGTTCCGTTTCTTAGTCCGCAAAAGTAAGCAAATATGCCAGTCTTACGCGTTGATTTTGATTAATTCCTTCATACAACTGATTAAGAAGGTGTAAGATTGTCTCAATCTACGAAAAGTTTCGTATTTCTATA
>CAYNMW010000295.1:0-3524 GCA_964398295.1 uncultured Saprospiraceae bacterium | reverse complement strand
ATGATCATGAAGAAAAAACAAAGTCTCCCCTACTACACTGACATAGTTACTGAAAGACTAAAGTCCATAAGTGAAATCGTTATTGATCAAATGGGAATTGTCGTTCAAGCTAATAAAGCCATTGTAGGTGCTAATGCATTTGCACACTCCTCTGGCATACACCAAGACGGTGTCATCAAGCACAGAGAAAATTATGAAATCATCGATCCAAAAGAAATTGGTGCAGAAAAGAGTTTGATCGTTTTAACAGCGAGAAGTGGAAGAGCTGCTTTGGCATTCAGATCAAAAGAACTAGGCGTTGATCTTACCAAAGTTGCACTGGATCAATTGTACGTGAAATTTCTGGAACTTGCAGATAAGAAGAAAGAAGTATTCGATGAAGATTTATCAATATTGTTAGAAGAAAATAAAAGCCTATTAAGGCAAACAGCGTAAGATGGGTTTAACACTATTTGATAAAATTTGGGATGCACATGTGGTAGCTCAAATTGAAGGAGGAAGGGAGATTTTGTATATAGACAAACACCTCATACACGAGGTAACTAGCCCGCAAGCATTTACAGGTTTACAAACTAGAAACTTGCCTGTCTTTCGCACAGAGAAGACCATCGCTACAGCTGATCACAATGTGCCGACAAAGGACCAACACCTTCCTATTGAAGAACCACTCTCTGCAAAGCAGGTGGCCATGTTGGTTGAAAATTGCAAGGACTTCGGTGTTGAACTTTATGGCTTGGGTCATCCCAATCAAGGAATCGTTCACGTCATAGGACCTGAGTTAGGCATTACAAAACCAGGCATGACCATCGTATGCGGTGACAGCCACACTTCCACTCACGGTGCTTTTGGAAGCATTGCTTTTGGTATCGGAACGAGCCAAGTCGAACAAGTACTTGCCACACAATGTCTCCTGCAAATGAAGCCTAAGAAAATGCGGATTACCATTGATGGAGACTTACCACCCAATGTATTATCCAAGGATATCATTTTATACCTCCTTTCACAATTAGGTACTGGAGGAGCTACAGGATATTTCATCGAATATGCTGGTAGTACCATTCGTGCATTATCCATGGAAGCTCGGATGACTATATGTAATATGAGTATTGAAATGGGTGCGAGAGGAGGATTGATTGCACCAGATGAAAAAACATTCGATTATGTAACTGGCAGAGACTTTAGCCCTAAAGGTGAACTCTTAGTAGAAGCCATCACACATTGGAAAAGTCTTTATTCAGATGAGGATGCCAGCTTCGATAAAGAATTACAATTTGATGCTGCCGAAATAGCACCTATGTTGACCTATGGTACCAACCCAGGAATGGGGATCAAAGTAGATCAAATGGTTCCTAGTCAGACGGAACATGAAAGTGCTGAAAGTTTTCATAAGTCGTTAAATTATATGGGCTTGGCATCTGGTCAAGCTTTAGAAGGGATGCCTATAGATCAAGTTTTCATAGGCTCATGTACCAATAGCAGAATTGAAGATCTTAGAATTGTAGCAGCGTTTATTAAAGGAAAAAAAGTGGCGCCAAATGTCAAAGCGCAGATTGTTCCAGGATCTAAACAAGTAGAGAAGCAAGCCATAGAAGAAGGCATTGCAGCAATAGCGCAAGCAGCAGGATTTGAGTTTCGACAGCCTGGCTGTTCCGCCTGTTTGGGAATGAATGAAGACAAGGTCCCTAGAGGTAAATACTGTGTATCTACTTCCAATCGAAACTTTGAAGGTAGACAAGGACCAGGCGCACGAACACTTTTAGCCAGTCCATTGACAGCTGCTTCAGCTGCCATAGAAGGAAAAATTGTGGATGTAAGAAAATACCTATCATGAAGAAATTTACAGAAGTCATATCAAGTGCTGTTCCCTTGCCTATCGAGAATGTTGACACAGATCAAATCATTCCAGCTAGGTTTTTAAAATCGATAACACGTGAAGGTTTTGGAGAAAATTTATTTCGAGATTGGAGATATGATCAAAGCGATCAGCCAAAGGCTGATTTCGTTTTAAACAATGACATTTATAAAGGAAGTATTTTGGTAGCAGGAGCCAATTTTGGTTGCGGTTCATCTAGAGAGCATGCAGCTTGGGCCTTAGCTGACTATGGATTTCGAGTTGTGGTCTCCAGTTATTTCGCAGATATATTTAAATCTAATGCCCTTAACAATGGACTACTTCCCATCAGAGTTTCTGAAGACCATTTGGAAGCGATTTTTAAGGCCATAGAAACCGACCCTAATGCAAGCTTTACTGTTGATTTAGAAAATCAAAGCTTGTTAATTACTCAAACCGAAACGCTAATCAATTTTGAAATTGATGCTTACAAAAAGATGTGTCTATTAAATGGATATGATGACATAGACTTTCTTATTAGTAAGCGAGATGAAATTGAAAAATTTGAAACCACGTATAAAGTATATTAAACATTGGAAAAAACAATTGCAGTTTTAGCAGGAGACGGAATTGGCCCTGAGGTCACTCAGGAGAGTTGCAAAATATTGAATGCCGTTGCAGAAAAATATGGCCATCAATTCAATTATACAAAAGGACGGATTGGTGCAGAAGCTATTGATCTAACGGGAAGCCCTCTTCCAGCCGAAACCATTGAGATTTGTGAAGAAGCAAACGCCATTTTATTGGGCGCAGTAGGAGATCCCAAGTATGATGATCCAAGTTTAAAAATAAGACCTGAGCAAGGCCTCTTAGCTATCAGAAAAATATTGGGATTGTATGCGAATATTCGCCCTGTTAAAAGCAATAAAGCGATAGCCCATCTTTGCCCAATAAAATTAAAGGAAGGAGAAACACTCGATTATGTAATTGTCAGAGAATTGACCAGTGGTATCTACTTCGGCAAAAAAGAACAATTAGAAGACGGAAATGCTGCAGCAGATACCTGCTACTACAATGTTGATGAAATTGATCGCATCACCAAAATTGGATTGGACTTAGCGGAAAAGCGCAACAAAAAATTATGTTTAATTGACAAAGCCAATGTGCTCGAGACTTCAAGATTGTGGCGCAAGGTGGTCAATCAATATGAAGAAGAAAGGAAGGATATCGATTTCAGTTATTTATATATTGATAATGCTACCATGCAGGTCATTTTGAATCCTTATCAATTTGATGTAATTATCACTTCAAATATGTTTGGAGATATCATCTCAGATGAATCAAGTGTATTAGCAGGTTCTTTAGGAATGCTTCCTTCAGGCTCCTATGGTAAAGACAAAGCGCTTTTTGAACCAGTACATGGATCTTACCCTCAGGCCGCTGGTAAAAACATCGCAAATCCCATTGCATCGATTTTAAGTGGGGCCATGATGTTAAGATATTTTGGATTAGAAAAAGAAGCGGATCATATTGAATCCTCTATTGATCTTGTCCTAGCACATGGATTGGGCACAGAAGACCTTCAGATGGAACACAAGATTGGAACAACACAATTTGGAGATATTCTTAGTAGCATAATTTTGGATGACTTAAGTTCACTTAACGTGGAGAAGATCTTGCAACAGGTAGGAAC
>CAYNMW010000294.1:0-3542 GCA_964398295.1 uncultured Saprospiraceae bacterium | reverse complement strand
AATTGGGGCTGATTTTCAAGTGTTTTCGACATTAGTTATTTGTTTCTTGGTCGTGTAAAATAGACGATTTCACGTATTTACTATAATAATAGTAGTATTAATCTTTGCTTTTTAAATGCTTGGCATACGCATCCAACTCCTCATAAAAACCCTTTCCAAGTTTTCGGATTATCGCATCTTTCAGAAATTGATAGACGGGTACTTGGAGTTCATCACCCAATTGACAAGCAGGACTACAAATGTCCCATTGGTCATATTCCATTCGTTGCAGCCCAGATTGAACATTTGTTTTCATGCGAATAGGATAAAGATGACAAGAGATCGGTTTTTGTAATGTTGATTTGTTGTGCTTGTTTGCCTGTTCGATACCACATTGCGCAATTCCGTTAGAGTCTTTTGTCATGAAGACACATGAATTGTCGGCCATTAGTTCAGTGCCCGTATCATTCATGCCTTTGTAGTAACGGTGATATCCTTTTTCCTTTATTTTTTCTTGATTTGATTTAGGTAAGAATGGAAGAATTGAGTCTAAGTCTTTTTCAATTTGCTCAATTTCATCATCCTCCAAAGGAGCACCAAAATCTCCTTCCCAGCAACATGCTCCTTTACATTTGGTCAGATTGCAAACAAAAGATTTGCTAAACAAACTCATATTGATTATAATGCCTCGGATGATAACCATTACAGTAAAAGTAATCATTGTTTGTTTCCTTGAGGTATAAGGATATCCTACTTGAAAGAACAGGTAAACTGACGACTAAAACTTTCTTTAAAAAATAGTAACTTTGGACACGCAATAATCCTAAAATCTTATATCCTATTAATGAATTCACTAAAGCAAAAATTTTTCGAAAAATCTTCTGCACTTCGTACAGAAATTAGAGCCTTTCTAAAAGAGAATGGCGATACCAAAGTTGATGAAGTAACGCTAAAACAAGTCTTTGGTGGAATGAGAGGTGTCAAGAGTATGATTTGGGAAACCTCCAAACTTGATCCAAATGATGGGATTAGGTTTAGAGGACTGTCCATTCCTGAATTGCGAGAGCAACTACCAAAACGAAAAGGAGATAAAGAACCACTACCTGAAGGATTATTTTGGATGATGTTGGTTGGTGAAGTTCCTACTCAAGAAGAAGTTGATTGGCTGAGTGATGAATGGGAAAAGAGAAATACAATTCCACAACACACCTACGATTTATTGGATAATCTACCGAATAGTACACATCCAATGACACAGCTGATTGCAGGATTGACTTCTCTACAATCGGAGAGTGTGTTTTCTAAACGATATGCAGAAGGCATGTCTAAGTCCGACTATTGGGATGCAACATTTGAAGATGCAATGAATGTCATAGCCAAATTGCCTCTTGTCGCAGCTTACATCTATCGGAAGACTTACCACAATGGAGATCATATCGCACCTGATAATTCTTTAGACTGGGCGGGTAATTTTGCTCACATGCTCGGGGTGTCTGATCACGATGATTTTAAAAGTTTGATGCGTTTGTATTTGACGATACATGCAGATCACGAAGGTGGCAATGCCTCTGCACATACTGTGCATTTGGTTGGATCGACATTAAGTGACTCCTATTTATCTCTAGCGGCAGGCATGTGTTCGTTAGCAGGACCACTACACGGATTGGCTAATCAAGAAGTAACAAAATTCATTTTCGAACTTGTCGAATCTGTAGGCACAGAGTCTCCTACCAATGAACAAGTTGCAGAATTCATTCAGCAAACTTTAGACAAAGGCAGAGTGATTCCGGGATATGGACATGCTGTACTTAGAGAGCCTGATCCAAGATTTACGGCACAACGATTATTTGCAGAAGAATACATCAAAGACAGCACTTATGTCAATATTGTGTGGCAGTTGTTTGAAGTAGTGCCGCCAATTTTACAAGCACTTGGTAAAGTCAAAAATCCTTGGCCAAATGTTGATGCACACTCAGGTGCAATACTGGTACATTATGGATTGAAAGAGTTTACTTATTATACAGTTTTATTTGGTGTGTCTCGTGCTTTAGGTGTACTATCCCAGCTATGCTGGTCAAGGGCACTAGGGTTTCCTTTAGAGAGACCAAAGTCGATGACCTATGAGTCCATTAAATCATTTATAGAAGAAAATGCCTAGTGATGAATTTGCCAGAAAACCTTAGTTACACAAAAGAACACGAGTGGATTTTGTTGCATGATGATGGGACTGCAACTATTGGGATTACAGATTTTGCCCAATCAGAATTGGGCGAATTGGTCTATGTAGAAGTAGACACTGTAGGTGAAGAAATTGCAAAGGATGAGGTTTTTGGAACTGTTGAAGCAGTGAAAACAACATCTGATCTCTTTATGCCTGTTTCAGGAAAGGTATTGGAATTCAATCCAGAATTGAATGAAGATGAAGGAGATAATCCAGGTATAATTAACGAAGACCCATACCAAGCTGGATGGATTGTAAAAATTCAACTAACAAAAACTGAAGAAATAACAGATTTGTTATCCAGTGATGCTTATAAAGCCCTAATTGCTTAAGCCATTTAACTTCCAAAATAGAGTAAACACCTCCTTAGCCTTAAGCTTGCCACGTATGAAGTTTGACAACCATACTCTGCAGAACATCACTTATATGGAGACATATATTCACGTTGAAGTGAATGGTATCATTACAATGGAGTCAAGTTTCCAAAATTTTATGGATATCAATGAAGCGGTCAATAAATATGATTGCTATAAATTGTTGATGGAAAATAATATTGAAAATACCTTGACATTGGAAGATGCGTTGGGCGTATGCCATCGATTGGTAGAACAATCTGTGTTGAACATATTCAATTCAAAATGTGCTTTTGTTGTTTTGGAAGAACAATTTGAGCAGTTTAAGACCTACGAGAGTATGTTAATAACTATGAATATAGATGCCAAAATTTTCCTGGATAAGGTGCAAGCTATAGAATGGTTAAATCAATGAAGCTGGAGCAAAATTTTCACACTTTTATCATTTGTTTAGACAATAATTAATTATACAACAGAATTATTAGAATAATTCTATTATTCAGGCACAAACAGAAGCTATGATTGCTTGTATTTTTACTTGTCTAAATAGCTGAGTGATGGATGTAATTCTGTATGAGGAAGAGAAACTAAAGATTGTAAAAAAGGATCGATTTATTTATGTGAAATCTCAAAGACAAGTGTCACTAGACACTTCCATTCAAAGTCTTGCGATGTGTAATAAATTCAGATTAGAATTGGAGATACATAAATTTCTTTTTGTCCTTCATTTTAATCAAAAGTTAATGGAAACCTTGACAGAAGATTTAATGAGTAAAATAGATAGCTCTTTGGAAAGCTTCATGTATGAAACCAAAATAGCTGTTGTACCCAAAAGGAAATTTCTTAAAAATATGTCCATGTTAACGATGTTGGCAAATACACATAATATCAATTCAAAGGTCTTTAGCCGTGTTAGAGACGCAAAAGCTTGGTTGTTGGAAGACTGAAGTCTATTGCTCACTTCTTACATATTTAAAATAATTATAAGT
>CAYNMW010000293.1:0-3550 GCA_964398295.1 uncultured Saprospiraceae bacterium | reverse complement strand
CCTGCAAGAAATAATGCGTGTGCAAGTTCTCTTTCTGAATTAGATCCCTTCTCTCTTATTATCGCTGCTTGTGGGCGTTGTTGTGCTGGAAAGATTGGCTTTAAACCATCAAAGGAAGTTGGGAATGAGAAATTGAGTGCTTGAAGTTTATAGTTTTCAAACCTCACTTTCGCTAAGCCATTTGCTGTCTGGTGTTGATCCAGGAGGTAAGATGTCTCATACCAATAGTCTCTATATTCTTCAATATCAAAATCGACCATATCACTATGCAACAATTGAAGCATACCGCTGTCCGTTACAACTCCTATTTTGAAAAATGGGATACCTGCTGAGCTGAGTTCATTTTCTAGGGTATCATCTGTAGCTTGTATAATAATCCCAGCATTTTCCGAGAATAACAATTTGATCAAATCATCTTCACCCAATTCGCTAAGATTTATCATAGCCCCTAGTTCAGGATTGCTAAAACAACATTCCAATAAACAAGTAATCATACCGCCTGCAGATATATCATGACCAGCGGCGATTTTATCGTTTGCAATTAAATCTTGTATACAGTTGAATGCTTTTTTGAAGAATGCTGCATCTTGAATAGTTGGTGCATGTTCACCTATCTTTCCAAGTGTTTGTGCAAAACTAGATCCACCTAATTTGTATTCATCCTGAGAAAGATTAATGTAGTATATCGCTCCTTTACCCAATTGGAAAACTGGTTCTACAATTCGATTGATATCAGAACAATGCGCAACAGCTGATACAATAACGGTACCTGGAGCCAATATTTCTTCGTCTGCATATTTCTGTTTCATTGACAAAGAATCTTTGCCTGTTGGAATATTGATTCCCAACTCAATTGCAAATGCAGAAATAGCTTCAACAGCTTCGTATAGTCGAGCATCTTCTCCATCATTTTTACATGGCCACATCCAATTTGCAGAAAGAGAAACGGATTGCAAACCATCTTGTAGAGGTGCCCATATGATATTAGTCAATGCCTCAGCTATCGAATTTCTGCAACCTGCAATCGGATCAATTAAGGTACTGATAGGTGAATGACCAATTGAAGTTGCAGTACCAGCTGCCCCATCATAATCCAAGGCCATGACGCCAACATTATTGAGTGGCAATTGGAGTGGACCGCAACATTGTTGTTTAGCTACACGTCCACCAACACATCTGTCAACCTTATTTGTCAACCAGTCTTTGCAGGCGACAGCTTCCAGACTAAGCACTTGTTTGACATATTGAAATAGTCTATCCGTTTCATAGGTCAATCCTTCAAAGTCTGTTTTAATTGACTTGTCTTCAATGATTGTCATAGGCGAAGAACCAAACAACGCTTCTAATGATAATGCCATTGGATTTTGATCCTCACCATTATCAACAACAAATTGATGATCTTCTGTAATTTCTCCAACAATATAAAGCGGTGCTCTTTCTCGTTCAGCTACTGCAATCAATTTGGGAAGATCAGTTTCTTTTATCACCAAACCCATCCGTTCCTGAGACTCATTGCCAATGATTTCTTTTGCTGAAAGGGTAGGGTCACCAATTGGTAATTTTTTCAATTCGATCGTTCCACCAGTATCTTCCACTAGTTCCGCCAAACAATTCAAGTGACCACCAGCACCGTGATCATGGATTGAAACAATGGAGTTGTGTGTACTTTCAACAAAAGCTCTAATGGTATTTGCTACCCGTTTTTGCATCTCTGGGTTTGAGCGTTGTACGGCATTCAATTCTATGCCAGAACTTAATTGACCTGTATCTGTTGAAGAAACTGCCGCGCCTCCCATTCCTATTCTATAATTGTCGCCACCTAGTACGACGATCTTATCTCCTTTTTGAGGTAACTTTTTTAAGGCTTGTGATTTGACACCATAGCCGACTCCACCTGCAAGCATGATAACTTTATCAAACGCGATTTTATTTGTATCCTTTTGATGTTCGAATGTAAGCAATGACCCAGCAATTAGAGGCTGTCCAAATTTATTACCGAAGTCTGAAGCACCATTCGAGGCTTTGATCAGAATATCGCGAGGTGTTTGATAAAGCCATTGTCTTTCAGCGATTTTCTCTTCCCAATATTTGTCCTTTTTTAGCCTTGGGTAAGAAGTCATATAGACTGCGGTTCCGGCTAGAGGAAGTGATCCTTGACCACCTGCAAGTCTATCTCTGATTTCTCCACCAGATCCTGTGGCAGCTCCATTGAATGGTTCTACAGTTGTAGGGAAATTATGTGTCTCTGCTTTTAAAGAAATGATCGAATCGATACTTGATTTTGTATAATTAGAGGGTTTATCTTGTTCTACAGGTGCGAATTGCTTTATAGTAGGTCCTTCTATAAATGCCACATTGTCTTTGTATGCGGAGACGACTGTGTTTGGATTTTCTTTAGTTGTCAACTTGATTAAGGAGAAAAGAGAATCTTTTTTTTCTTGTCCATCGATCACAAATGAACCATTGAAAATTTTATGTCGACAATGCTCACTATTCAATTGAGAAAAGCCAAAGACTTCAGAATCAGTAAGTGGCCTGTCCATTTGTGTAGAAAGGCTTTCCAGATATTCAATTTCTTCTTCACTTAATGCAAGTCCCTCCGCTGCGTTGTAGGCTGAGATATCGTTGATTGATTTAATTGATTCTACTGTTCCTGATATTTCAAAAATGTGTTGATCTAGTACTGTATAAGTTTGTTCAAGCATTGAATCCCATTCTTCATTATCGTTATGGGGCCGAAAAGCTTCTATTCGTTTGATACCAGTGATAGCCATGTTTTGTGTGATCTCTACTGCATTGGTGCTCCAGGGTGTGATCATAGTGGCACGTGGACCAATAAAAGATGAAGAAATCTGCTCTCCTAATAAAGGCATGTTATTGAACAACCATTTCAGTTTTTCTATGTCAACAGAGGAGGCTGATTGGGAAGATTGTACAGCGTAAATCAGTTCTTTTGCATTACCAAAAAAGAGAATCATATGTTGGTTTTAAGCTTGCACAAATGTCAGTAAAATAATGTGAAAAGCAGTCTTCTGAGAAAGATATATGATTGATTTTCATAATAACATGCAAAAAATAAGAGATGCCAAAATGAATGACATCTCTTTTATAAAAGGTTGAATTTAATGCAGTTAAAATAATATGGTGTGACGCTTCAAGACTTCACTAACTAACAAGTAAAGTATTGATGTTTTAAGTTTAAGTTAAAAGGTGAGTTTGATTAAGGTGTGATGTGGTGTTTACGTGAAGGTGTGTATTGGTGTTTATGTGAAGGTGTGAATGGTGTTTATGTGAAGGTTTTATCCGAATGTCTGGCTAAACAAAAAGAATAAACCTAAAGCAAAAATACTTGACACTTGGATAATTTGGATAAGGTTCTCTAGATTGAATGACTTTGTCATGGTACGGGTAATTTTACTTTAAGAAAAAAATTCGGATGCAATTTCATAATTAAGACGTACATCACTTCAAATAGCCACATATTCACCACATAAATTTTAGAGAAATAATATATGTAATAATTAATTTATATGTAAAGTACTATATATTA
>CAYNMW010000292.1:0-3596 GCA_964398295.1 uncultured Saprospiraceae bacterium | reverse complement strand
CCGCTTTGATTTCAGGAACATGTTGCTTAACTGCTTGTTCTACACCTGCTTTGAGTGTCATTGTAGACATTGTACACATTTCACAATTGCCCATCCAACGAATTTTTAAAACCAAATCATCCGTCAGTTCAACAATTTCAATATTGCCACCGTCCACCTCAAGATGTGGTCGAAGTCCGTCAAGAGCTTTATCTACTTTTTGAACGAGTAACTCTTTTTGTGTAGCAGTCATGTTGCAAAATTACATATTTAATTGACAACCCTATCTAGATACATGAACGATTTGTGTCGGATCGATGGTATCATGACGTCTTTTCACTTCATTAACCAACTCATCTGCTATTAAAGAAAAACAAGAATGCACGATTCCGCCTTCCTCTAGTACAGGTGGGTTTCCGCTATCTCCAGCCTCTCTGATTTGCTCAATTAATGGCACCTGACCCAATAAAGGAGATCGATTGATATCTGCTAAATTCTTGCCTCCACCCTCTCCAAAAATGTGGTATTTTTTAGTTTGATCATCCTTTGGAACAAACCATGACATATTTTCAATTACACCTAAAATTGGAACATTTATATTGGATAGTAAGAACATATTCATTGCTTTCACTGCGTCAATGACAGCTACCTTTTGAGGAGTCGTTACCATTACCACTCCAGTAATTGGAACCGTTTGTACGAGTGTCAATTGGATATCTCCTGTCCCTGGAGGCAAATCGATGATAAGGTAGTCTAGTTCTGGCCAGACACAGTCATTGATGAATTGCTTGATCACTCCACTCAATCTTGGTCCTCGCAACACAACCGCCTTTTCAGGTTCAATAATTAACCCAATGGAAATGGTATACAGTCCATGGGCTTCAACTGGAATGATTTTGTGTTTGCCATAGACTTCCTTAATCTTTGGCCTGCTGTTCTGAATATCAAGCATTGTAGGTATAGAAGGACCATATAGATCAGCGTCAATAAGGCCTACCTTATATCCTTTTTGCACAAGAGCAAGAGCGGTATTGACAGAGACAGTTGATTTGCCTACTCCACCTTTACCAGATGCCACTGCAATTATATTTTTTACCTGTGGAAGTACTGTATTGTCACTTGGTGCATTAGGACCAGCAGATTTCATATGGATATGCACTTCAGCACCAGGTATAGATTCGATGATTGCATTCTGACATGCCATAAACACCTGTTGTCGCAAATCACCGCCTATATTGGTCACATCCAATTCAAAATAAACATTGTTGGCCTCTGTTTTCAATTGAGAAACCAGCTTAGCTTTGACAATGTCAACATTGCTTTTTGGATCAATAACGGACTGTAATGCAGAAACTACTTTATTGAGATCAATCATATACTTTTGATAACGAGTGTAAAGTAACTAAGTTTTCACTTCACATCGATTATATATAGTAACTATTCAAATATTAAGAGTTAGTTTTCGACATAAGTCCGCTTGTTTCCTACATTTGCGGTGAATATATGAATGGAAGCTTAATATACTGATGATAGTTTGTCGAGATTTAGATACACTTCCTACTTTCGAATCTTCGGTGATTACCATAGGATCGTTTGATGGTGTACACTCTGGACATCGAGAGATAATCAAGAAGATTTGTCACATCGCGAAGCAGAACAGCTATGTCTCTATTATTATCACCTTCGAACCGCATCCACGGTTGGTTCTGCAACCGGAGAATAGTGGCTTAAAGATGCTTTACTCATTAGACGAAAAATTAGAAGCATTAGGAGAAACTGAAATTGATTATGTTGTCATTGTTCCGTTCACAAAAGAATTCGCCTCCTATTCACCTTCAGCTTATGTTACAGATTTTTTGGTAGCTAAATTCAATCCGGCACATATTGTAATCGGCTACGATCATCGCTTTGGTGAAGGTCGCAAAGGTGATATCCAATTACTGAGATCATTATCTAAAGAACATCAGTTTGAGATTAGTGAAATTGAAGCTCAGCAAATTGATGAGATAGCTGTTAGCAGCACAATAATCAGAAAGGCTTTACAAGACGGAGAACTAAACTTAGCTAACTCTTATCTCAATGCTAAATTTCCTTTGACAGGTATTGTTGTGAAAGGGCAACAACTTGGTAGAGAGCTCGGATATCCAACAGCCAATCTTGAATTGGATTCTGAGCACAAGCTGATACCCAGTTATGGTGTGTATGCTGCTCAAGCAATTGTTGATGACGAGTTATACAACGGTATGTTATACATTGGAACAAAACCTACAATTGATGGTTTTTCGAAGGAAGTTATCGAGATAAATCTATTTGATTTCTCTAAGGATATTTATGGAAAGAAGATCAAACTCCTGTTGCATAACTACATCAGAGATGACATTAAATTTAGTGGTACTGACCAGTTGAAAGCACAGTTGGGAAAGGATGAAGAAACGGTAAGAGAGATTTTCGAATTCCAACAGGAGCAACTAAAAAAGGACGATGTTGCCATTGTAGTGTTAAATTATAATGGTGAAGAATATTTGGAATCCTTTCTCCCTTTCATGACTGACTCATTTTCAAATGGAAGGTCATCAATTTACGTCATTGATAATGCTTCTACTGATGGCTCCATTTCCTATATCGAAGAATGGCACCCTGAAGTAAAAATCATTCGTCTAGACAAAAATTATGGCTTTGCCGGTGGGTACAACAGGGGGCTTAAAGAAATTAATGCTACATATTACGCTTTGGTCAATTCTGATCTTCAGGTTACAGATAACTGGCTTAATCCAATCATACAAAAAATGGAAGCTGATCGTCATATAGCAGCAGTCCAACCAAAAGTATTGTCATTAGAACATAAAGATGAGTTTGAATATGCAGGAGCTGCAGGAGGATTACTCGACATTCTAAACTATCCATTTTGTAGAGGGCGAATATTTGATTCCATTGAAAAGGATACTAAACAATATGATGCTGAGGCAGACATCTTTTGGGCCAGTGGTGCTGCATTTGTCATTAGGGCCGATTTGATGAATGCCTTTGAAGGATTTGATAGTGACTTTTTCGCTCACCAGGAAGAGATTGATTTGTGTTGGCGCTTGAAAAATGCTGGCTATAGGATTTGTTATGTTCCAAATTCAGTGGTCTATCATCTGGGGGGAGGTACTCTGGATTATACAAATCCTCAAAAAACCTATCTTAATTTTCGGAACAACTCCATCACCGGGTTTAAAAATGAATCACTACTAGCACTTCTTTGGAAGGTCCCGGTAAGAATGATCCTTGATTTGATATCCGCTGTTAAATTTGGAATTTCCGGACAAGGTGCATCTGGTATTGCTGTACTTAAAGCAATTGGATATATGATTGGACATCCATTGCGGATCAATCAAAAGCGAAGAAAAACTGTACGCCAATTAAAAGAACTAAAAATAGGACAAGCGGATACGGCTGGTCGAATTAAAAAGTCAATTGTTTGGGCTTATTTTATTCGGCGTAAGAAGACGTATGAGTCGATTATGGGGTAGTAAGTGCAGGTTTAAGTTTATGCCGCCAAGAGGTCGAAGACCTTTGGCTCAGGTGAAGATCATCAAATCAAATACTGCCAAGAGGAACGGAGTCCTTTGGCTCAG
>CAYNMW010000291.1:0-3599 GCA_964398295.1 uncultured Saprospiraceae bacterium | reverse complement strand
TATATCAATAGCACTCAATGTTAAGATTCCCCAAAGCTTCAGAGAAGCGATATATATTCTTCAATCAAAAATATATTGATCATCGTATTCAATTTTATAAGCATCTAAAAATTCAATGTATTCTTGTTTGAAAGATTTCTTCAAATGATGTTGCTCCTGGTTGATAATATAATTTGTCACCCTCGATAATTGAGAGTGACTGACGGTGAATGCCCCAAATCCTAATTGCCATGAAAATTTTCCATTTACAAATCTTTTTTCATCAATCCATTTTGTGCTATTGGCTTTGATATCGCGAATAAGATCTGAAAGATTGCAATTTGGCTTTGTCCCAATCAAAATATGGATGTGGTCCGACATGCCATTAATTTGCATTATTTTCTGTCCTTTGTTGGATACAATTCCCGTAATATATTTATACAATTCGTCCTTCCAAATGGTGTCAATTTGATTGTCTCTTCCTTGAACGGCAAAAACAACATGAAAATATAACTGGGTATAGGTGTTAGCCATTGGTGTAAAATTTTATTTCGCTCCTACAGAGCTTTTAATAATTGATTCTTTTGAGCTATTGATATATTGCCACTCTGTGGCATGTCCATTGCCAACACATACAAAGCTCCAGCGGGGCAACATATGAATAGGAATATAGCAGCAAGGTTTCCCATGCTTTGTTAGAAGCGACATGTGAAAACGATTAATGAATATGTCATTCTAAAATTTTATTTCGCTCCTACAGAGCTTTTAATAATTGATTCTTTTGAGCTATTGATATATTGCCACTCTGTGACATGTCCATTGCCAACACATACAAAGCTCCAGCGGAGCAATATATGAATAGCAACATAGCGGCAAGTTTTCTCAAGCTTCGTTAGAGGCGATATATGAATGATGTATAAATTTACCATAGATTGTAAAATTTGTTCTGGTCCTTTGGAGCATGTAATAATTAGTTCCTTTTAGTTATTTATATTTTGGTAGTCATTGGCATTTGTACCCAACGATCAAAATATTAATTGCATTTGTATTTGTCCTTTATTCAACTATCAAATTCTTGGTAGCCTAACTCAAAATATGAATTCTTCCTAGAATAAATAGATATTTGCGCTGTGAAAATATTTATCTGGTCACTCTGCTTGTTCGCATCTATACAGTTGGCTAGTCAGACGACAGCCAATCAACATAACTACCAATATAAGATCAAACGAACAACAGATGAGATTTCAATTGACGGAGAATTAAACGAAGCTGTATGGAAGAGCGCACAAGTTGCAGGTAATTTCATTTACAGCTTTCCTGTTGATGACCGACCATCCGAAGAGGAATACCAAACTGAAGTGATGGTATCTTACGATGATCGAAATATATATGTTGCAGCGATCCTGCATGGTGTTGGCCCGTATATGATTCCTACATTAAAAAGAGATGCCGGTGAATTTTGGTCTGGCGAAGTGTTCACTGTGATCTTTGATCCAGTAAACGAAAAAAATCTAGGATTCGAATTCAGTACCAATACTGCATCAGTTCAATTTGATAATTTGGTTGCCACGAATCTAGGTACAAGAAGCAATCCTAACGGCTCTGGATTCAATACAGCTTGGGACAATACATGGTCATGTAGCAGTAAAAGCTATGAAGATTATTGGGTTACAGAAATGGCGATCCCTTTAAAAACAATGAGATATGGCAAAAACAAAGTCTGGGGCATCAACTTTGGAAGAAATATATCTGCAAATAATAGCTTCCATACTTGGGCTCCGGTACCTGTTCAGTTTATGATGCCTGACTTAAGTTACAATGGATGTTTGGTTTGGGATGAAGCACCTCCTATTTCGAATAGTAAGGTTGCCTTGATTCCATACATACTTGCATCTCATTCGAATGAAATTAATCCCGATAAAGAAAGCATAAACTCATTAGATATTGGAGGCGATGCCAAAATTGCACTGACATCTAACCTAAACCTTGATGTTACCATTAACCCGGATTTTTCGCAAGTAGATGTAGATGAGCAAGTCACCAATTTAACAACAGTCAATATTCGATTCCCCGAAAGGCGATTATTCTTTCTGGAAAACAGCGATATATTTTCAGATTTTGGGATACCTCCAATGCGACCATTTTTTAGTAGAAGAATTGGACTGGACGATGATGGCAATTCTATTCCCATTCTATATGGCGCACGTTTGAGCGGAAATCTTACCTCTGACCTTCGTGTTGGCTTAATGAATTTACAAACCGCTTCCAATGATGAATTCCTTGGACAGAATTACAGCTCTTTAGCGTTCACTCAACGTCTCTTTGGTAGATCACGCATTAAAGGATATTTTCATAACCGACAAGCCTTTGATGAGGGTGAATTCTCGAGCACAAACTATACACGAGTTTGGGGTATGGAATTTGAATATTTATCTCTTGATGGATCTTTAAGGCTCAATGGTGGAGGAGGCATGTCATTGACAGAAGATGTGTCAGAAAAAAGAGGTACTTACCACTGGATTATATCCTACAATAACAGAAACATTACCGCCTATTGGAATGTCATGACTATTGAAAATAATTATGTGGCTGACATCGGTTTCATGATGGATCAATTTCATTTTAACGCGGTTACAGAAGAGAGTATTCCATTAGGCTATCATCATCACTTTGCGAGATTTGCATACACCACTTATCCAAAAGCACCAGCGATCAACACGCAGTCATTCAGATTCAGATCCGTCAATGACTGGACAACAGAAAGCAACACATTATTTATAGGTGTCTTGAATGCATCGTACGGACTCAATTTTGCCAATTCGGCCTCGTTTGAAATTGGTGGAGAGAGAAGGTATAGACAATTACTTTTTCCGTTTGGATTTACTGATGCAGAGCCATTGCCAGCTGGAGAATACAACTGGTATACCTTCAATGCTTCTTATTCATCAGACAATAGGAAACCTTTCTTTTGGAGCGCAGGGGTGGAGCTTGGAGGTTTCTACAATGGTAAACGTCAAACCTACTCAGCTGAAATCAATTATAGGCAGCAGCCTTGGGGTAATTTCAGTTTAGGATTCGATCAAAATTTCCTTGAATTTCCAGACCCTTTTGGAAGTGAAACACTTACACTTATCGGACCAAAATTCGAATTCAATTTCTCTAAAGATTTATTTTGGACGACATTTTTGCAATACAATACACAGCAAGACAACTTCAACATCAACAGCCGCTTTCAATGGCAATTCAGCCCACTTTCCAATCTGTTTATCGTGTATTCTGACAATTATGCAATTGAACAATGGGGGCCAAAAAATAGAGCGCTTGTTGTGAAATTGAATTATTGGTTGAACCTATAATCCAAGGTAGAAAAGATGAAGTTTAGTTTACAAAATAAAGTAGCCATAGTAACAGGAGGTTGCAGCGGTATTGGTAAGGCTATCACCGAAACCTTTGTGCAAATGGGAGCAACTGTTCATATCCTGGATATGAATGAGAAATTAGGAAGAAAATTAGCAAAAGAATTGAAGGTAAAAGAAGATGTAGTTTTTTACCATAAGTGTGATGTTACTAAGCAGAAAACGGTTGATAAAGTACTTAAACGAATTGGGTCCACGAACAAC
>CAYNMW010000290.1:0-3683 GCA_964398295.1 uncultured Saprospiraceae bacterium | reverse complement strand
ACAAGGCTAAAAAGTTTCTTTTAGGTGCCTTGGAAACCTTTGATGGGAAATTGAAAGACTCCCACATTTGATCAGTAGGTACTGTTTCAATTTCCAAAGAATTGGACTGCTCCATTAAACTCTGTAAATACGCTAAATCAACCAAACCAGACAACTCTGTTAGTTCCTCTGAATTGATCGTCTGATCCATCCATTTTGCTAATAGTATTTGTTGTGATTCGGTCATGGTATATACTAAACGGTCAAACGAGGGAAAACCCTAATTTTTTATTTTAATTTTATTTGTCACCAAATGAAGTAGCGCTTTACTCATTCGTTTTTCTACAGCTTTTACGCTAATCCCCAGAGCTTCTGAGATTTCCTTATACGTCATGCGATTAAAGCGGGACATCACAAATACCTCCTTAGATGCATTAGTCATAGAATGTATAACTGACTCTAATCTGTCTTTGAATTCATTCATTTCCAACAGATATTGACCATCCTTATGTTCAATGCCTGTAATAAATTCCGATCTATATTTTAGGGCTGTCTTATGTCTACGGTAGTCATCTATAAAAAGATTACTTGCAGCGGTAAAAAGAAAAGATTTGGCCTTTTCCGGTGTGATTGTCTTACAATTTTTCCACATTTTTTCAAATACATCCTGTGAGAGATCAGCTGCCTTGTTCAAATCTAGTCCTCTACTTTGCAGAAATCGTTGTATTGGCTCATTCCACTGAACGTAAATTTCCTTGAATATTTTTTGACTACAGACATTCATCTAGAGTATAAAACAAATCAATTTTTTGAAATAATTATTAGTAGAGGTAGGGTTAATTTTCTAACAACCGTTATACGACAAAATAAAAAGCCTAATGAAGCAGAAAACAATTTCTATCGCAACGGTTCTAATCATTTTAATTTATGTGAATCAGATTACTGCTAGCACCAATTATGCAGCATCAAACAATATTACATTGACTCTGGTCTTAGATAATTATCCAGACGAAACGACTTGGGAACTCAAAGATTTTGATGAAAACATCATCGCATCAGGTGGTCCATACGCAAATCCCGGAGATATAGGGGCGACTATAACAGAAAATATTACAGTACAAGATGGATGTTATGCGTTTGAAATTAATGACCTAGCCTCCGATGGCATCTGCTGTCAATTTGGCCTTGGCAGTTATCAGATTACAAATGATAGTTCAGGTGAGGTCTTAGCTGAAGGAGGAGAATTTCTAGATACAGAAGTTAAATCAATTTGCATAAATGCAGAACTTAATGCTGTAGATGGAGAATGGAAGACTTTGAAGACTGGAGCAGGAGGATGGCTGACAGGATTGCACATTCATCCATCAGGTAGTCCAATCTATACGAGATCTGATGTAGGTGGAGCCTATAGATTTGAAGAGAACACAGAATCCTGGACCCAAATTGTAACTGAAGAAACAATGCCTTCTAGTGATGTGTATTGGGATAAATATTCAGGTGTCTTAAGCATTGTCTCTGCGCCATCAGATGCTAATGTAGCCTATATGGCTTATTACAATACCATCTATAAATCCACAAACCAAGGTGCTAACTGGGAGCGGACCAATTTTCCAAATATTGAAATCAGACCCAATGATGACTCCTCCAAATTATCTGGTGAAAGATTGGCTGTAGATCCATCAGACGCAGATCATGTGTTTTTTGGTTCCATCGATGATGGCTTATGGGAAACAACGAATGCTGGAGTAAATTGGAATCTTGTAAGTGCTGTACCACCGGGTACTGCCGATAGAGGAATTCGATCAATTGTATTTGATCCAAATTCTGGGACTATTGGAGGATTAACCAAATCAATTTATATCTCTGTAGATGGTGAGGGAATATTTAGTTCAATTAATGCTGGGGCAACTTGGACTAATATTTCACCATCATCATATTGGCCAAATAATGGTCCACACATCATGGATTTAGAAGTGGCTAATGATGGAGACATTTATATTTCTGGGAATGATCACAATATTATGGACCCAAATGATCCTTTTGATGATACGTTTCCACCGTTTGGCGTGCTTAGGTATGATGGCTCACAATGGACACAAATATTTTTAAATAACATCAATATGGGTGAAATAGCCATCGATCCATTTAATGATGAACGTATATATATATTTAGTGATGGCTTTACGGAAACCTATAGGACCTTAAATGGAGATAGTAACAACCCAAATTGGACGTTTCTCAATTATGATTTGACTGCGGACAATATCCCATGGTTAGAATGGTATAGTGGTGCCTGGTTTACACTCGGAGAAGTTACGTTTGATCCAGTAATACAAGACAAGATCTGGATTTCTCATGGGACTGGTAGTTATATTGCAACAGATATCAATGGAAGTGATTTTATATGGGAAGAAGAATCAGTTAATCAAGAACACCTCGTTTCAAATGATGTCATTTCATTTAGTAATGGGAATGTCCTAACAGCGCATTGGGACTTCTCTATGTTTTTACACACTGATCTTGACGCCTATGCAGAGGAGATGAAACCAACCAATCGATTTAATTATACTTGGGACATAGATCAATCTCCAACTGATGAGAATTTTTTAGTCGCTATCGTTGAAGATGAACGATTTTGTTGTTTTGATGATGGACAAGCAAGAAACTCTTCTTATTCAGAAGATGGAGGAGAGACTTGGACAAGGTTTCCCACTATGCCAGGTGGGGAGGATAATTTGATTTTTGGATTGATCTCTGTTTCTGCCAATGATAATGACAATTGGGTGTGGTTACCAAACTTAAATATGCAGCCCTACGTCACCTTTGATAAAGGCCAATCGTGGACTCAGGTAAATTTACCAGGATCATCTCCACAGTGTTGTTTGGATGCCGTATTTTTTAAACGACGGGCATTAACGGCTGACCGAGTTTTGCCTAATACATTCTACATCTATGATTGGGGTGATGGAAGTATATTTAAATCTTCTGACGGTGGATTAAATTGGATTAAATCCGATCCCGATGTGGTCAATGCATTTGGTTTCAACGCAAAATTAATGTCCGTGCCTGGTAAAGCCAATCACCTTCTTTTTGCTTCCGGTCCAGAGGAAGCTATTCAAAATATAGCACCATTAAAAATTTCTGAAGATGGAGGGATGACATGGACTACATTTGCTGGAACTGATGAGGTATTAAATGTTGCAATAGGAAAAGAGGCACCAGGACAAAATTATCCGGCAATATTTATTTACGGAAGAGTTTTCGGTGAATTGGGATATTTTAAATCTATTGATAAAGGCAATTCATGGTTGAAATTGCCTTCATTTCCGTTGGGGATTTATGATTTTCCATCTGTTATGGAAGCCGATATGAATATTCACGGTAGACTTTATATTGGCTACAAAGGCAATGGTTTTGTATACTTTACGGAAGAAGCCACAACGAGCCAAATTCCACACTTAACTGTTTCCAATAATGCTTTAGAATTACTTCCAAATAATGCAGATTCCTATTTTATGTTGGAGGGTAATATGACAAATTATAACATAGAATTATTGGATGTTGATGAGAATGTCACAAAGAGTTTTAATAATACGAGTACCGAACATATTATAACTGATAGCAGCCTAGGACCTGATGATTATTTTTTGCGAGTAGTGCATGAAACAAACTCAAATCTGCTTTTTCAAACCATCATTAAATAG
>CAYNMW010000289.1:0-3704 GCA_964398295.1 uncultured Saprospiraceae bacterium | reverse complement strand
GGCGATTTCAAAGTAAGACTTTTTTTAAAAAGCTTTACATAGGAACAAGGCATCAATAGAGAGAAGGAATGAGTTGTACTATTCATAAAACTTTTAAAAAACTTAAAATGAAAATTATTCAATTACTATTTAGTACGCTTCTAATGATACTCATGATAAATATGGGAACATTGCAAGCACAAGCACAAAGTGAAATCATCGTTAATTCGGATGGTTCATCGGATAAGCCTCACTTACTACTTACAGAGGATGACACGCAGCTAAATGACGGTCCAAAAATTTGGATGAAAATAAATTCAGATCCAAATGACAATAGATGGACTATGACAGCAAGACCTAAAACTGGTGCAACTGATGGCAGTGGTTTATTGGCATCCCCATTTGCTATTGGTTTCAATGGCAGTCAAAAACTAGCGATCTCAAGTGATGGTGAGCTAAGAATCAACAGTTCTTATATGCTTCCTAATACAGATGGTGGAAATGGTACTGCACTTCAATCAAATGGTTCAGGAGTTGCTGATTGGAGATACATTGATTACACTGAAAAAGTATCAGATCTTGATGATCCAACTCTTCGATTGCATGAAAATTCAAATGGCTCGGCAAAACTCGTATTTAGCAATGATGAGTTTGTTGACAATCGTTTTTTCATTTCAGGAAATCCAAGCAATGTAGGCGGAATCAATGCGAGCATGAAATTTGGTTGGGGTAATGCTAACTCAGGTGTATTCTCAACTATTATGCAAATGGATGGTGCTACTGACAACGTTGGGATTGGTGTGGATCCAGATGAAAATTATCGATTGCATGTTGAAGGACCCAACGCAGCTGCTCATTTTGGCCCTCAATCTGCTGGTTTTCCAAGTGTGGGATATGTTACTGTTAATCAGCCTACAAGTAATGGTGCGGCGGTTATCTTAAAATTGCGTCATGGTGGAACAACCAAAGTAGATTTCGATTCCGATGAATCCACTTTCTTTACGGAAACTACCTTTAGAGACAAAATTGATGTTATCAATGGAGACATCAATATGATTGGCGGAACTCCAGGAACCATAAATGGTCAAAATGCGGTCTTCAGCGGAACGGTTCAAGCTAGTTGTGGTGTATTGAGTTGTTCAGATGTTAGATACAAGAAAAACATCACGACGATACCTTCTGCATTAGAGAAGTTGAATCAAATAGAAGGAGTTTACTACCATTGGGATACTGAAAATTTTAAAGACTATGATTTTAATGACAAAAGACAAGTAGGAATCATTGCTCAAGATGTGGAAGAAGTATTTCCAGAATTAGTGCATACAAAAGATGATGGTTATAAAGTAGTTGCTTATGATAAAATGGGTCCTATATTATTACAAGCCATAAAGGAACAACAAGAAATGATTGAAGCTTTACAATTGTCTAATGAAAAATTAGTGCAAAAAATTGAAGAATTGTCTCGTGACTAAATTACTGCATTAACCCTAATATGAGGCTTGTCTATTGCAAAGGCAAGCCTTTTTTTATTGCCAAAAATGGGGCTCTTCTACAACAGAATTATCTAAGACTCTGCAGTCGTCATTTATTTGTCTTGGCTGTTGCTTCTCATTCAGAAAGTCTGCCTCGACAAATAAAGTGTCACTTGCTACATCAGAAGCGTGAAAATATCCAATAACAGCCTCATCCGGATTATCTAGATTGATGATATTTCCACTTATACTAGCAGGTGGAGGATCAAAAATATCACCATCAATGCTTATCTGATTATTAAGTAATTTATAAAATGCAAAAGCATCTTTGGTTAAAGATAGTTGTTCCACAGCTATCATATATTTAGTTTGAAACCGCCCCCCATCATCACTAATAAAGCCCACTTTTTGAATATTTTCTTGACCATTAGATAGATTATCTTTCAAGATGGAAAAGGTATTTTGCTTTACATTTTCTGAAACAAAGCATTTCTCGCAACAATTTTTAGGCATGGGTAAAGGATTACCGAAAGGCCCTCGTTCAACATATAATTCTGGAAAAGTATTTATAATGTAAACGCCTTTAAGAAACCAAGCATAATAATTTAACTCATCTTCTGGATCTGTAAATTTGGCAAAAATTTCAATTCCTGAATCAAAATTAGAACTGTCCAAGCTCGGCAACTTTGTGAAAAGTGCAAAGCTTTCTGTGATTTCTGGAACAGCAACAACCTTATCCGGCAATGAACTATAACTCTTACCATCGCCTGTTTCAATGAACAAGGTGTAAGTTCTTCCTACTTCAGCTTTGAAATCTGAATCTGTCCAATATACTCCTGTTCGCACTTCACTTAAAAAGCTCTGATTCCCTAAGTCATCTCTAACCCACAGAGTTGCGCCTCCTTCTTTTTGAATGAAACCTTCAAATACATTACCATACTTGGCACTCTTGGATAAAAGAAATTCGTGAGGACCAAAATTTGTGTTGATATATCCTTCAACTACCAGAAGATTTTGTTCTTCTAATGCATCAACATTCAATTCATCAATGCAAGACACAATGAACAAAAGCGTACACAGACTAAAGAAAAGTTTAAATAACTTATTTCGCATTACAAAAATTCAGCTGCTAATATCTATATATATTGCCAAATATTGACATTATTTATAAAGTATTGACTTGTAAAGAACAAAAGTAATAATTCGGGTGAGCCTTAGCTATGAACCAATGGTTTCAAAAGAAATGATATTGATAGGAGTTCCCCACATATGCATGGTTTCAACATTAGAGACTCGTGCTCTGCATCTTACTTGTGCACCTTCTCGTTTTAACTGTTCTGGCATATTTAGCGGAAGGTAAGAATTACCGTCATCAGCAATAATACCCCAAAAGCCTACACCAATATTTTGATAGGAAGAAATGCCTGTAATTGTCATTTGAGTTTATTTTACGATCTGACTATTTAACGAGCTGAAGTACGGGTTCGTTCCTTTCCTCCAGTGTTTTTAGCTGATCCAACAAAGCTGATTTTAAATCGTCCATTTGAGCGCTCAATTCATTTTCATAACGATTTAAATGCTCTGCACTTTTACTAATGATCGCTTTCATTTCCCAAACTTCTCTAATGTCTTGAAAAGAAGCAAGAAACATCGGGTATTCAGGATTTAAAGAGTGAATCTCTAGGGTATCAGTATTATTTGGGGCATAGTTCAATTTTTTCACCAATACGGAATCTTCTAAAACAAGCACATATAATTTTGATTCCTTCAAGCCATGCTTCCAATTTTGGGGCTCAAAGTATTCACAAATGACGGTATCTCCAGCTGATAACATAGGCTCCATACTGTCGCCAGAAACATCAAAGGAGCGATAACTGCCTTGAGAAAATTCATGTCCAGGTAATTGATAAGAAGGCAATTCTTCAACAAATTCTTTATCGTGTACTTGCTCAGCATAACCTGCTTGTGCAGGAACAGGTACGTGAATGATTCTTTCTGTATTAAGTTGATCTGTAACAATGGTCAGGATCTTTGCTGCCATTCCCTGATTACTGTTCCCTAAAATGGGGTGGCTACCGTTAAACAGATACTCAGGATTCAGATCGTACATATCCACAGCTTTCTTTAATATATCAATGGTCACTTCCCTTCTACCCTTTAATATCTCTCCCATGTTTTGAGGGGCATAATCTAAGGCCATTGAAAATTGCCTTGCAGAAGGTACTTGTTGTGTGTCTAATAAATATTGAAAAG
>CAYNMW010000288.1:0-3727 GCA_964398295.1 uncultured Saprospiraceae bacterium | reverse complement strand
CATTATTCAAGATGTATAAGGAAGGAAAGTTGGTTATAAAAATAGATCAAAATGAGTTTGATGGTATTGACTCGATTGTTGAAGCATCTAAATATTTATTAGCAGGTAAAAGTTGTGGTAAAGTAGTTGTAAAGATTTAGATTTAATAAAGTATTGATAATATGTCAGATGTAAAGGAATTTAAATACGGTTGGCCAGTAGTAACATCATCCGCTCTTGGAATAGGTTTAGGAATGTCTCCATTACCCTTCTATACGATTGGTGTATTTATCGCACCATTTTCAGAAGAATTTGGATGGCGTGTGGATCAAATTCTATTTGCCATAAGCATCTTTTCTTTAACTGCACTTTTCACAAGTCCACTTATTGGATATATCACCGACCGGATTGGAGTAAGAAAAATGGTTCTAGTTTCTATTTTCACATTTAGCATGTGCTTTATGGCGTTCTGTCTCAACAATGGTTCCCTTTGGGTCTATATGAGCTTATGGGTTGCCTTGGCATTCTTTGGATCCGGGACATTACCGATTACCTGGACTAAAGCAGTCAACAGATGGTTTATTAAAAAAAGAGGACTAGCACTTGGTTTGTCACTATTAGGTACGGGGTTGTTTGGAGCTCTTGCAAAACAATATGCGTCTTTCTTTATTGAGAATTATGGCTGGCGTACAGCTTATATTGCGCTGGCTTTATTGCCTTTGTTGATTGCACTACCTGTAGCTTTCTTTCTATTTCGAGATACCAATGATCCCAAAGTAGCAGATAAAGTAAAACGACTTAAGGAAGAATTGCCATATTACAAAAACACACTTCGATCTCAAGAAGAAAAGTACAACCAACAGGCTAGCGATCAAAGTATAGCTGATGCACCAGATCCCTCTTTAGAGCTTCCAGGGCTTAGTTTAAAGGCTTCACTCAAAGGTTACAGATTTTGGATTTTAGCACTTTCTTTTATTCCAATTTCATTTGCTATAGGTGGTCCAATTCCGAATTTTGAAAAAATATTAGATACCAAAGGATTCAGTACAACAGTTGCAGTTGATATAGCAAGTGCTGTTGGAATTGCTGTCGTTGTAGGCAGATTAGTTGGTGGATATTTATTAGATAAATTATGGGCTCCAGGTGTCTCCTTTGTCATATTTATAATTCCCATTTTTGCATGCATGCTGTTCAGGCAACCAGATCTTTCTTATGGAACTGCAATTGCTGCCGTTTCCATTCTAGGTTTAGCTGCAGGTGTTGAATATGATCTCATGGCATTTCTTGTCTCCAAGTATTTTGGAATGAAAAATTACAGTACCATTTATGGGACTCTCTATGGATTCTTTGCCATTGGTGCTGGTTTTGGTCCTTGGTTATTTGGTAAATCTTTTACGATGACTGGAAGTTATGATACGATCTTTTTGTATGCGATGTTTGCATTTGTGATTGGAGCGATTCCGTTGTTGTTTTTGGGTAAGTATCAGTTTGATTGAAAAGACGATAAGAGGCACTGAGACCATTGTCTCGGTTCAAATCCTCTTAATTCATTTCATTTGATTCCTGTATCAAAGGTCTAAGCCACAGGCGCACAAGTCTGATCTCTGATCTATTTCTGAACCAACTCTATAACCTCACCTACCTTACCTCGAAAGACAACACCGCTTGGAGTTGGCATGTCTCTTATAGGCAATAATGTTTGGCCAAGTACTTCTCCTCCATTCGACCGAATGCTCTCTTCCAGATTCTCTGTAGAATGAACACCCCAACATGCTGAAGCTAAACCAGTTTTCGAAAAATCAACTGGGAAAGTATTGAATGTATACTCTGGATTGTGCGGACCATACACATGTTGTTCCATACCTGATTTGTAATGTCCATTTCCCATCAAGCACATATCAAAAGCCATCTCTTGCGGTCCACCCATAATGAAGGCAGCCTCTTTCTGTTTTAAGACCAAATCAATACTTGGCATCAATTGAAATACATCTTTATAGAATTGTTGAGGATTTCTGTCCTTCATTGACAACACTATATTCCCAAGAGGAAACACATTAATGTCTCTTCGTTGTTCCCAAAGGGGTGTTCCACCTTCACGTTGCGTAATTTGGGTAAAAAATATTTGTTCTCCAGATGGACCTAATACTGCCAAGGCGCGCATTTCTACAAAACCGAGTGGCTCTGGTCCTTTGACGGAGAATGTTGTTGGCGGAGCGAGGATACCAAATCTATTTCTAATGATCGTATGATACAACTTATCCACATCAGCAACACCTACCTCCATCACTGCAAGGCCTGGATCCCATGGATTTGCGTGCAAGCGATTTGGTACTGCTTTGTGATCTGCCAACTCAATCAGTCTAATGACTGCTCCCCTATCTTGACCAAATAAACAATACCTCTTCAGAGACTGACCAAATTGATTATTTTGGGCTGCTGACAATTCACCTTCTCCAACAATGGAATAACCAAGCGTGTCTTTATAAAATCTAATGCTTTGATCCCAAGTATTGCTGAGAATTGTAGCTGCCAATGCAGTCCCTTGAAAAATCGAACTAGATTTAATACTATCCATGTGAATTACTTTTCAGAAAATAAAAAAATTATAGCAAATATTAGTTAATTTAGTTAACTATTAATATTGTTAATCATATTTCTATGCTGATTAACTTAATCAATATGAGAGCTTAATTTTCTATGATGGACATTGTTTCTGAATTTATAACCAGATTAATGACAAAATTCCTTGATGTAGACTGATGGAAAAAGGTATTTTCAAACGCACGACATTTGTAGTGGAGAACGCAAAGACTTCAGCTGAATTTTACAGCTACGTATTTGGATGGCCAATTTGGTATGACAATATCTTAGAAGCAGATCATCGGTTTCCTCCTATCGGTTCAGAATCAAATTCGAATGTACATTTGATTATACTGGATGCGGCTGATGCAAAAATTGGAAAACTTGGTTTCCTACAATTTCTTCATGCACCTGTAGAACAAAACACAGGCCAGGCCAGAACTAATTTACGGGTTGGAGACCCAATTCTCGTGATTGAATATCAAGACATCGATCAGGTCTATCAGCGTGCTATAGAAAAAGAAGCCAGAGTAATTACGCCTCCGGTGGACTGGCAGGTCCCAGGTCCTGAAAAAGATTCAACAATTAATCTTCGAACTATTTCATTATTTGATCCTAACGGCATTTACATGGAAGTCAGTGCTCACCCAACAAGAAACAAGTCATGAGTGATTACACAATTATAAATATCAGAGAAGTCATTTATTCTACCGGAAATCTGGAGAAAGCATCTGCATTGTTTGAACAATTTGGAGGTTGGAATCGGGTCGGTGCATATAAAACTGATGGCCGAGTATTAAAGTCATGGGGATTAGATGACGCCACTTCGGCAAAAGAAATATTGATTCAATCCGATCATTATGAACATGGTCAATTGAGACTAATTTCCTTTGAAGGCACTCAACAAGAGATCATAAGATCCTCTCAGCAACCCTGGGATGTAGGCGGTATTATGGACATCAATTTGCGGGTGCATGATGTTCAGAAAAATTTTGACACCTTAAGAGATATGGGATGGCACGGACTGAGCAATCCATTACTGCAAGTCATGGGTCCGTTTAAATTATATGATGTATTGATGCGTGGACTCGATGACATCATCATTGCTTTCACCCATCGGCTAGAACCGCCAATGGAATTGTCAGCATCAATCAATTTTCCTACACAC
>CAYNMW010000287.1:0-3769 GCA_964398295.1 uncultured Saprospiraceae bacterium | reverse complement strand
ATGGAGAGGTTGCCTTATGTGAAGGATGAGCGGTATTGATTGATTCGTGGCAAGCAAATGAGAACACTTGACAAATTGACGAAAAAAGCAGTATTTTTCACGTATAATTATACACGTATGTCAACTAAATTAACATTAACGGTAGATCAGGAGGAATGTAGGACAAACAACAGTACATAAAGCGTCCAAATCAGGATTTAAAGACTTTGAAGATGCTGTGCAAAATTATTGTGCTCAAGAGTCAAAACACAAAATTATTGTAACTAGAAACACGAAGGACTTTAAAAGAAGCAAACTGTCAATTATGACACCAAAAGAATTTATTACAAGAATGGAAGCTAGTCATTAACGAATTACCGTTGCTTATTACTTTAAACAACAACACTTACTAACCCAACACCTACGAATACTCTTTCCCGCTCTCAAACCCTTGGTCCGCATGATACCTTGCCTCAAAATCAAAAGTCATGTATCGAATATATTGTTGTTTATTAATCGCACTACTGTCTCAAGTTTCATCACTATTAGCGATTAATCCAGTACAGAGTCCTCATTTCAAAATTATTACTGAAGAAGTAAGTATAGAAGCCTTCCCTCTCATTTCTACGAAAGTAAGATCAAAAATGGCAGGCCCAATTGCAGATGTTGAAGTGAGCCAGACTTATCGGAATGATGGTTCAGTGCCCATAGAGGCAGTGTATGTTTTTCCAGGATCTACAAAATCTGCTGTGTATGCAATGGAAATGCAAATTGGCAATCGAACCATTAACGCAAAGATTCAGGAAAAACAAAAGGCAAGGAAAATGTATGAAGAGGCGAAAGTGCAAGGCAAACGTACAAGTCTTCTCGAACAGCAAAAACCAAACGTCTTCACGATGAACGTAGCCAATATTCTTCCAGGTGAAGAAGTGAAATTGGTTATGAAGTATACAGAATTTCTAGTGCCAACAGATGGTGTGTATTCATTTGTATTCCCAACAGTCGTAGGTCCCAGATATAGCAATGGAGTAAATACACCTGAATTTGTATCTGGAGCAACATATTTACCTGAAGGATCTATCACTCCTTATGATGTGGATTTTCACGTACAAGTCAAGGCACCAGTTGTAATTCAGGCTGCTGAATCAAAAACACATCAATTGAAGGTGATCACGCACGACGATGGGTTTTATTCTGGTAAAATTGAAAACCCTCAATCTGCTGGCAACCGAGATTTTATTTTTGATTATCGCTTGGCCGATAAATCAATTGCGACTGGTACGATGCTGTATGATCATGGAGATGAAAAGTTCTTTCTCAGCATTATAGAGCCACAAGTAAAACCAAATATCGATGAGATTGCACCAAGAGAATTCATGTTTATTGTCGATGTATCAGGTTCTATGTTTGGTTTTCCATTAGATGTTTCAAAACAACTGATGTCAGAGTTGTTGACTAAACTTAGACCTATAGATTATTTTAATGTGCTGTTATTTGCAGGGAGCTCAAAGAAATTATCACCTCAACCGATGCTCGCAACAGAGTCAAACATTAAGCAAGCTCTTAAAATGCTTAGTAGGCAACGAGGAGGAGGCAGCACGCAATTATTGCCTGCCATAAAAACTGCCATGTCAAGTCCAAAGGTCCACGAGAATGGTTCGCGTTCATTGGTGATCATCACTGATGGGTACATTCATGTAGAAGAAGCCTGCTTTGAATATATCGAAGAACATTTGAATGAGTCTAATTTTTTCGCTTTCGGGATAGGATCCTCTGTTAATCGTTTTTTAATGGAAGGAATTGCTCATATAGGAAGAGGAGAAGCATTTGTTATTACTGAGAAAAAAGAAGCAAAGGAACAAGCCAAAAAATTTATTAACTATATCCAATCACCAGTTATGACGAATATTGAAGTTTTTTATAATGACTTTGATGCGTACGATTTTTATCCGAAACAAATCCCCGATTTATTAGCGCAACGCCCAATTTACGTATTTGGGAAATACACGGATTCATCAAAAGGGTCCATTGTTATTTCTGGTAAAACAAGTGATGGAGAATATAAAAAAGAAATAAATCTTTTCGAATCTCAAAAAACAAATGAACCGGCTATTCGATATCTATGGGCAAGAGAAAAATTAAAATACTTATCGGATTACCAAAGTATCAGTCACAGTGAAAAGTATAAAAAGGACATCGTGGATATTGGCTTACAGTATAATTTAATGTCAAAGTATACTTCGTTTTTAGCAATAGACGAACAAACGGTTACAAGCGGTAATGAAACAGTTAAAGTCAGACAACCAACTCCTTTACCGCAAGGAGTGTTAAATTATGCAATCGGTTTTGAAATGGGTGCTGAAGGATTTTCTGAACCTGAAGAAAAGACATCAGACAGAATCGTATTCGTACACGTTGATTCAAAACTAAATGATGAGGTCAATCAAAACATTAGAGACTTTGTCAAAAACATATGTCAGCATGCAGATGATGAGGCACGAGAATTACTTGAGGGCAACGTATTAACTATTGAATTGAGCCCTGCAGATAAGATTGTACAAATATCCGATCGGTTACAAGTCCTCACGGATGATCAGATTAGAATATTGGAAATTCAACTGATGGATCTCCATACATTAGTTGAAAAGAATTCAACAATAAGCATCACAATTGCATGGCTATGAAACAATTGATCTCTATTTCATTTCTTGCTGGTTTTGTCATTTGTTTCTTCACCAATTGTCAACATTTTGATAAAGAAATACCTAATCCAGAAATCTCAAATACCTATTGTTTCATCTTAGGAGAAGATAGAGATGAGCAACAATACTTCACACTTGCTGAAGAATTTTTTCGAACAGATTCTGCAATGCAATGTTCCAAATTTGTAACACACATTCGTTCTATTGAAGAATTGATTTATTTTATCAATAGACAAGACACCAATAAGCCAATTGATAGAATAGAACTAGTGACTCATGGCAATGTTTGGAGTGGGCTTTCGGTCAGAATATTTGATGGGGGAGAACGTGCATATCCAAAAGAACTCCTCAAAGCGACAGTCAATGGTCAATTGCCGAAAGTAAAAGATGGTGTTCTAACTGTGAATACAATTATCAATGTTTGGGCATGTGGGATTGGTACGAACCCACTTTTAAATATTGGTGTGAGTAATTGTTTTGAATCGTCATCTGGAGTTAGACCAAAAGTCAACTTGACAAAAAAGTTCGTTGTTTTTAAACAGTTGGGAGACAAAATAAAAATGGTTCGGGCGTCCTATTGGCCATACTTTTTTAAAAAAGGATATCGCCCTTCTGAGAAAACAATAGCAAGAGAATTAAAACGTCAATTTACAGATGAAGAGTTAAGTGCTATTCTGAATGATCCAGATAATGAACCCATGATTGAAGAATTTAGTGTTCCAATTAAATGGACAGTTACATATCCTACTAAAGAAGCAAGACCTTCTGTAAGTTCTCCTGAAGAACAGTTGGCTTGGATACAAACTCAACCTAAGTTGGTACAGCGTATCAAAGATTTATCAATACCCATTAGACAATATGATTGGAAGGTGCAAAAAGTGTTGGACTATCAAGATGACGGAACAGTCATACCTTGCATCCAAGCAATTGGTATGAGTACGGTAAGGTGTTTACTGGATATAGAAACTTAACAACAGTGGTGCAATCCTGGTGAAATTTAAAAAGCCTTGTAAGGGTTTAATTTTCATAACAATGGGTTTAAACCCATTGTGTTAAAATGAAACACTATTACTAAAAAACAACGCTGA
>CAYNMW010000286.1:0-3873 GCA_964398295.1 uncultured Saprospiraceae bacterium | reverse complement strand
AGATTCAGTAAATATACAGACTTCATAAAGACAACACTTTAGGTGGTGAACTACATTGGTGACCCCGACAATGACTAATGAAGACGTCCGGAGTAGCAATCGCACTCCAATAGCCATAAAGCTACCAACATTCTACGAAGAATGCCCCGACAGTTACTTTCTTCAGATCGAAGGAATATTTCGAAAGAAGAAGATTGACGACAGTTGGGATCGTTATGATCTGCTTCTGGAAGCTCTGTCGCCACAGCAGGCAATGAAACTAAATTCTTTCTTGCAAGTTTTAACAAGACAAGCACCTGATGACATTTATGATAGACTCAAGGCGAAGTTAATGGATGTTTTCCAAAAATCCAAATACCAACGAGCAACCGCTTTGTTAGCACTTCAAGGCAAGGATATAGGCGATCAAAAACCGTCGGAAGTACTCCAAGAAATGCGTAATCTTTATGGCGATGAAGATGCCAATAATAGTTTGTTCATAGCCTTGTTTCTTAGCCGCATGCCGATGCCAGTCAAGCAAGCTCTAAGCCATGAGGGCTCGTTTGGTGACCTGGATAAAGCAGGTCAACGGGCAGATGAAGTCTATATTACATGCGGAGGCCATGCTCCACCAATAATGCACATTTCCAAATTTCAAGCACAGCGTGGTCGAGGTAGAAATTTGAGGTATCAACAACCAAGCAGAGCAAATGATCCAAAACGCCAATCGCCTCAAAAGAAAATTTGTTGGTGGCACTTCAATTTTGGACAAGACGCCCGTTCTTGTGAACCATCTTGTAAACATTACAGGAACAAGAATTCAATCCAATCGGTTCAAAGTGACATGGATTCATTGAATGGACAATCTGGTCATTTCCTCACTGCCAATGAAACACCGGCGGGAAACGAGGAAGGGACACACCTTTTCTGAGAGTAGGGGCTGTGTCCAGCATAAATGCATCAAAGTTATTGTATTTAAGATGTAAACTCTCTGGTATTTCTTTCTTGATTGATAGCGGCGCTCATGTATCTCTCATACCTTTATCTTTTGTGTCTGAGCTGCCTCGCACGGACTGCAAGGACACTCTTGTCGCTGCTAATAATTCTTCGATTGAAGTTTATGGAAAAGTGGTGCTGTCAGTTCAATTAGAGGAAGGGTTGACAGTTCATTGGCAATTTATCGTTGCAAAAATATCACAACCGATAATCGGTCTTGATTTTTTAAACAGACACAAGCTGGCTCTTTTTGCACATGACAGATACCTACTTCACGAGGAGACTAAGCAGCACATATCACTTATAACGCGTCTACACGTCTCAGCATTGCACTCGAATGTGACAACAGCAGTGAACAATGAAAAGCCTGTCAAGACAATGCATCGCATTGAAACCACAACAAACATTCCTGTCTCTTCTAGGACTCGCCCTTTGTTTGCTGAAAAACTAACAGCCGCTAAAACAGTGTTTCAGAAACTGTTAGCTAAAGGTGTTATTCGACCTTCTAAAAGTGCATGGTCAAGTCCTCTTCATATGGTGTTAAAAGCAAATGGTTCTTGGAGGCCCTGCGGCGATTATCGTCTTTTGAACAACATTACTGTTCCTGACAGGTATCCACTTCCCCGCATTGAAAATTTCACTACTAATTGCCGGGACTGTAAAATATTTTCTACATTGGATTTGGAAGCAGGCTATAACCAAGTTGCCATGCATCCAGATGATATTCCCAAGACAGCTATAACTACCCCTTTTGGGTTATATGAATATTGCAAAATGCCCTTTGGGCTTAAAAATTCAGCACAGACTTTTCAGCGATTCATGAATGGCATTTTGGGACAGTTACCATTTGTGTTTTCTTATGTCGATGACATCCTTATTGCTAGTAGAAACGAATCGGACCATAATGTTCACCTAAAGACTGTACTTCAAATACTGCAAAATAATGGTTTAACCATAAACAAGGACAAGTGCAAATTCCATAAGAAAAATCTCGTATTTCTAGGCCACACGATTAATGCAAATGGAATACAACCAAGAACTGATAAAATAGAAGCCTTCAAGAAATTGTCGCCACCACAGGACAAGCATGCACTGCAAAAATTCATCGGTGGGTTGACTTATTACATCCGATTTATCCCAAAACTGGCAATCTTACTGAAACCTTTTCATGAACTCAACTGCAAGCTAGCCAAAAGAAAATGTAAAATTGATTGGACGCCAGACTCAATTAAACATTTTGACAATGTTAAAACAGCAGTAGCTCAAGCCACAAGTTTAGCTTTTCCAAAGGACAATGCTGACCTCCAAATGTTTGTGGATGCTAGTGACAAGGGAGCAGGGGCTTTTCTGCAACAAATTACTGATAAAGGCCCTGAGACTCTGGCATTCTTCAGTCATCATTTTAATAAAGCTCAGCTTAACTACGCCACTTTTGACAAGGAATTGACTGCTATATACTTGGCACTCAGATATTTCAGTCACATTACAGCGGGCAGGAAGTTGAAAGTGTTTACGGACCATAAGCCTATTGTCTCAGGTTTATTTAAAAGGAAAGACTTGGTCACAGCTCGACAGCAGCGCTATTTTGCTTATATTTCAGAATTTGTTGATGACATTGAACATATCAGAGGAGAGGACAATTATGTTGCTGACAATTTGTCTCGGATAAACAATATATCTTCAGGAGATTTTTCCTTATCAAAAATTAAGCAAGCACAAGAAACACTCCCAAACAAGGAAAAGTATTCTCAGATTGATTATAATGGAATATTGTTATATGTGGACAAGAAAAGAAGAATAATAGTGCCTAATTCTTTAACATATTTCATTATCAAAAACATACATGAGATGGCACATGCTTCAATAGCTCAAACAGCTGCCATTATCAAAAAATATTTCTACTGGCAGTCTATCAACTCAGATATTAAGCATTACATACAGCGATGCAATGATTGTCAGTCAGCTAAAATACATAAGTATATGTCACCGATGGTGGAAAGAATTCATAATCCAGCCGTCAAACTTTCTCACATACATGTTGATCTTGTAGGACCGTTGCCAGAGTCTCATGAGTACAAACATATATTGACAATTATTGATCGCACCACTCGATGGCCAACAGCATATCCACTTCAAGATGTGAGAACTGACAGTATCCTGGCTTGTTTTGGGGACTATATCAAACAATATGGACTTCCATCGCAAATAACAAGTGACAATGGAGGCCAATTCACTTCAGACAAATGGACCCAGTTCTGGACAAAATATAATGTTAAACTAATTCACACGGCATTCTATCATCCGCAAAGTAACGGTTTGGTGGAAAGGCTACACAGAGACCTTAAAACCAAATTGCGAGCACTCGGACCTCCTCACTCGTGGAAAGACAATCTAGACACGGTAATCCTAGCATTACGGACAGAAATCAACTCGCGATTAAAGGCCTCACCAGCTCAATTACTGTATAATCAAACAATACGAGTGCCAGGGACACCACCAACTCCAAACGAATTGTCTGAACAATCATTCAGAACTGATAAAGGCTATGTGAGTCAGGATATTTTCAAGGCTACTCATGTTTTCCTAAAGAATCCTCGATTAACGACAGCACTTCAAAAACCATATGCTGGACCTTATCAAGTATTACAACGAAATCACAATACGTTCACTATTTCACTTCCAAACCGGACTGCTAAATTTCATATCTCGCTATTAAAGCCGGCGTATTTCGTTCCAAAGGGGGAAGGAATGAAGTAGCATCTTTATTTCGAATAAGTCTAGGATATCAATGGCCTTCTTTGATACCAACTCTTATAGCAACCCTGACATTGTTAACTAAATTTAGATTCAGTAAATATACAGACTTCATAAAGACAACACTTTAGGTGGTGAACTACA
>CAYNMW010000285.1:0-3902 GCA_964398295.1 uncultured Saprospiraceae bacterium | reverse complement strand
CTATTTGTTCGTACATATTGAATGGCATTCATTGCATCCTCCACTGCAAAAGGAAGGATTTTTCTTGCTTTCGTCTCTACATTAATTCCATCTTTAGCCAGATCACCTACACCGTCTTTTCCCGTCGGAACAAGCCTATATTTTAACACAAAAGTTGTGATTCCTTTTTCAGCCAACCATTTAGCTACATCACGGCCTTCACTATCTATTGACAACGCATACATCGCACCGCCGGGAGCAATAACAACAGTTGTTCCATTGGGTTTTTCAGGCAAATATGCGAGAAGTTGCGCTTGGGCAACGTTTGTAATGACCGGATTTTGCCAATTCTGAGAAAAATATTCCCGTTCTGTTGTTGACCACTCGTGTCCATCTTCCGTTTTCGGAAGATCTATGGTTTTTTGTGTGAAACTTTGGATGCTCAAAAAGGAGATAATTAAACAAATTGAAAAGCGCATCTGATGAAGTTAACACTAAAGGGCTAATTTTCGGACAAAATTTCAGCTCAAAATGACGAAATTTGACAAGCTGACAGCTTTTTTGGTTTGGTATCATATGTGATCTAAAGACTCTTATCTTTGCACACTAATAGACAATCATGTTTAAAGCACTACAGAAACTTTTTGGGTCAAAATACGATAGAGATGTTAAGTTGTATTCTCCACAGATAAGGGAGATCAATGAGTACTTCGAGGCTCACCAATCATTGACCAATGATGAACTAAGAAATAAAACCTTAGAATTTAGAGAAAGAATTAGTCAGCACTTAGAAGGTATAGATAAGGATATAGAGGATTTGGGCAATTCCGCTTCCACAGAAGAGGATATGACAAAGAAGGAAGATCTGTATCGTGAACTTGACGAGGCAAAGAAAGAACGAGACAAGCATTTGGAAGATGTTTTAAAAGAACTCCTGCCAGATGCCTTTGCTGTTGTCAAAGAAACAGCAAGGCGCTTTACAAATAATACAGAAATTCGGGTAACCGCTACAGAACAGGATAAAAATATTGCAGCCAAGAAAAACCATATCACGATCGATGGATCGGATGCAATTTATAGCAATACCTGGACAGCAGCTGGTGGCGAGATCACCTGGAATATGATCCATTATGATGTGCAGTTGATCGGTGGACAAGTGCTCCACGATGGTAAAATTGCAGAAATGCAAACTGGTGAAGGAAAAACACTTGTCGCAACTTTACCTGCCTATTTGAATGGCTTGTCCGGCCAAGGTGTACACGTTGTTACAGTAAACAACTATCTGGCAGTCCGGGATAGTGAGTGGGTCGGTCCAATTTTCGAATTCCTCCACATGACAGTGGACTGTATTGATAAATACAAAGCTCATTCTCCGCAAAGGATAGCAGCATATAAAAAAGATATAGTCTACGGTACAAACAATGAATTTGGGTTTGATTACCTCAGAGACAACATGATCAGATCAATCACAGAGGTTGTTCAGGGCAAGCATCATTTTGCAATGATCGATGAGGTTGATTCTGTGTTGATTGATGATGCACGTACCCCTTTGATTATCTCAGGACCCGTGCCTACAGGATCAGAAGAGCAAGAATATTTATCCTTAAAACCAAAAGTAGAAAGCTTAATTGCTGCTCAGCGTAAACTGTCTACAAAGTATTTGGCTGATGCCAAACGATTGTTTAAAGAGGGTGACAATGGCTACCAGGAAGGAGAAGCAGGTATGCATTTATTGCGTGCTTATCGGTCTTTGCCGAAATACAGACCACTAATCAAATTTCTGAGTGAAGAAGGAGTGAAGGTGACGCTTCAAAAAGCTGAGAACTTTTATATGCAAGAGCAATCAAAGCGAATGCATTTGGTCGACGAAGAATTGTACTTCACTATTGATGAAAAAAATAGAGGCGTCGAACTCACAGAAAAAGGAGTAGAATTTTTATCGAAAGGAGAATCTGATAACAACTTCTTTGTGATGCCAGATATCGCCGTAGAAATGCAGGCGATTGCCGAAGAAGAAGAGGAAACTGATACGAAGCTCACAGATGACAGAGATGCGTTGATTCAGGATTTTTCTATAAAATCCAGACGTTTACATGCTGTCAATCAATTATTGAAAGCATACACCTTATTTGAGAAAGATGAGGAGTATGTTGTTCTAGATAATCAGGTGAAAATCGTAGATGAGCAGACGGGACGGATGATGGAAGGTCGACGATATTCTGATGGTTTACACCAAGCACTGGAGGCAAAGGAATCTGTAAAAGTAGGAGACATCACACAAACTTATGCAACCATTACTTTACAGAATTATTTCAGGATGTACCATAAGCTATGTGGGATGACAGGTACTGCAGAAACGGAGGCAAAAGAGCTTTGGGATATTTATGAATTGGATGTTGTTGTCATCCCTACAAATAGACCAATCGTTCGAAATGATGAAGAAGACCTCGTATATAAAACTGCAAGAGAAAAATTCAATGCTGTCATTACAAGAATCAAGGAGTTTACTGAAGCAGGAAGGCCTGTTCTAGTCGGTACGACCTCTGTTGATGTCTCAGAAAAATTGAGCAGAATGTTGAATCTGGCAGGCATCAAACACAATGTGCTGAATGCAAAACAGCATCAACGTGAAGCAGAAATTGTCTCTGATGCGGGTAATGCTGGTAATGTGACCATAGCTACAAATATGGCTGGTAGAGGAACAGACATTAAGATATCTGATCAAGTCAAAGCAGCTGGTGGACTTGCCATCATCGCAACAGAAAGGCATGATTCCAGACGGGTCGACAGACAATTAAGAGGGCGTGCAGGAAGACAAGGAGATCCAGGTTCATCACAGTTTTATGTTTCACTAGAAGACAACTTGATGCGTCTGTTTAATTCGGAGCGAATTTCTAAGTTGATGGATAAAATGGGTCATCAAGAAGGAGAAGTCATCCAGCATAATATGGTCACAAAGTCCATTGAACGAGCACAGAAAAAAATAGAAGAAAACAACTTTGGTATCCGTAAGCGTTTATTGGAATATGATGATGTCATGAATATTCAGCGGGGTGCCATATACACAAAGAGAGACAATGCTCTATCAGGTGATCGTTTGTCATTGGACATCAATAATATGTTCGTTGCAATGACAGAAAGTTTGGTAGAGGACTACAAAGGCATTAATGATTATGACGCCTTTCGCAATGAATGCCTACGGGTATTGGGCGTAGACCCAAAAATTGATGCTGCAGATTTCACTGAAGGTGAAGTAGTTGATTTGATCGACCGCTTACAGGATCAAGTAAGTGAACAATACCAGAGAAAAGGAGATCGGATTGCTCACCTCTTGGGACCCCTTGTTGAAAATGTATTCATCAATCAAGGACACCAGTACAAGAGAATTGCAATTCCATTTACTGACGGTAGACAAAAACCACTTCCTATATCAGCAGATCTTAAAGACGCTGTTGATTCCAAAGGAGGAAGCATAATGAATGATATTGAGAAAGCCGTGAGTCTTGCCATTATTGACGAAAATTGGAAAGAACACTTGAGATCAATGGATGAACTCAAAGACTCCGTTCAGGCGGCTTCTTTCGAACAAAAGGATCCATTGGTTGTCTATAAAATGGAGGCTTACAAATTATTTGAAGAGTTGATTTATAAAGTCAATGAAGAGACATGTGCTTATCTCATGAAGGGTAATCTTGTGATGCCGGGAGAAGGCACTATGCAAGAGGCAAGAGTCGAAAAGACAGACCTTAGTAATGTCAAAACCAGTCGTGAAGAACAAATGGCAAAAGCTGCGGCACAAGGTGTATCACGAAGAGCCAAGCCAGAAACATTTAAACGAGAGGAGCGTAAAGTCGGAAGAAACGAACCTTGTCCATGTGGAAGTGGCAAGAAATATAAGCAGTGTCACGGTAAGATTTAGTTGC
>CAYNMW010000284.1:0-3919 GCA_964398295.1 uncultured Saprospiraceae bacterium | reverse complement strand
ATGGATTGAAAAGATCTAATCGATTGGATTAAATAGCATAAATTACATTCGTTTTATAATTTAAAGGATATCAATGAGAACTCAATTCATACAACTAATGCTACTTTGTCTGATAGCTAATCTAGCTTTTAGTCAGGTTGCTGAATTAAAACATCTTGATGAAATAGTGATTGGACCTGACAATGTAAATTTTAAATTTAGTGAACAGGTTGCTTATTATGAGCAAAAATATTTTGATTTAATCAATACTCTCGATCAGATCCGTATGGATATAGATTTGGAATTGAAAGAACTGAACGTCAAAAGAAAAAGAAATAAAAAACAGATCGCATCGCTGGAGATTACTTACAGAGAGGTTGTAGAAGAAATGGAAATCATTGAATCGATTGTATCAAAATGGTCGCAACAATTTCCTACAGAATTGATTGCGGAAACGTCTACAATTGAACTTAATGATATTGCTAAATCCGACTGTTATGAGCTGATAACTGGATCTATGATTTACAGTCAATCTGAGTACGTAATGCTCATGCCACGAGAAAGAATATCGTGGGAAGAAATTTCAAAAATAGGGCAATTAGAAGGAGAGATTAAAAAAGTAATCAGTCAACCTGCTTCAACCAAATGGGAAAAGAAAAAAGCCAACAAAGATTGTGTATCTGCTGATCCAAACGATTGTTTAGTCTGGTGTCTTGTGCAGGTTCCACCCCAAATTAGAACGGTTATAACAAAACGCAAAGATGTTACTTGCTCTAGTGATTTTACATTTATCAAACAAGAAAACAAATGCATAAGAAAAGTATCAGTAACAAATGAGAACCCAAAATTGAAATTTATCTTATCCGAGAATAACAAAGAAATCTTCCCAGAAGATTTAAAACAAGTAAAGTGTCAAGAGTGATTAACCGGAATCACAATGTCCTAAAGACGCGAGATATTTGAAATAGGTAATTTTAGTATAAACAATCCTCTTCATTTAGAGTTAAGATTCTTTACAAACTTAAATTTACCAGTATGAAAACAATACAAATTATTACTCTTGTCTTTGCCTTCTGTATGATAAGCTCATTAATAATTGGCCAAAAGACAGTCAAAAGTCCACCTCAGGAATTATCTGACTCTTTTAATGGAACAGCAATTACGATTAACTACAATGCTCCTTCTGTAAGAGATCGAGACATATGGGGAGGCTTAGTTCCATTCAATGAAGTGTGGAGAACGGGTGCTAATAGTGCTACAACAATCACGCTTGACAAAACGACACAATTCGAAGGTCAACGATTGGCACCTGGCACTTATGCTTTATTTACCATTCCAACAGAAACATCATGGACAATTATTTTCAATTCAGAAAGTGACCAATGGGGTGCGTATAAATACAACAAAGAAAAAGATGTGCTTCGTGTCACAGTTACTCCAGTCCAAGCAGCAGAGAAGACAGAACAAATGACATTTGTAAAAGCTGATGAAACTTCCATCCATTTGCTTTGGGATAATCTTGCTGTTCCAATTAAAGTAGGTTCAACACGTTAATAAAAAAGACCCCGTTTTCTACTTATAGAAAGACGGGGTCTTTTAAAATACTAATTTTTAGAATAGGCTAATTCTAAAATACCTTACATATTTATCTGGCTTTTCTCTAAATCAAATCGGTCAGCATTCATCACCTTAACCCAGGATTTTACAAAATCTGAAACAAACTTTGATTTACCATCTTCACATCCATAAACTTCTGAAATTGCACGTAACTCAGAATTAGATCCAAAAATCAAGTCAGCTCTGGTCGCTGTCCATTTGATTTCTCCACTAGACCTGTCTTTCCCTTCAAATACTTCTCGATCATTATCAATTGAGGTCCACTTTATATTGAAGTCCATTAAATTAACGAAGAAGTCATTTGTCAACGAACCAGGAGTTGTTGTAAACACCCCATGTTTAGACCCATCTGAATTGGTATCTAATACTCTCATCCCACCAACAAGTGCAGTCATCTCTGGAGCAGTCAGTCCGAGCAACTGTGCACGATCAACCAATAATTCTTCAGTTGAGACGCTGTACTTAGTTTTCAGGTAATTTCGGAATCCATCTGCAACAGGTTCTAATACTGCAAATGACTCTACATCTGTCTGATCTTGATTAGCATCAGTCCGACCTCCTGTAAATGGCACTGTGATATCTTGGCCAGCTGCCTTAGCTGCTAGCTCAACACCTACTCCACCAGCTAGAACAATAACATCTGCGAGTGATATTTTACTATTGCCACTATTTGTATTGAATTCAGTTTTTATCTGTTCCAGTTTTTCTAAAACTACATTCAATTGTGTTGGTTGGTTTACTTCCCAATACTTTTGCGGAGACAATCTAACTCTAGCACCATTTGCTCCTCCTCGTTTATCAGACCCTCTGAATGTAGAAGCAGAAGCCCAAGCCGTAGATACCAGTTGAGAAACAGTCAAGCCTGAGGTTGCCACCAGTTTTTTGATGTGACTAATTTCTTCATCTGAGACTAATTCATGTATTGCTGGAGGAACTGGATCTTGCCAGATCAATTCTTCTGACGGAACTTCTGATCCTAAATAACAAGCCTTAGGTCCCAAATCTCTATGTGTCAATTTAAACCACGCTCGTCTATATGCATCTTCAAATTCTGATGGATTATCTAAGAAGTGCTTTGAAATTTTGCCGTAGGCTGAATCAAATCTTAGTGCCAAATCAGTAGTCAACATAAACGGAGCATGCATTTTATTAGGATCATGTGCATCAGGGACGGTACCAATACCACCATCTCCTTTAGGTTTCCATTGATGAGCTCCAGCAGGACTTTTAGTCAACTCCCACTCAAATCCAAATAGGTTTTGAAAAAAAGTATGACTCCATTGTGTTGGTGTATCTGTCCACGCTCCTTCTAATCCACTTGTAATTGTATCAACTCCTTTTCCAGTTCCAAAGGTATTATTCCAGCCCATGCTTTGCATCTCGATTGGTGCCCCAGCAGGTTCGTTTTCAACAAACTCAGCATCACTTGCGGCTCCATGCGTCTTACCAAATGTATGACCCCCTGCAATTAGTGCAACAGTTTCATAATCATTCATGGCCATTCGACCAAAAGTCTCCCTTATATCTTTTGCAGCAGCGAAAGGATCTGGATTACCATTAGGACCTTCTGGATTGACATAAATCAGTCCCATTTGTACAGCTCCAAGAGGGTTCTCTAATTCTCGATCTCCTGTATATCGTTCGTCACCTAACCATTCTTTTTCAGATCCCCAATAGATATCTTCTTCTGTCTCCCATATATCTTCTCGTCCTCCAGCAAAGCCAAACATCGTTAATCCCATTGATTCATGCGCTACATTACCTGCAAGAATCATCAAATCAGCCCATGATATTTTTTTGCCATATTTTTTCTTTACTGGCCATAACAATAATCTGGCTTTATCAAGATTTGCGTTATCGGGCCAACTATTTAATGGCGCAAATCGTTGAGTACCTGATGCTCCACCACCACGTCCGTCAGCAATTCTATATGTACCAGCACTGTGCCATGCCATCCGTATAAATAAAGGTCCGTAGTGTCCATAATCAGCTGGCCACCAATCTTGAGAATCAGTCATTAATTCATGGAGATCCTTTTTAACTGCGCTTAAATCCAGACTCTCAAATTCTTTCACATAATTAAAATCTTCACCCATTGGGTTTGATTTTGAAGAGTGCTGTCTGAGTATGTTTAGCTTTAATTTATTTGGCCACCAGTCATTATTTGATGTTCCGCCACCTGCTCCTTTATTGAGGATGCCGCTCATGAAGGGGCATTTTGCTTCCCCATTAGTTTCTGATGAATGGTTTGTAGGTGTTTGATTTATTTTGTTATCCATATGGAAGTATAATTTGATTTGTTAAAAGAGAACATATATACTGT
>CAYNMW010000283.1:0-3965 GCA_964398295.1 uncultured Saprospiraceae bacterium | reverse complement strand
GCAAAAAGAGTCGCAATTGATGGACCTAGACTCGAATTGGGATGAATCAAAAACTCACAACCATCACCTGCGCGAGGACCTTCATTTGTATTGGAATGGATACTGACTAAAATGGCATTTCGCTGGTTATTCGCATTTGCTCTGTCGACTCTTGTTCCGATCCGGATGTCTTCGAGTTCTGGGCTTATGTGGACATAAGGTATCTGCATGAAAGTCAATTCCTGAATAATACCATTGACGATAGCGCGGTTAAATTCTCCTTCAAATAATTGTTTGCCGTCTGGGAATTCATCAGATCGTCGTTCGCTGGTTTGTGGGCGGCCTTTAATCAGACCTCCATGCCCATTGTCTAAAATGACTAGCATGTGGCAGTGTTTTAGGTGTTGCTTTCCATGAGTAGATGAAAAGAAACTGTTCGATATGAAATTAATACTAATACGTGATTTTTGCAATCCCGATTTTTAGGGATATTGGCTTAGCGTAAAGTGGGCTTATCTACTTAGAGACGTTTGCAATCGATGATGGAATTATGAAGTTGACATCACCCCTCCACCCGCACACTCCCCAACCACTTCTTAGCCACATCCAACTCCATCCCTTTCCTCTCCGCAAAGTCCTTCACCTGATCCTCCATTATCTTGCCAAGCCCAAAATATCGGGACTCCGGATGCGCAATATACCAACCACTCACACTTGCAGCCGGATACATAGCAAGACTCTCTGTCAATTTGATGCCAGTATTTGCTTCGGCATCAAGAAGATCAAATAAGAAATTCTTCTGTGTGTGATTTGGGCAAGCAGGGTAGCCTGGTGCTGGACGAATGCCTTTGTAAGATTCCTTAATCAATTCAGAATTGCTTAATTGCTCATCACTGGCATAGCCCCATAAGTTAGTACGGACTAACTCATGCATTTTTTCTGCGATTGCTTCCGCAAGTCTATCAGCTAAGGCTTTCAATAAAATAGCATTATAGTCATCTTGTGCATCTTCAAAACGCTTGACATGTTTTTCGATACCTATGCCAGCTGTTACGGCAAAGCTACCTATGTAATCGTCTACTCCAGAATTATCTGGTGCAACGAAATCACTCAAGCAAAACTGAGGAAGCTTATCTGATTTTTTCCGCTGTTGTCTTAGATTATAGATACGTCCTTTTTCTTCGGTTCTATCTTGATCTTTGTAGACAATGATATCATCTCCAGAACTGTTTGCAGGATATATGCCAATGACAGCTTTTGCAGTTAACCACTTTTCACTAATGATCTTATCCAACATGTCTTGCGCATCTTTATACAGCTTTGTTGCTTCTACACCAACAACCTCATCTTCTAAAATTGCAGGAAATTTGCCGGCCAACTGCCAACTCGAAAAGAATGGTGTCCAATCGATGTATGGTCTTAATAACTCTAGTGGATAATCTGAAAATGTCTGATTACCTATGTGTTTTGGAGTAGTTGGTTTAAAGTTGTCCCAATCGATAGCCAATGTTTTCTTACGCGCATCTTTCAGAGAAATGTATTTTTTGGAGTCGTCTCTGTTTGCTCTACTTTCTCTGATTCTCGCCAATTCTTTTTTGACATCGAGGATGAAATTTGATTTGACATCTTCTTTATCTGTCGTCAAATTACTAGCAACCGTTACACTCTTTGAAGCATCAAGTACGTGGACAGTAACCCCAGAATATTTCTGTTCTATTTTTAATGCAGTGTGCAATTTTGATGTTGTTGCTCCACCGATTAATAGCGGAATATTCATCTTAAGTCGTTCCATTTCTTCAGCGACATATACCATTTCGTCAAGCGATGGCGTAATCAAACCACTTAAGCCAATGATATCGACATTATGTTTTTTTGCCTCATCAAGAATTTTGTTCGCTGGTACCATTACGCCAAGGTCAATGATCTCGTAATTGTTGCAAGCCAATACGACACCGACAATATTTTTGCCAATATCGTGGACATCTCCTTTTACAGTTGCCAATAATATTTTTCCTTTAGCAGCAGCACCCTTTGATTTTTCTGCTTCTATGAAGGGTGTCAAGTAGGCAACTGATTTTTTCATTACTCGAGCACTTTTCACAACTTGGGGTAAAAACATTTTACCAGACCCAAATAAATCACCGACAATATTCATCCCATCCATCAATGGACCTTCAATGACTTCTAATGCTTTGTCAAATTGTTGTCTTGCTTCTTCAGTGTCTTCATCTATAAATTCTGTAATTCCTCTGACAAGAGAATGTGCCAAGCGTTCATTAACTGGCTTCTCTCTCCAAGCCAAATCTTTCACTTGCTTTTTTCCACCACCTTTTACTTTTTCACCATAGGCCGTCAAGGCATCTGTCGCATCAGGATTGCGATTAAATAGGACATCTTCTACTAGTGTCAATAAATCCTTCGGGATATCTTCGTACACCTCAACCATACCTGCATTCACAATACCCATATCCATCCCTGCTTTGATGGCATGATATAAAAATGCGGAATGCATTGCTTCGCGAATCACATTATTCCCTCTATAGGAAAATGAAATATTACTGACACCGCCACTGATTTTAGCTCCAGGACATTGCTCTTTTATCTGTCGAGTTGCCTCAATGAAGTTAATTGCATATTCATTGTGTTCCTCAATTCCTGTGGCAACAGCAAAAATATTGGGATCAAAAATAATGTCCTCAGCTGGGAAACCTACCTCATTAACAAGTATATCATATGCTCGCTTACAAATCGTTACTTTTCGTTCAATGGTATCTGCTTGTCCTTCTTCATCAAATGCCATCACAACAGCTGCAGCCCCAAACCGGCGTACTATATTCGCTTGCTTTTTGAATGCATCTACTCCCTCTTTCATGGAGATGGAATTGACGATACACTTTCCTTGCACACATTTCAAACCCGCCTCAATGACGGAGAATTTTGAAGAGTCAATCATGATAGGCAGCTTCGCAATATCAGGTTCTGCCATCACTAGATTTAAGAAGGTCTTCATTTCTTCTTCAGAATCCAACAAACCTTCATCCATATTGACATCCAATATCTGTGCGCCTCCTTCTACTTGATGGTTGGCAACTGACAATGCCTCTTCATAGTCTTTATTTTTAATCAACCGAGCAAACTTTCTCGACCCTGTGACATTTGTCCGTTCACCTATATTGATGAAATTGAAATTGTCTCGAACAATCAACGGTTCAAGTCCGCTGTACATGGATAGGGTAGAAGATTCATTTGGTTGACGAGGTGCCAACTCGCTTACGGCTTCTGCCATCTTGCGGATATGATCAGGAGTTGACCCACAGCAACCACCTACAATGTTGACAAAGCTATTGCCTGCAAAATCTTTGATGTGTTCTTGCATTTGTTCGGGCGTCTGGTCATACTCACCAAGCTCGTTTGGCAAGCCAGCATTTGGATAGGCACAGACATAAGTATCAGATACTTTTGACAGAGTTTGAACATAGGGTCTCATTTCTTTAGCTCCTAAAGCGCAGTTCAACCCAACTGCCAATAAATCCATGTGTTTGATAGATATCCAGAATGCCTCAGTTGTTTGTCCACTCAGTGTGCGGCCACTTGCATCTGTTATTGTACCTGATACGATAATCGGTAGTTTACCACCTTTTTCTTCAAATAAAAGATCCAAGGCGAACAATGCTGCTTTGGCATTTAGGGTGTCAAATACTGTTTCGACTAAAAATAAATCTGCACCACCTTCCCAGAGAGCCCTAGCTTGATCCAGATAAGCTTGAACCATCTCATCAAAACTGACTGCACGATATCCCGGATTGTTGACATCCGGAGAAATGGACAGTGTTCTATTTGTTGGGCCTATTGCACCAGCAACAAATCGAGGCTTTTCAGGATTTTCTTTTGTAAATTCTTCAGCTGCTTCTTTTGCAATTTTCGCAGAATAAAAGTTGATGTCATAGACAGCATCCTGCATATCATAATCTTCCTGCGCAATGACT
>CAYNMW010000282.1:0-4041 GCA_964398295.1 uncultured Saprospiraceae bacterium | reverse complement strand
AATATCCGAGATGTGATTCCATTTCCGAGGTATCCGGGAAGTGCAGAGTTTTAAAAGTATTTCTTATGATAATCTTTGATCTCATTGACGATATTATCGATGGTATGTTGCAACTCAGGGGGGAAAGGCAATGATGCCATCGTATCTGAAGATTCCAGAACATGTGTGGCATAATAAAGTGGTAGAAATTGATCAATTATATTCATTTTCTGAAATATTCTTTGAACAGCTTTTAATTGCTTCAATTTCAATAGCCACATCACAAAACGTGCTGAATTCTGTTGATTTTTCAAAATGATTTCTTCGAACAAAGTTTGATAAATATTCATTTCCCCAATCAGAAGATAAACGATACATCTAAGCCTATTATTCATTTTGTTGAATTGATCCAAATCTGACTCAACAATAGAGACCAATGATTCTTTTTTATTGTATTCCAGATACAATAACAGTAAATTTCTAAAAGAACTTAGATATCCAGCATTAATGGCCATTTTAAATAGAGCCTCCGCATCTAACAATTCACTATTTTCCTGTTTTATTAATGCCAGGTTATTTATTGCCCTAGAGCTTCCGTTTTTCATTGCTAACTCATAGAGCTCCTCAGCCTGAGTTAATTCGCCTTGACTTTCTTTTAAATAGGCTAGATTGAAAGCGGCTTCCGAATCTCCACTTGCGATTGCCATCCTATATAATTGTTCTGCTTCTTCAATAGAATTTTGTTTTTCTTTAAAAACTGCAAGATTATAAATGGCTCTTAAATTCCCTAGTTCAATGCCCTTTTGAAATAAGCTTTCAGCTTCTCGTAAATGACCTTGATTTTGTTTCAAGATAGCCAAGTTCACAGCAGCTTCTGAGTTACTTTCTTCAATCGCCTTCAGATAAAAATACTCAGCATCTACTAGTTCGCCTTGGTCTTCCTTTAGTTGAGCCAGGTTAAATGCTGCATTAACATCTCCTAATTCAAGTGCTTTGCGGTAAAGCTTTTCCGCCTCCTCAAGGTCTCCTCGCTCATGCTTTAGAGAGGCCAAATTATTAGCCGCAAACATACTTCCTAATTCAAGTGCTTTGTGATACAAGGTCTCTGCTTCTTCAAGCTCCCCTCTTTCCTGCATTAGTACAGCCAAATTATTTGCAGATTCCACATTTCCTAACCCTATCGCTTTTTCATATAACTCTATTGCTTCATCAATCTCCCCTTGCTCCTGCTTTAGTACGGCTAATTCGTATGCCGCTTCCACATTTCCTAAAGCAAGAGCTTTTTCATAAAATTCGCTTGCTTTTCCAATTTGCCCAAGAGTAAAATGAGCAAGACCCAAATTGTGTTCTTTTGAACCATCTGTTGCTTCGTAGATTTCTAATAATTTGATTGCTTTTATATAGTCCCTATTTTCAAAAGCTAATCTAATCTCCTCAGACAAATTCGGATAATACTTAATATTTTCTCCAACTATAGATTTAGGCAATTGTGCATCTGTTCTTAGAGAAAGGTAAAGTTGTTTCTTGTCATCATTAGAGATCATCCCACTATTGAGAAGCGCTCTTGACATACTAAGTGTGTAGTCCATTTTCAATTCACGTTTCGCCAGTCTCTTCTCGAAAGACTTTAAAACCTCCTTCAATTCATCTTTATCGTACCATACCTCTAAAAACTCAGACAGATACTTGGCTTCTTGTCGCTCTTTTGGACCACCCTGAGTCATAATCATCCACAGGTTAAAGAATCTCTCCTCCACTCTGTAGTAAAGATTACGTTTTTCCCCTTTCAGCTTCTCGACATACTTAAAGTCTACCAGTTGAGCCATATACGAGGAGATTAATTTACTCTCCATTTTACATCGTGGGACCAGTTCTTTTATAGTAGCAGCCTCCCAATTGAAGGCCAGTTCGGTAAGTATTTTTTGTTGAGGAGGGGTTAATGTCCCTAATCTCTCTTGATAGATTGGTGTGGCTCGATCTACGATTTGTTGCAGATATTCGTATCCATTTTGCTCTTCTCTATTGATGAGCATTTTGACAAATAGCAGCATAGTTCGAGGCATACCATCTGTAAGTATGCGTATACTTTGGATTTTACCTGGATACTTCTTAGGATAGGATTTAAGTTCAGGTTTATTTAACGATTTCCCCCAATGATCCAATAATGACACAATCTCTTTAGTTGTTAGGGGTTGTAGCCTTCTTATCGTAAAAAACTCATAGAAGGGTTTATCGTATGACCAGAACTCTTCTGACATATGCGTACTGCCCCCTACTATCCTTATGTCAAGATGATTCATTAATTGCTCTCGAAGTAGCCCGTCATCGACAGATTTTAGTATTCTGTCTATGTTATCTATGAGTAGTATCAGTTGCTTATTTTCTCGCTGTATACAGGCGATGATTTCGCTGTGCAACTTTTTTGAGTAGTCCTTTATATCGTCGAATGCTCTGAAGTCCTGCTCTTTGATCTGACAGCCAAATGTATTAAGAGATTGGACTACCTTATCCCATAGATCATGGAGCTTGTATATACCAGATTGCTCTTCCCCAAGATTGAGTACGATATGTTTTGATGTTAACGCCTCATCCGAATTAATCTCTGCCTCTATTCTTCTGAGTAAAGTAGACTTACCACTCCCTCGTCGTCCTACAAACACGAAATGTTTAAATGAGCTTCCTATCTCAGTGTTCCTGATATCATCGATAACCTCAGAGAATTCATCTTGTCTAACAATAAAGTTTGCTTTGATTTCATCGTCAGTGAGATGATGAGATTGATATTGAGTCAGATATGTATCCATGGATTAGATTAATGGGTGTCTTCTGGCCCACCATGCTTGTAGCAGCGGCGAGTTAAATGCGTATGTATGATTGCTCTCCTCATAGAGGTAGCCGTCTTTAATAAGGATATCTTCAGTGAGTTCGAAGTATTGATCTTCGAAATCAGTGTTCTTAGCTAAATCAAAAATTTCTTGAATTGATATCGAATCGTTAGTTGCACATACACTGAGCACTTTTATTAAGAAGCTCCCTTTGTCAGGAAAATATTTGGTTATTCTGCTTTTCCAATCTTGGAAGCGCTCGTTTTCTTTTATCAATTCATCAAAACACTCATCAATGAGGTCTTCTGTAAGTTCATTAGTATTGCTATTTCTGAGTTTGCTATTGGCATTCTCGACTAAAAGTTGAATATAGTATGGTATCCTACCTATTCGTAAAGAGAGATATGATCTAACATCTTTGGACACTTGCATCGTGACTCCATCAAACATGTGATCATAAAACTGGTTAATCTCTTGATCGTCTAATCCTTCAAGGTTGATTATTTGTAGATCGTTTATCTTATCCGTCCGTCCGTCAATTTGCTTCACAATATGATGCAACCCCACGGACCCCAGTAAAATCAACGTGAATTTTGATCTGAATTGTTGGGATTGTCTGAGTTCTCTTAGATCTTCCAATAATGACTTAGCAGCTTCTTTTGATTCCTTCTCTGCTATTTGCTTGATTACGTCAGGAAATTCATCTAAGATTAGGACAATTTGCTCTTTTTGAACTTTAATCTGCTCTAATAAATCATAGAACTCTTCTCTATAATCAACCCCTTTAGTCATGAATTCAATGCCATCAGGTCCTATCTTCTTTATGCCACGAGATCCGATATATTTTTTAAAAATGGCACTGGCGGTATCTATTCCACTTAACAATCTGATTGTCAGTGTATATAATCTTTTATAGAATGCTTGTGACGTATCCTCGGATTGGATGTTTTCAAAGATAGAGTGATAATGTTTGCGAGGTTGTTTGGCCATATTCATAACTATTGATGACTTCCCCACTCTTCGAGGCGCTAAGAATAAGACATGACAACCTTTTTCTATTTCGGTCCAAATTTCATTTTCGACATTGGCTCTCTTGAAGTACTTTTTCCCTTCAGCTGGTGGACCTGTAATTGTATTTGGATCTATCCATTGTAGCATTTAACAATATTTTTGTTGTCAAATATATTCAACAATGAATTCATTGTCAACTTAATTCAACAATATTTTCATTGTCAAT
>CAYNMW010000281.1:0-4083 GCA_964398295.1 uncultured Saprospiraceae bacterium | reverse complement strand
CTATAACACGCGGTCAGGTCGATCATAGGCTATCGCCTACGACGCCTACCGCCATAACGATACCCTATTGGGGTATTTTCTTTAACTAAACGACATTGGGTCTTGACCCATTGATGAATAAATCAACCGACATAAAGGATGAATCTCCAACGAATTGGGTTACCTATTCGAGGTTTTAGCATACAGAGTGTACAGTAGGTAAACTAGTTTGAAGATAGGATTACAAGCCTCTTTAGATATACTGACTGGAGTGTTTTTACTATTTTCAATCGACTTTATTGTCCAGTACAATGCATGAAATCAATTTCCAATGAATAAAAAATCTTCATCGTATTACGTTTCTAAGGGTAGACGATTAGTTGCTATTTTATTTGCAGATATAGTCAGTTACTCCGCTTTACTACAGAAAAATGAAAAAAATGCTTTAGCACTCGTTGATAAATTTGATCGTGTAATCAAAGAGCAAGCTGAAAAATTTGAAGCCGATATTCAGCATTTCCGTGGCGATGGATGTATGATCACATTTGATTCAATTTTAAATTCTATCAATTTTGCGTTATCTGTTCAAGAACAATTTACCCAAGATACAAAGGTGCCCGTCCGGATTGGGATTCATAAAGGTGAAGTCATTTTTGATAAGAATACAGTCTATGGAGATAGTGTGAATATCGCTGCTAGAATTGAGGCAGTTGCATTGCCGCAAAGTATCTATATCAGCAAAGAGATCAGAGATCAATTGGTAAATAAACCAATTGCATTAAAGTTTGTGGGCAAGCGTCGCTTAAAAAATATAGAAGAGGCAGTTGAGTTGTATGCTGTCGAAGCACCATTTTTAAATTCTGAGAAATCAAAGCGAGATTTTAAAACAACTATTGATGAATTGAATCGCCGAGCTCTGGGTATTAGCGGAATTTTGTTTTTGTTCTTGGCAATCATTGTCATTCTTATAGGTACGAAAGATATATTATTGAATAAAGCTACTTCTCCTTCTGAAGGAGCTAAAGTGATAGCTATTTCAAATTTTGAGAATAAGACCAATAACACCGAGCTTGAAAATTTTGGAGAATTTACATCTGACTATATTTCTCGCAGTTTGCTACAGGTACATCCACTGTTGATGCCTACAAGAACTGGTGAACATTTGGTGTACAAACAATCCTTTATCAGCAGTAGCAATTCAGGCGAATATGGAGATGCAGATTTATTAATTGAGGGCAAATTTTTCCAAGAGGATGCAGAATTAACGTTGCATGCACAGTTAATAGATGTAGCTTCCAAAAATCTTGTTTATTCCTTTCCGACAGTCCGAGGTAAACTAGAAGAAAAACCTGAAATCGTAAAAGAATTAACGCAGTATATTTTAGGGTATTGGTCAGTCGACAAAGCAGACGGACTCAAGAGGAAGCCTCCAAAATACCAAGCCTATAAATTGTATCTAAAAGCACTGGAAGCACATGCAAACAGAGATACCTTAGAAGTAGAATCTAATTTTAGAGAAGCATTCAATGTTGATAGTACCTTTTATGATGCTCTTGTTACACTTGGTTATCACTATTACAATTTTAAACAATTTGATAAGCTTGAAAACTTGGTTGAAGAAATAGATTCCAAAGAAAAATATTTTGACGAATATGAAAGCCTGCAAGCCAGCGGACTTGAAGCTTTATTTGCAGGGAATTTACAAAAAGAAGCATCTATTTATCAAGAGTTAGCTAAAATGCAACCTTATGGTGCCAATTATAAATGTGCATCTGCATTGTTTAGAATCAATGACCCAAAAGCTGCTTTAGAATTTGCTGATAAAGAGCTAACCAACATTAAATACACAGGATCTCCTTTGCATCAAAAAGTGATTTCCATTAAAGCCAGAGCCTTACTGGAATTAGACAGATACGAAGAAGCAAAAGAACTGCTTGATTCAATAGACTTTGTTATTACCGCCAATACTATTCCCGGTATTTATGCAGGAATATTAGGTGCTATTCCTCAGATTATTGGCGGCGATGAATTGCGCCAACAGTTTGGAACTAGTGAATACATCCGGAAATATCCATTAATGATGGAGTTTAATTTATGCTATTCGCTTTATATGAATGACAAAGCAGAAATGGAGTCCTATTGTAAGGAAGCACTTCATTTATTTGAAAAAGAGGCACACCGAAAAGAATATGATATTTTCAAAGTATTCATTCACATAATGAATGAAGAATACCAGCTAGCTTATAATCTTCTTTCAAAACCACATAACAAGAGCGCATTGGCAGAGCTTATGTATTGTGCAAATAAACTTGGTTTGCACAAAGATGCAGAGCAGTACAAAGAACGAGTTGAAAAAATCATTGCCGACAATTCTTCAAATTCAAGCAAGAAAGCTGAATACACATATAAACTAGCAAGTTATTATGTTGGATCGGGAGACTACGATCAAGCAGTTGAGAAACTAATTGAGGCTCATCGTTTTGGTTTTGGCTTCAGTTGGATCGGTTATAATAATGATATGCTATGCAAAGAAATGAGGGGCTTCGAAGCCTTTGATAAATTTGTCATGCATGAAGAATGACGTGGTACGAATTTTAAGTCTAAGTGGTTTAACCACTTGTTTGATAGGTGTATTATTATACCTCCTTCGCCAACCAATCACCAACTTCACTAGTCGAATAGGCTTTCCCGGATTCCGCAATGTCTTCCGTAACAATACCTTGTTCTAAAGATCGATCAACAACATCACTGATTGCTTTCGCTTCATCTTTCAAATCAAAGGCATAGTCGAACATCATAGCTGTGGACAATACTGTACCAAGTGGATTTGCTATGTTTTTACCTGCTGCTTGGGGATAACTACCATGAATTGGTTCGAAAACAGATGTGTGTACACCAATACTTGCAGACGGCATCAAACCCATCGAACCAGAAATGACAGATGCTTCATCAGAAATAATATCACCAAACATATTTTCTGTGACCACAACATCGAATCCTTCAGGCCATTGTATTATACGCATGGCTGCTGCATCAACAAATAAATATTCAGTTTCGACATCAGTAAATTCTTTTTCTAAGACCTGTGCTACTTCTCTCCATAGTCTTGATGTCTCCAACACATTTGCCTTATCAATGACAGTTAATTTTTTGCGCCTCTTCTGTGCATATTCATAGGCAAGTCTTACAATTCTTTCTACTTCTGGTTTGGTATACTCGCATACGTCCCATGCTTTATCCCCAGTTTCATTTCTGCCTTTGTCACCAAAATATATACCACCCGTCAATTCTCTGATACAGACAAAATCGGCGTTCTCGATCAACTCTTTTCTCAAAGGTGATTTGTGCAATAAAGAGGGGAATACGAGTGTTGGTCGAATATTGGCATATAATCCCAACTGCTTCCTCATCCTCAATAAACCTTGTTCTGGTCTGACCTTTGCCGAAGGATCGTTGTCAAATTTAGGATGACCAATGGCTCCAAATAAAACAGCATCTGACTGCATGCAAATATCATGTGTTTCTGCAGGATATGGATCTCCAACTTCGTCAATTGCATGCGCACCTGTAATCGCTGGTGTATATGCTACCTGATGCCCAAACTTTTGAACAACAGCATTTACCACTTTTACTGCTTGGTCTATAACCTCTGGTCCAATGCCATCTCCTGCTAAAACTGCTATATTTAAATCCATGTCTTTTTCTTCGTTTGATAAAATTTTAATAAAAGTGAGCAAACATACTAATACTCAACTAAGGAAAATATTTCTGATGTATAATCAGCTATCTTTTGATGTCCTGGTAAAAAACTTAGGTTAATGATAAATGAAAAACCAGCTACCTTGCTACCAGCAGATTCAATAAGTTTAGCACTAGCTTCGGCGGTGCCACCAGTCGCTAATAAATCGTCATGAATCAATACGCGACTACCTTTCGGTAAATCGTCTTCATGCATTTCAATAGTTGCAGAACCATATTCCAAATCATATGAATGGGCAATTGTCTTTCCCGGTAATTTACCTTTTTTGCGAATGAGGACCATTGGTATATCCAAGGCCTGAGCTATACTAGTGCCATAAATAAAGCCTCGTGAATCTATTGCGC
>CAYNMW010000280.1:0-4099 GCA_964398295.1 uncultured Saprospiraceae bacterium | reverse complement strand
GTCAACCTGAGTTTACACAAATAGATTGCGAAATGTCTTTTGTAACTCAAGATGAGGTGCTCGATACTTTTGAGGGATTGACAAAATATTTGTTCCAAAGCATGCTTGAAGTCGAATTGCCAGACTTTCCAAGAATGAGTTATGATGAAGCAATGGAGAATTATGGTATTGATAAACCTGACCTCCGCTTCGAAATGAAATTTCAAAATTTAGATAGTCAAGCAAAAGGTAAAGGCTTTAAAGTTTTTGATGATGCTGAAGTAGTCCTTGGTATTTGCGCAAAAGGCATCGCTGGAGATTATTCTAACAAGCAAATGAACGAGCTGACTGATTGGGTTAAGCGACCTCAAATCGGTGCAAAAGGATTGGTCTACATAAAATATAACGAAGACGGAAGTATAAAATCTAGCATAGGTAAATTCTATTCAGATGAAGATTTACAATCTTGGGGAACTGCATTTGGTGCAGAGAAAGGAGATGTAGTTTTCATCTTAAGTGGAGAGCTGGATAAGACGCGTAAGCAATTGGGCGAATTGAGATTGGAAATGGGAAGACGATTAGGACTCATGAAGGATGGAGATTTTAAACCGCTTTGGGTGGTAGACTTTCCATTGTTAGAATGGGATGAAGATGCTGAGCGTTTTCACGCCATGCACCATCCATTTACCGCACCGAAGAAATCTGATGAAGAAAGAATGCTCAATGGAGATCATGAAACCATGAAAGCTTTGAGAGCAGATGCATATGATCTTGTCATAAATGGCGTTGAAATAGGTGGAGGATCTATTAGAATCCACGATCGTGCCCTTCAAGAAAGAAATTTTAAACTCTTAGGTTTTACGGAAGAAGAAGCCGAAGATCAATTTGGATTTTTATTGGGTGCATTTGAATATGGAGCGCCACCACATGGAGGAATCGCTTTTGGATTTGATAGACTTTGTGCTGTATTGAAAGGGCAAAATTCTATTAGAGACTTTATCGCTTTTCCAAAAAACAATACGGGACGAGATATGATGATTGATGCACCATCAAAAATAGACGGTACACAATTGGATGAATTACATTTACAATTAGACGTTAAAGAAGATTAATGAATAAATTTTTATTTGGTCTTATACTCTTTATTTGCCCTTTTCTAACGACAGAAACATTTGCCGAAGATGGGCTTGTAAACATTGAAGCCATTGCCAGTTCTTTGCAACCATTTTACTGCGAAGGACAAGATGTTTCTTTGTTAGGATCTGTAACTGTCGGAGCAGTTAACCCAACTTTTTCATGGACTGGGCCAGGGTTTACCAGCGATGAGCAAAACCCTTCAGGGCAACTTCAAGCCGGGGACTATATATTAGTAGTCACAGATGATAATTGTGTTTCAATTCCTGATACAGTAACAATCGATATCCGACCAAACAAACCCTTTGATTTTGTGGTCCCGTTTTGTTTAGGTGATCCCGATGTGATTGTAGGAACCGAAGTATTTAATGAATTCAATCAGTCAGGAACCGTTACGCTTGTTGGAGAGGCTTCTAATGGATGTGATAGCATTGTGAATGTATTACTAAATACCCTTGCTTCAATATTGGGAAGTTTTGATACGGAGGGAGCGATTTGTGATAGTCAAAAAATTGATCTCGTATTCAATCTTACGCCTCCTTCAATTGGTCCTTTTGATGTGACCTATGTGAATAATTTAGGAGATACATTTTTTCTAGCTGACATTTTCGACGGGCATAGAATTACATTGGAGCCTACAGTAGATGTCACCTATACCATGATTGATATCACCTCTAATGCTACACCTTGTGATCCGATTATTGGCACGCAAGCTGTTATTAACGTATCCAATTTGCAAACCACTTTTGCGCTTTCAGATTATAATGGATTTAATGTAAGCTGCCCTGATGAACCTGATGGCATGATTATCTTAAATGTAATGTCTGGCATTGAACCATACACCTATCAATGGAGTAATGGTAATGATGAAGCATTTGATGACAATTTGAATGCGGGTCTCTACAGGATTACAGTGACAGACGATACAGGCTGCTCAGAGGTAATAGACATTTTTTTAGAAGCACCATCTGAGCCTACGATAAGTGCCAAATGGGAATTCCCAAGTTGTCCAGGTATTGCAGATGGAGCATTTACGATTGATTCTGTATTTGATGGACTTGGACCCTATGAGATTTCATTTAATGGTGAGCCTTTTTTTCCAGCCGTTCCTAATTTAATTTTTCCAGATCTGATTGCAGATGAATATGTCGTGATCGTAAGAGATGTTTTAGGATGTGAGAAAAACTTTATTCTAAGAGGAAATAATCCTCCTCCTCCATTTGTTGATTTAGGAGATGATATCGATTTGATTGCTGGAGATGATGTGCAGCTTGGATATACAACCGATTTGATACCTTTTAATATTATGTGGTCCCCGCCAAACGATATATCATGTACGGATTGTTCAAACCCTACAGTTAATCCGATAGAAACAACAACTTATTCAGTGACCGTTACAGATGAAATAGGATGTACTGCGATTGATGATGTAATCGTAAATGTGTTCATTCCTAAGCGTGTCTATTTGCCAAATATATTTTCTCCTAATAATGATGGGATTAACGATGTATGGTTTATCGGTGCCAATGAGTTTGTAGATATCATACAAAACGTTGAAATCTATGATCGCTGGGGAGAACAAGTATTCTTAAAAAGAGATATTCTGCCTAATGATCCAGCAGAAGGCTGGGATGGTAGATTGAAAGGTACCCGTTTGCATAATGGTGTTTACACCTATATAGCGACCCTGATGTTTAGAGATGGAATCATTCGAACCTATAAAGGGACGATTACGATTGTGCAATAATTTCAATTGAATTTATTGAGGGCAGGGACCCTTGGTGTAGCTTTTTATACCCGCACAGTTGGCTTCGCATTCATTGCCATAGGTCTTATTGTCACAACCACATACAGGATCATAAACCATAGGGCACATGCAATCTTCTATGATTTCTCCAATACAATCAGATTTAACAGTTTTTTCACAAGTACCCAAAGTAGCCGTAAATACTAGTGCAAATAGATATTTATAGAGATAATTCATGCGTTAATAGAGAAAATATTTGAATTAGGGAATTCTACACTATATTTACAACGTTTAGTAAATAATAAGTATAAAAATACAACTATTTAATGGCAAACAGAAGACTATCAGAATCTAGAAATCCAGTTTTTAACGACAAAGTATTTGAAAGAAGTGTCGCTGGAGAAAATGCTGCAGTTGGTCAGAAACACGAAATAATGACCCTTAAGGGTGCAGTAAATAAAACCTTTGTATTATTTGGCTTCATGGTAATTGCGGCTGTGTTTGGTTACACATCACCATCGCAAATGCTCATGTATCTAGGAATATTTGGTGGCGTCGGGGCTGCGGTATTTACCGGAATGAAACCTCACTTGTCTCCATTTATGGCTCCAATTACAGCTGCCTTATACGGCTTAGCTGCAGGGACCTTTTCATATGTATATGGAGCAGGATCCAATGGCTTAATATTACAAGCAATTAATCTAACGATGGCGACATTATTTATGATGCTGTTGATTTATAAATCCGGTTGGATCAAAGTAACTGACAAATTCAGAACAGGGATGACCATGGCTATCGGAGCCATCATGCTCGTATATGTAATCAGTTGGATCGGACATTTTGTTGGATTTACGATCCCTTATCTTCATGAAGGTGGAATGATCGGTATCGGTATCAGTGTCGTAATCGTAGGAGTAGCTGCATTTAGTCTGCTTTTAGATTTTGATAATTTCGAAAAAGGCGTCCAGTACGGTGCTCCAAAATATATGGAGTGGTATGTTGGAATGGGATTAATCATCACACTTGTGTGGTTATACATCGAGATCTTGAGATTATTATCAAAGTTGAATGACTAATTTAGTTTAAGAAAAATAAGAAGCCACTACCCAAAAAGTAGTGGCTTTTTTTATGCCTACACGCTGCTTTAATCAGCTATCTATCCATAGCTTTTGATTAAAAGATTTCCATTAGAATAATTTACTGTCTTTAAATTCCATTATATATTCGATTCAAATTAAA
>CAYNMW010000279.1:0-4110 GCA_964398295.1 uncultured Saprospiraceae bacterium | reverse complement strand
ATCGGTCAATCCATCAAGTCCCAAATCTTGCTCTTCTCTAAATTCTAGATTAAACGCGTTTACCTGAGGAATAGAAATTGGTATATCTCCCCAAGCTGTTGTTTCCGTAGGGATTGTTTCATCAGGCGTTTCAATGGAATTCTCGTAAAACTGTAAATTATCTTTTAATATATCTTCTGACACACTACCCAACTGGAATCGTAAGCTCCCATTTTCACCAATATGCTGGTCTCCATCTCTGGTTTCTGTAAATGGATTCAACATCCAAAATTCAATGTATTCAAAATTGGAGGCTTGAAAATCGTTATTAGGCAAATACCTCATGATACCTCCCCATCTTGATTCAGGATCATCAAGAATGGCACGTCCATTCTCACCTTCAGTTAATCCTGCTATCTCCAAATCTGGTCTGCCATTAGGCGGGACAAAATTGTATGGTCCTCTTTCTTGCGGGTAGTAGGCCAAATCAAAAGTGAGTAAATCAGGAATCTGACTGATGGGAACATCTCTGTCAAACAACTCGTCTTGATCTACAGTTCTTGTATATGAATCCAATCGATCTTCATCACTTCGAATCGTTCGATCATCTATGGTATACCAATTGATTAGTGCTCTGTTATAGCCATAGGCTAAATCATTGGATAAAGTAGATTCTTCAAACTCAGAAGGTGTACTTGCCAAAAACCACAAATTAGGTCTGGAACCTAAGGGAATACTACTACTTGCTCCCTCAAAATCATCTATACTGACGACTCCTTCATCTTCGCCTCTGACATTAATTGCACCAGAGTGTCCTGGTCGTAAAGCCGCAAATTCTGCTGAGAAATTGATCTGAGATTCTTCCTTGGTATTAATGAATGGGATCTTGTCCACAAGTCTGGTAACGAAAGGAGCTTCAGAACTATAGTTCATATCAAATCCAAAAATCCGATTGTTAATGGGATCGCTTCCGATGTTTACTTTTTCCGTAAATGGTCGCTCAAACAACCGCATATAGGTAGCTCCAAAATTCAATTTTTTATTCACAGCAAAGTCAGCACGCAAACCAAACATTGTCTTTTGTTGCAAACTAAATAACGCCTGATCTTCAAAAGACACCCTTATCGGTACGCCCTGTTGCAAGTAAGCATCATTGATGATTTTAATTCGTCCAATTCCATAATCTATATCATAATCTATTCCTTCAACCAGTCGTTGACTACCAGCTGTTACGATAACGGATCCTTGAGGAATATTAAATGAGTTGAGAGATATTTCGGAGGAAACACTTGATTTTAATGTTCCCATTATGACGAACCTATTTCTTTGTAATTGTTCTCTGGCAAAGGTTACCGAATTAGAGTATAATTCCGGATATCCAAATTGTTCAAACAATGCCTCATCTCCATTAAAAAGCCTCTCCAACGATGATCCAAAAGGTTCGAGTACAGGAAAGAAAATACTTCCAGTACGCGTATTTACAGTCAATCCAGGGACAAAATCAAATACGCCATCTTGTTGAGGGTCGCCATAAGAATTCAACCGATCAAGCTGAAATAAATTCAATAAGGGAATATCTCTAAAGTTATCTACTGGTAAGAATCGCTTTAAGTTTACATTTTCGTTGTCCTCATAAAAGATATCCAATTGAAAGTCTTCCTGCGTCAATTGATTAGTCCCTAAAGCATATACGTTTTTCATCATTAAATCCCATGATGGGATATCCACCCGTTGATTCGAGGCTTTAAGCATCTTGGCATAAATGACATTCTCCGGAGCAGGTTCTTCTTCACCGGTAATGGCATTCGGTCTCAAGCCTCCTGTACCAGCTTCATTTGTCATCTCACCTACCTTATACACTTGATTGCCGTTAATCGAATAGACATATTCGTATGAAACTGCTAAAACTTGATTAGGTCTCAGTCTTGTGTTTAAGGAAATGAATCCCAATTCTGCATTAAATGAAAATTCACCAGAATTCAGCCGTCTCATACTCTGTACTTCAAAATCTCTAACCTGAGTCAAGCCAAATTGCCGTTGAAGGTTGTCTGATATTTGAACAATAGAACGAGTATCATCATCCCTTACTAGTGTCTCAAATAATGGAGATACAGAATTATCAGGTAAGGGCAGATCATCAACATCCAACAAATTTGCTGGAGGAGATGCATTAGGCACCCATCTAGGATCAGGATTTTGATTGGCAAAAACTGCAGGATCAGATTCACCAAGCATATCAAGAGCTGCTACTGTTGTAGAAGATCTCAAATTAGAATTCTGTTCATTGGTAACCCAGACTTCAAGATTGGTAATCCTAAATAAAGAACGCACTTGTGGTAGATTAGCTAATGCTTGTTCGTAAGTATTGCGATGGTAATGTGAAATGAAAAAATGCCTGTTTTCATCATACTCGTCAGGTCGAATCTCAAATTCTCTGACAAGCGCACCGTTTTCAATTTGAATTTCTTTCTGTTGTGATCGTTGTTGTGATGCTACACCGGTCAATGTCAACCTACCAAATTGTGCAACAGTTTTGACACCAAACAAACTTTGAGGTCCTTGTATTAATTTAGTTGGCAATGCAAAACTGACATCTCCTGCTTCAATCTTTTTGATAATGTCGTCCTCTGAAAACTGTTCACTATCATAATCGATCTTTATTTTATTGTCAAAATCAAATGATGCATTGGTATCATAATTGAAATCCAAATTCAACTTATCTCCGATATTACCTTCCACATTCATTTGGATGTCCATATCAAAGTCAAATCCGCCTTGTCTTTGTAAACGTGGTGGTATGGAAGGATTTTGAACTCTTTGGTAATCGACTCCAAAAGTTAGATCAATATTTCCTTTAGGTTCGATAGTGACATCTGTGCCTCCAAAAAGTCTATCAACTATACTATTTTGTATATCTACCTTTTCGATTGGATCGAGAAATTCACCTCTTATGTTTGAAGTAGAACTCACACCAGCCATTCTGCTGAATTGTTCTTCTTTCTGTTGTTTTTCTCGAAACTCCATGTACTCTCGGAATGTCATTGTTGTAGGAGAGCGGTAATATTCGTCGCCTATTTTTTCAATGACAATATAATTTCCAGTAGAAGGGTCATATTCGACTTCCTGTTTGATAACGCTAGGAGTGATATCAAAAGGATTGTATGTATCATCGTTTATAAAATCACCGTGTCTAGCTTCGAAAGGAAAAGTGTCTCTTGTTATTCCATCAGATATCTGAAGATAGGGGTCTTCAGGAAAGGTGCCATATGCATGCATGTCCTTTGCCATGCAGAGGGTCAATAATATGGCAAATAAAGTAAGTGTACGCCTCATTTGAGATTCTGTCTAATACGTCTACCTGGGATTAATGAAAATATAAACGCAAAAGACATAGTTGGAGTATATATATATGGCATTATCTCGAAACTTGTTTTAATACTGTCTTAATCAATTCTTCAACGTTCATTCCTGGTTGATAAATGCCACTCATAGCCTTCTGTATTTGAGATCTTTGGAATCCTAACGCAATTAATGCCTGAACTGCTTCATGCTGGACATCCTTTAACAGACTTTCACCCGACAAATCCTGTGGAATGTCCTCCTTCATCACTTTATCTTTTAGGTCCAAAATCACACGTTTTGCCGTTTTTGGTCCGATTCCTTTTACTTTGCTGAATGCAATTACATTTTCACTTGCTATTGCACGTCTTACATCAATTGATGCCAGAGAGGATAATATTAATCTTGCTGTATTTGGACCAATACCTGAAACTGATAGTAAGTGCCTGAATACTGTTCGCTCATCTTGCTCAAAAAATCCAAATAACGTATGAGAATCTTCTTTTACATGAAGATATGTCCATAATTTTACCTTTGTTAGAGATTCGATTTGAGCATATGTCTGTAGACTAATGTTTATATGATATCCTAGACCGTTGATATCCAAATAAATGTATGTAGGAGAATGAAAGGTGATCTCACCATCTAAATAAGCAATCATAAAACAAATTTGCTAAAACAAACATACATATTGCAATAATTATACCTATATAAATATTTGATAAACAATTCTATAACTTTTAACAATACAATTCATTGAACATTCTAATCATTGGTAGTGGAGGCAGAGAG
>CAYNMW010000278.1:1349-4120 GCA_964398295.1 uncultured Saprospiraceae bacterium | reverse complement strand
TAGTATAATTGGATTAGAATCATATGCTACTATACAAAACCCATTATCATTTCTAATTTCTATATTATAACTGCCTGCAGAAAGGCCTGAGAAGAAGTTGGAAAACTGCCACGCTCCCCCATTGATTCTAAACTGAGGTGATGTTGACCCTGGTATTGGATTTACTGAAATTGATCCATCAACTCCACTACAGGATAATGGACCTGAACTAGAAATAGAATTGATCATAGGAGCTGTATATACAGTAATATCCTGAGTCGCAGCTCCAACACATCCATTTGAATCTGTAAAGGTATAGGTGATAGTTGTAGTACCTCCTCCAGCTATGGATGGATCAAAATTAGTCCCGGTAACACCAGTTCCAGAATAAACTCCACCCGCCGGTGATCCTCCACTCAGCACAAAAGCTGTCTCAAGCTCACAAGTTTCGTTAGCAGGCAAATTAAAAGAAACAGATGCAGCATTCACTACTGTTATATCATCAGATGCGCTGCTAATACAACCATTGCCGTCTACAAAAGTGTAGGTAACAGTATGAGTCCCTAAACCAGCGGCGCTTGCGTCAAAAATATTGCCTGATACATTTAATCCAGAATAAGTACCATTAAGAGGTGTACCGCCATCTAGTATAAACATATCATCAAGAACGCAGGCTTCATCATCAACTAGCGTGAGATCTACAATAGGTAAGCCATGTACCACAATAACATCTGTTCCTATTCCCTCGCACCCATTTCCATCAATCACAGTATATGAAATCGTATGCGCTCCTTCACCAGCCACACTTGGATCAAAGTTAGATCCCGTTACGCCTACACCAGAGAAAACACCCCCAGATGGCACACCTCCGCTTAAAGTAAGAGTAGTGCTGCTAATACATTCTTCATCGATAGGTAGATTTAATGTTGGAGGAGTAGGATCTATTACTGTAATTACATCAGAGGCACTTGCTATACATCCTCCCGCATTGGTAAATGTATATGTTATAGTGTAAGTGCCTGGTCCAACAGTAGAGGCATTAAAGTTTCCTCCTGAAACACCTAAACCGCTATAAATCCCACCTGTTGGATTGCCTCCCTCTAAGGTCAAAATTGTACTTTCTGAACATTCAGTATCATCATCAAGAACCAAGGTAGTACTTGGAATATCAAAAACTGTAATATCAGTTGTAGTAGCTATATTACAACCATTTGGACTAATTGTGTTATAAGTTATTGTATGTGTTCCTACCCCTGCTGTGGCTGGATTAAATAAGTCACCAGTAACTCCGGCCCCTACGAATGTACCGCCCATTGGTGTTGCAGAAACACAAGCTAAATCAGTAGGCACTTCGTAATTAACAAGACCCTGATACACTGGTTCTGACTGAAGGAATGTATTATCAGCATTGTATAAATAAGCAGTATCAACATTTGAATCCCAAATTGGACAACTTGCTCTTACGCTATTAATATCTACTGAACTCCCCAGGGAACCTATTACAGGGCCCGATAAGGTACCATCCAAGTATCCACTATATATTCTAAGTGTTTCACCAATTAACAGTGTACCGCTTACAAAATCAATACTTGAACCGATAGGGGCACCTGGCTGTGGATTTGAAGTAATATCTTGTATATGATATCCAGCTAAATCTACGCTAGTATTACAACTTGCACAATCAACCACACTGATTTCAATAAATTCACCACTTGTGCTACAATCAATACCAAATCCACCTTCTGAAGCAGATAAATAAACCAGTGGTTCTGGTTGATCAACACATGGAATGTTAATTCCAGTTAAATCAATCGGCGCATCCGTAACACAAACCATTGTTGTATCTAAATTCAGAATTGCTTCAGTTGCGTCTATTTCTATTGTAGTCAACCCAATAGCACTGCATCCAGATGACAAAGTAACCGTAACAAAATAATCTCCTTCATCAAGTTCTGAGGAATTAAGTATCGTCGGGAATTGTGAATTTGATGAAAATCCGTTCGGTCCAGACCAATTTAATGTAGAAACAGTAATTCCTCCAGGATTAGCAGCTACATCAACACTTAGCAATACATCATCTGCTAGACATCCAGGGCCATTATTAGAAATTATAAGATCTGGCGCACAATCACTATCTAAGCAATCTATCAAACCATCTCCGTCTTCATCTAACCCGTTACCACAATCTATTTCAAAGGACAGCACGTTAAGTTCAAAAGTAGTACTATCGACACATCCTAAATCATTATAATAATATGCTTTGTAATCTCCGGCGTCATTAGCTCCTATATTAGTAAGAAATAGTGTATCTCTTGACGCTGAGCCAGAATCATTAATTTGGTATGTACCATTTGGGCCTGACCAGATAAAAGCCCAATCAGTGAAAGTATTTCCAACAAAGTTTAGAAGGACATCGTCACCAAGAGATGCAGTTACTGTAGAACCTTGCACAAATGATCCAGCGTTTATTTGGTATTCAGGAATTTGTCCCGGAATTTGACATACACAATTTTCATAACTTAATGCATCTACGCCTAGAGGTGCTCCCAAACTTGAGGCGCTATAAATCAATTTTTTATATCTAGTTCTATTTTCAATTATAAAATCATATTGGACGGGTCCACCACTAAATACAAAATTTGGAGTAGCACTATTAGTAAAAAAATTTATCCCATCAATGGATTCCTCTAGAGTTATTCCGCCATTGATAGACTGTAGGTAAACAGAGTAAACCGTTCCCGTATCTATTGCATTTGGTAATTCTAATACGAGTGAGTCTTGAAAATCAAAAA
>CAYNMW010000278.1:0-1249 GCA_964398295.1 uncultured Saprospiraceae bacterium | reverse complement strand
GCTCTATTTTCCAAACCCGATCAATTCCTTCAAATTCACCTGCTGCGATATTGTCAAAATTTGCTCCATCCCATGCTGTATTCAGAGGAGCACCATTATTTCCAACTACAATTGCACTCAAATCATTTGCAAAAGGATTCGTGTGAACTGCATTTGTTGCAACAATCGAGTTATGCCCAATAGTTAAAATTCCATCCGTATTTTCAGACCTAGACTGTCTTTGATCCAAACCTCCACATTCGTCAAGCGCCGCAATTATTACATCGTTTGCAAAACCATCATTAATATCTTTGATGATTGTACCATCAGATAGTATATAATCATGAGGGAGTGTTTTTCCGTATTTTATGGCTAGATAACTATTTACTCTTTCTTGTTCATTTTGGGTTAACAAATCATCATAAACGATAATTTCAGCTATGTCTCCGTTAAATATTCGATCCTGGCTTAGAAACTGACTGGCAGAAGCACGCCCTATAGAAATAGGCCCCATAGTATCATCGCTATTTGCCAATGTGCCATAGTGATCGCTTTCCTCAATTTCAGCAATCGTAATTTGACTTAAGCTGGCGATAGGCTCTGTATCTAAAACTATAGCATCTTGAAAAATAGTTTGAGTATCATTAAAGTCTACATTGAACTCTACTATTGAGGGTATTGAGCCAGTAAAGTGTCCAAAAAAGTCATTCGATCCTCCAGCAGAGTTTGGTGTATTCATCCTAACATTATCTACTGACCAATTGAATCCTACTTCTCCAGAAAAGGTATTACCAAAATCATATACGCCATCGTATTGAGTACCCCCTGTTTTGGGTTCTATCATTCCGAATATATGGAATCCTTCATTACTAAAGAATATATAATCAGACCCAAGATGTAAACCATCAGAAAAATCATCAGTATAGGTTCCATCAAATTGAGTTGCAGGATTAAAATTAATAGCATTCTCTACAAAAGTTGGATCATCAGTTGAATTCACATCTGCATTTGCAGAATACGCATTACCTGATTGATCTGCCCAAGAAACGATACTATTCCCGTCTACTGTAGTGTTTGTACCTATATCCCCTCTTAACCACAATTGCAAGTGGTTTCCCACGCCACCTGGACTAGGTTCGTCAATAACTCCATCACCATCATCATCAATTCCATTTCCACATATTTCTTCATCACACTCAGGCAGGGGTAGTGTTGTACCAATGACTGATGGGCAGGCAATAGTTGGTGCACCAGGTAATGATCCATCATT
>CAYNMW010000277.1:0-4177 GCA_964398295.1 uncultured Saprospiraceae bacterium | reverse complement strand
AAAGGACCGCAAGTGATGAAAGGATACTACAACAGACCTGAAGCCACTGCAGATACGATTACTCCAGAAGGTTGGCTAAATACCGGAGACATTGGCATCATGGATGAGAATGGCTATTTGCGAATTGTAGATCGCAAGAAGGACATGATTCTTGTTTCGGGGTTCAATGTGTATCCAAATGAAATTGAGGACGTTATTGCGAAACATCAGAAAGTTTTGGAAGTAGCAGCTATAGGTATACCTGATGAAAAATCTGGAGAGGTAGTTAAGGTCTTTATTGTCAAATCAGATAAATCTCTGGACGAAAAAGAAATCATCGATTATTGCCGTGAAAATCTAACTGGTTACAAAGTGCCAAAGCACGTAGAATTTAAAGATGACTTACCTAAATCGAATGTTGGGAAAATTTTAAGAAGAGAGTTACGCGACGCTTAATATGGAAACTAAATCAAAGAATAGTCAACCTAAAAATGGTTCTTACAAAAAATTATACCATTATAATTCACACATTGGTGTGCTCAAAACGTTATAGATATGTCCAAAGGCAACGATTCATTGATTTTATACAAAATGAAAAATGTAAACCACAAATCACTTTACGATATGATATTTGACCAACTTAACTTCTGCTTAAAGTCATTGGTGCTGACTTTAGCTCTTGTGATCTACAGTCATTCTATAACTGCACAGGAATCCAATCCGCTAATGGATCAAAAGATTAGTTTGACCTTAGATAATGTTCCCATTCAAGTAATGGTTGATAGCATTCAATCTAAAGTGGATGCTAAACTCTATTTTAAAGCTGACGACCACCAAGATTTGTCTTATACAATTAATGCAACGGACCAAGAATTATCAAGTGTATTGGATCAATTGTTTGCACCCACAGATTATTCTTATGTCGTATACAGGGACAACCATATTAATATAGTCCCAGCCTTTCTAGCAGGTGACGATTTCAGCTTGGCATATTTTCAAGTATTGGAAGGCAAACTTGATCAAACCGATTCTGGCACAAAAAAAGCATCAGACGGAATAGTAGTTGGTGATATTAATAATATCCCTCCTTCTGGCATCGCTAAAGTAAATGGAAAAATAACTGATGGTAAAACAGGTGAAGAAATTATTGGTGCGACAATTCAATGGTTGAATACATCAGTAGTAGGCATTACGGATGCGAATGGCATATTTGAGTCCCAAATTAAAATAGGCCCTCAAATTGTGCAGGTACAATACATTGGCTACCAAACACTATCAAGAAAAGTCAACATCCTATCAGATGGTCAACTTGCATTAGAAATGTTTAATGAATCAGTTTCCCTTGAAGAAATTGTAATTAGCGAACGAGCGTCTAATGAACTTGTTCAAAGCGAACAGATCAGTATTGAACGATTTTCCGCTAAGGAGATAGAAAAGTTACCAACCTTTTTAGGAGAAACAGACGTTATCCAAACCGTTCTAAACCAACCAGGAGTGAGTAGTGTGGGTGAAGGATCAATTGGGTTTAATGTCAGAGGTGGAGATGCTGATCAGAATTTAATTTTACAAGACGAAGCGATAATATTTAATCCCTCTCATGCACTGGGTTTCTTTGGAACATTCAACACAGAATTAATAAGAGGAGTAGATCTCTATAAAGGCATTATGCCGGCGCAATTTGGTGGAAGAATTTCATCCGTATTAGATGTGAAAATGCGAGATGGAAATTTTGATGAATTCAAAATTAATGCAGGTATCGGTCTTGTATCTGGAAAGTTGGCATTAGAGGGTCCAATAAAGAAAGGTAAAACATCATTTATCACTGGCGTTAGATCTAATTATAGTGATTACATTCTCAATTTAGTCGACGTAGAAGAAGTCAATAACAGTTCCGCATCATTTTTTGATTGGAATGGAAGAATTACACATCGATTCTCGGATAAATCTTCTCTTGTTTTGTCAGGATATGTTTCGAATGATCAATTTGTTTTTAATAATGAATTTGGTTTTGACTATAGTACAAGATTAGCTCAGGTCCTAATCACACACGGTTTTACAAATAACCTAATCAGTAAGACCTCAATAGCAGCATCTAATTATAGCAGCACACAAAATGATTTTGACATTGTTACTCCTAGTGATTTTAAGAATGATATTAATTACATCAAATTTAAAGAAGTAGTCACCATTAACCCAGACAGCAAATTTGCTGTAGATGCAGGATTCTCAAGTATATTTTATTCAACTAATCCTGGCCAACGGATTGCGACTGCAGCGGGCTCTGAAGGTTTATCAGCCGAGCTTGATCAGGAACAAGGATTAGAATCTGCTGTTTTCTTAAATGCTAAACTTGCCATTTCAGAAAAATTTACGGTATCAGGTGGATTAAGATTTAGTGCATACCAAAACCTTGGACCAGCATCTGTTTTTATTTATGAACCGGATGCAGAAATACTTGTCGAAAACATTATTGACACCTTACAATTTGATAGTGGTGTTGTAGAATCATACTTTGGGCTTGAACCGAGAGCGTCCATTAGATATTTAATTGATGATGCGACATCAATCAAGGCAGGATACAGCAGAACTACTCAATATATCAACCAAATATTTAATACAGATAGTCCGACACCTACATCTCAATGGCAATTGAGTAATTTTCATATCGAACCAACAAGAGCGAATAATGTATCAATCGGATTATTCAAAAATTTGAAGGAGAATAATTACGAAACTTCTCTTAGTATCTTTGCAAGAAGTATTGATCAATTGTTTGATTACAGAGACTTTGCAGATCTATTAGTAAATGATCATATAGAAACCGAATTATTGAATGGTGAAGGTCGTGCATATGGTACGGAATTAAGTATTAAGAAAAAGACCGGAATAATTAATGGGACATTTTCATATACATTTTCGAGATCAGAGCGTCGTGTTGAAGGCATTAACAATAATGACTGGTATCCAAGTAATTTTGACAGACCCCATAAAGCATCTTTGATTGTCAATTATCAGCCTAACCAAAGAAACACTGTCTCCATTAACCTCAATTATTCTAGTGGGCGACCAACGACACCGCCTGTAGCTGGATTTGTCACTTCAGAAAATGTGTTTGTACCTGTTTTTACAGAACGTAATCAGCGACGAATTCCAGATTTTCAACGAATAGATTTAGCCTATACATTTGGTGAAGGATATAAAAAAGATAGAAAATTTAGGTTGAGCTGGACCCTATCAATATACAATCTTTTAGGTAGAGAAAATGCATTTTCTGTATTCTTTGACAGAGGAGCATTCAATGTACCTCAGCCACAACAATTGGCAATTTTAGGAAGTGCCTTCCCATCAATTTCATTTAACATTGACTTTTTATGATTAAGAAATTAATGTACATATTCTTAGTCTTCATTGGACTTTCGTTTATGTCTTCTTGTATTTCAGATATTGAATTTGATACAATAGAGGACTCAGAAAGCGTCTTGGCAATTCAAGCGTCTTTAGTAAAAGGTAGCCCTCATGTATTTTCAGCAAGAATACAATCAGTTGCCGGTTTCGCTAATTCTGTTTCTGGAGTTATCGCCAATACTGTAACCCTATCTAATGATCTTGGTCAGGAAATTGACATCCCTAGAACAAGTACAATCTTCTATAGGTTAGAAATTCCTGAAGGATCAGATTTCATTGTGGATGACTTTATGAGTTTCAAATTGACGGTATTGTCAAATGACAATCGAGTTTTTGAATCTACAATGGAGCAATTGCTACCTGTCCCAGAAGTCGAAGAGATAAGTTTCTCTTTAGTTGACAGACAAGAATTAGGAGCGGTAGGAGACCTTGTACCCGTTACAAAAATAGCAGTAAACATAGACACCCCTACTGCTATTCCTGGGACCGCTGATAATGTAAGTCTCAGGTGGACATTTCAGGAAGTGTTTACGGTTACAGATATTCCGCCAAGTGATTTTGTTGAACCCAAAACATGTTACATCACTCAAAATTTAGGTGCAACGGTGGAGCAAGTTATCAATCCTAATGAGCTTGGTGTTGCAAGGCTCGATGATTTCAATGTGTTTGATCACAACATCACAGCCAATCATGCAGAGCAAAACTTTTTCATTGCATTGCAACAATCACTGACCCCTTCAGCTTTTGAATACTTTAATACAGTGAGCGGACTCATCAATCGTGATGCCTCAAT
>CAYNMW010000276.1:0-4187 GCA_964398295.1 uncultured Saprospiraceae bacterium | reverse complement strand
CACCTAACGGCGCTTTGAAATTCTCTTAACTAAATGGCATTGGGTCAAAGACCTTCGACTCAGTTCGTTTTGCATGTCTGAGCACAAGGTCTATGCCAAAGAGGCTCACAGGTTTGACCTCTGTTTAAAATGAATTCTTTTATGTCTTTTATGGGCAATCAGTATATTCTTGTGAACAAGAATTGCTAGTTAAGTGTAAGGTATTAGAACAATGAACGACTAAAACTTTTATGCCTTTTGTGGTTACCCTTAGACTGCGCCCATGACAAAAACAATCCAACAATCCAACATTAAGAAACATCCGTTTCCCACCCCATAGTCCGCTTCACCGCAACATTCCAGGCCTTATATTTTTTTGCTCGTGTTTCATCATCCATAGATGGTTCAAATCGCTGGTCCAATTGCCATTTTGCTTCAATGTCACTTTTGGTCCAAAATCCGACTGCTAATCCTGCTAAGTAGGCAGCACCTAGAGCGGTAGTCTCTATGACTTCTGGACGCTCTACAGGGACACCAAGTATATCTGATTGGAATTGCATCAGCAAATTATTCGCACAAGCTCCACCATCAACTTTTAAGGTGTCTAGTGAAATTCCAGAATCCGTATTCATGGCATCAAGCACATCTCTTGTTTGATAGGCCAAAGACTCTAACGTTGCTCTTATGATATGAGACTTTGTGCTTCCTCTTGTCAAGCCAAAAATTGCACCTCTGGCATACATGTCCCAGTACGGAGCGCCTAGTCCAGCAAATGCAGGCACAACTACCACACCCTCAGAATCCTCGACTTTTTCTGCAAAGAATTCAGAGTCGGGGGATTCATCGATCATCTTCATGCTATCGCGTAACCATTGGACTGCAGCGCCAGCAATGAATATTGATCCTTCTAAAGCATAGTTAACTTTGCCATCGACACCCCAGGCAATTGTGGTAAGCAAGCCGTTCTTGGATTCTACCATTTTATCTCCAGTATTCATCAACATAAAACAACCTGTACCATAGGTGTTTTTTGCCATTCCAGCTTTATGACAAGCCTGTCCAAATAATGCAGCTTGTTGGTCGCCTGCAATACCTGCTATCGGAATCTCTCCGCCAAACAGGTTAGTATTACCATAGACCTCACTTGATTGTTTGACGGTAGGTAACATTGATTTTGGTACCGTCAATTCTTCACACATCTTATCATCCCATTTGAGCTCTTTGATGTTGTACAAGAGTGTTCTTGATGCGTTGCTATAATCAGTAATGTGCACAGCACCATCAGTTAGTTTCCAAACCAACCAAGAATCTATAGTGCCAAATAACAAATGACCATCTTCTGCTGCTTGTCTGGCTCCTTCGATATTGTCTAGGATCCATTTTACTTTTGTTCCTGAAAAATAGGCATCGATAACCAATCCAGTATTAGACCGAATATATGCTTCCAATCCTCTTTCCTTCAGTTCATCACAAAAAGAAGCAGTTCTTCTGTCTTGCCACACAATCGCATTTGCTACAGGTTGGCCAGTCCGTTTGTCCCAAACAACTGTCGTTTCTCGTTGATTTGTTATTCCAATTGCAGCTATATCAGTACTAGTTAAACCATTATCTTCAAGTACTTGTTTGGTTACTGCGAGTTGAGTATTCCAGATTTCATTTGCGTTGTGTTCTACCCAAGCAGGTTGTGGATAGATTTGAGTAAACTCTTGTTGGGCCACTCCAGTTATGTTGCCATCGTGGTCAAAAAGGATAGCACGACATGAGGTAGTCCCTTGATCAATTGCAAGAATGTATTTTTTCATATGATGTTATTATCGGATTTCTCGTGAAAATAAATCATATTCACTGGAATACTGCAAGGTCATTACATTAATCACTACAAATAATTATTATTTCGGAATCTTCTAAAGCCTCAGTTCCCATTTCTACAAAATCAGTACTTGCCATCAGCTTCATGGGTGCAACGGGTATTTGCTTTACGATGATTACACCTATCCTTGTAGGTTCTGTAGTAGATGGTCTTGGTTTCTCGAGAGAGATGGTGGGTTACATTAGTTCTGTCAATATTTTTGGACTTGCTTTTGGTGCAGCTGTCGCTAGCGTCACGATAGGTAAGACCAGTTTACTTACCTTGATAAGACTTGCTTGCATTGGTCTGATTAGCTGCGAATTGTTGAGTTGTTTTGTATCCCAAGCACCTGCACTACTAGCAATAAGAGCCTTGAGTGGAGTTTTTGGTGGTGCCTTATATGCTTACGCTTTGGCGTCATTTTCTGTTCTATCGGATTCGAGAAAGGCATTCGGATACTATATTATTTGTTATGCCGTGATGAGTTTGGTGTTTCTGTTTGTGTTACCATTTCTTATCGAAGCATTTGATTACAGAATTAATTTTTTCTTTCTCTTTTTGATTTCTGTAGTCAGTTTATTGTTGAGTGGAGTTGTATCAAAATTTGAAAATAGAATTCAAAAAAGATCTTTCGATCGCATTACACGTATACTGGCCAATAAAAACATTATTCTTTCACTTAGTGCCTATTATCTGCTCCAATTAGGTGGTGGCTTGATGTATATCTATTCAGAACGAATTGGTATTGAAGCAGGTCTTAGCATTCGATCTATCGGAGTGATGCTAAGTCTGAGTTCCATTTTCGCAATTTTAGGCGCCTTTCTAGTCATCAGGATCAGTAAAAAATATAAAGTTGTGCCTCAAATAATTATCAATGGCTTCTTGATGATGTTAAGTATGGTTTGTTTGTTTTATTCCGAATATCTGGCTATGTTTTTTCTTGGATTGTCATTAATATCTATTGCTTGGTCCTACTTAATCCCTTTCCATCAACAGAATCAGGCTTCCTTTGATGAGCTAGGTCGTATTGTTTCCGTTGGCTCCATTGTCAATATGATGGGTAGAGCTACAGGCCCGGCAATGGCTGCTTTATTATTGGGTGATGCGGCTTTTGAAAATGTGTTGTGGATCGCTATTTTGGCAGTTGCTATCAGTACCATACTCTTTTCTATGCTGTTGAGTCGGAATCAGTCTGGATAAACAACTATATTGAAGAAGATTCATATCTATTCAATGTCTACAGATAAACTCCACGGCAAGGATCCCGAAATTTGGAATAAACCTATTCCTGGAACAGTATTCGAGTTGACTCCAGTGAATGACCTAGTCGCTTCTCTTACACGTCTTCATCTAAAAGGCCAGTTTAACGAGGTCGACCACAAAAAGGAAATCCCTGATTTAGAATACATCAAACTAAACAATCATTTTCAAGGGATACAGCGCATCAATCAAAGTGATTATTTCTTACTGACTGGAGCATCGAAAAAATCAATCCACGCCCATCTATTTGTCTTACAAGTAAAATCAACGAGAGGTCATACACATAAACCAATAGGGTCAAATGTGTTGAATAAAGATGTCCAAGACTATGGCGTTTTAAAAGATATTTTTTGTCTTGCAGAAGATCCGTATTGGCATGCAGGAGGATTAAGTCTCTGTGGAGATATCATGTGTGTTCCCCTTGAAGGAGTCATCGAAAACAATGGGTTAAAAAAGGATAGTTCTCGAATTGTGTTTTACAACATGAAGAATCCTCGAAAGCCTCTTGTATATCCAACTGAGATAAGAAGACAAAACCAGAAAGCTGGAGCATCTTGCCTTATCAGAATGCCCGATAAACATTTCCATTGTGCAGTATGGTCGGATAGTGATGATTTGCAAAAGCGATTTGATTTGTATCGATCCAAGACAACCAATTTGAATGATGGATTCAGGAAGTATAAGCGCATTACAATCAATCAGATAACGAAACGCACGGGACGTGAACCCCGATTCCAAACCATTCAATTTATGCTAGATAAGAATGGTAGATATTATTTAATTGGATTTTTAAATACACGGAAAACGGCTCCTGTAATAAGTGGAGTGAATCGTTTATTTGTGTATGAGATGGAATTGGATCAAAACTGTTCTGTAAAATCACTTGACCAGGTATATACAAGGCAATTCGATGGAGGAGGCAGCTATTATAATATGGGTGCAGCTACTGGTGCTTATGTTCATTCGAATGGTCATCTCATGTTGTACTCAGCTCATCATTGGAAAACAAAAAAGCATATTCGCTTTGCTGAGTTTGATCAACAGCTCGTAGAGAAAAATTCCAAAATCACCTCTATTAAATCTGCCCAAATTGAATTTT
>CAYNMW010000275.1:0-4236 GCA_964398295.1 uncultured Saprospiraceae bacterium | reverse complement strand
ATCGGATAGCTTTGATCCCATCCTTAATCATCGGGACTTTAACGACAATGTTGGGTGCAAGTCCAGCTAGGTATTTGCCTTCTTCAATAATGCCTTTTACGTCTGTTGCAATCACTTCGGCACTCACATCACCTTCAACAATGTCGCAGATTTTTTTGTAGTGGTTCATGACATTGTCATCACCACTGATTCCTTCTTTGGCCATTAAAGATGGATTGGTCGTCACACCATCTAAGATGCCTAAATCTTTAGCCTCTAGAATTTGGTCAATAGAAGCCGTATCAATAAAAAAGCGCATAGAGCTAATCGTTATTGTTAAGAAATAATGTAGAAATCCTAAATGAGAAAAAAAAGGTGAAGAGCAGCACCGAACCGCTCAACCTCCTACCCTTGCTGTGTTTCCACCCTGGGGGAGTTCAGAAGGAGCTGGCCGCACCGTCCTCACCAGCGACAAAAGTAATTAAAATGTATGAATGAGGAAAGGGAAGAATGAGAAGCAATTCAATCTTATCGTTCTGTCCACAGAGGCATTGCTGGAAAACTTGCTTTTATTTCTAGCTGTTCCTTTTTAACAGGGTGAATAAATGCCAATCGTTCACAATGCAAATACAGCTCACTTTCTCCAGATTGCTTGTGTTTTCCATATTTTCTATCACCTAATATAGGGTGTCCTATAGTAGCAAATTGCACCCTTATCTGATGAGGTCGACCTGTTTCCAGTTGAATTTTAACGATCGTACTAGCTTCTAAGTAGCGGCTAACATGATACGATAGTTTGGCAGGCTTTGCTTTTGGTGTCGAGGGATGAACAACTGCTACTTTGTTTTTCCCATGATCTTTTAATAAGAAATGGTTCAACTCGGCCTCGTGCTCTTGAATTCTGCCATGAACGATGGCTCTGTATTGCTTTTCAATTTCTCTTTTTCGAATGATTTCTGTCATCCTAGATAAGCCCTTTGAGGTTCTTGCCAATATTAAAGCTCCACTAGCAGGCCTATCAAGTCGACTTACGGGATGTAGGAACACCTTTCCAGGTTTTTCAAATTTGATTTTAATGTATTCTTTGAACTCGTCTACAATAGGCATATCACCTGTTTTATCACCTTGTGTCAAATAACCTGTTGGCTTATTGACAACTAATAGGTGATTGTCTTCGTAGATGACAAGCTTTTCTAAGTCTGTATAGTTCATTTAAGCGAAATGTAGTCAAATCTAAAAATAAATATATGAATATTAACTAAATACATATTACTATTTAAGATTATATGATATATATTTGCTTTATAAGTTTTGGTTATTAATTGTAAAATTCGAAATGTCCAGAAATGTCTGGGCATTTTTTTATTTATATGATTTCCATCAACACACTAGCTGCAAGAGCACAATCCAACAACACAAAAGAAAAGAACTATATTGAAACAGCACCCTTAGTTATTTGAGCATAGCGGAAAATAACTTTACATTAGCATTTCCAATATACGTGTGTGTGAAACCAACCAAAACATCCTCCAAAAAGAAAGGAAAAGTTACCCCATTGATGCAACAATACTTTCAAGTGAAAGCAAAGCATCCTGATGCTATTCTGTTGTTTAGAGTTGGTGACTTCTATGAGACCTTTGGTGAAGATGCCGAGACTGCAGCCTCTATTTTGGGTATCGTATTGACGAGTCGCAACAATGGTGGATCAGATATTCCACTTGCTGGATTTCCATATCATTCTAAAGATGTGTATTTGCCGAAACTAGTCAAAGCTGGTTATCGAGTTGCCATTTGTGAACAACTAGAGAAACCGTCAAAAGAAAAGAAAATTGTCAAAAGAGGAGTTACTGATATCGTTACTCCAGGCCTAACTCTTGACGACTCCCTACTCGATCAGTCTTCCAACAATTTTTTGGCTTCGATCCATTTCAGTAAAGGAGATTCTATTGGTATTGCCTTTTTGGATATCTCCACTGGTGAGTTTATTGTTTCAGAAGGCACTACTGCCAAAATTGAAAAACTAATTCAAAGCTTTCAACCTACAGAAATTATCTTTTCCAAGCAATACAGAGATCATTTTGAAGACATCTTTGGTCAGTCCTATTATACCTTTCATCTTGCAGAATGGGTGTACACAAAAGACCATACAGTTGAATTGTTGTTGAATCAATTTGCTGTCAGCAATTTAAAGGGCTTCGGTATAGAAGCAATGGAAAATGCCCAGATTGCTGCAGGAGCCTGTCTTCACTATGTCAATACAACTGAAAAAGCCCAGGTAGAACACATCAAAAAAATCGTACGGATCGAAAATGATCAGTATGTCTGGTTGGATCGATTTACCATTCGCAATCTGGAATTGATCAGGAGCAATCATGAATCAGGTGTTTCTCTGATTGATATACTGGACCAGACCGTTTCACCAATGGGAGCACGTAGACTAAAGCATTGGATTGTACTACCCTTAAAGGACGTTCATCAGATTCAGCGTCGTCAAGCAGTTGTGAGTCATTTTATGGAGCACATTGACGACGAACAGATAGTAACCGATCATCTAAAGAAGATTGGAGATTTAGAACGACTACTGTCGAAATTAGCTCTCGAACGGATTCAACCAAGGGAAGTTAGACAGTTACATAAAGCATTGGAGGCAACCGTACCCATTCACGAACTACTCATCAAATCCAAAAATGAGGTTTTGAAGGAGTTGTCAGATCAATTATCTCTGTGTAAAGAGATGAAGCTTAGGATCAATACCACCATCGTAGAAGAGCCACCCACCTTGTTGAATAAGGGTGATGTCATTGCAGATGGGAATGATGCAACTCTAGATGAATACCGGCATGTCATTAAAAATAGTAAAGAGCTGTTACTTGAGATCCAAACGGTTGAAGCCAGTAATACGGGAATACAAAATCTGAAAATCGGATTCAATAACGTATTTGGGTATTATTTAGAGGTCACAAACAAATACAAAAACCAAGGGCTTGTGCCTGATCACTGGGTGCGAAAACAAACCTTGACCAATGCGGAACGCTACATCACCGACGAATTAAAGCAATTAGAAACAAAAATTCTAAGCGCACAAGAGAAAGTACAGCAATTAGAAGAAACGATCTATCATTCCCTGATAAAGGATCTCAAAGAGTACATCAGTCCCTTACAAAGCAATGCAAGAGTCTTATCCATCATCGATTGTTTGCGATCATTTGCCCAAACAGCAAGAGAAAAGAGATATTGCAAACCGACAATCAATGACTCCTTAATTATAGATGTCAAGGATGGTCGACATCCAGTGATTGAAACCCAGCTAAGCATAGATGATGAGTATATTCCGAATGACATTTTACTAGACAACGAGGATCAGCAAATCATCATGATCACTGGTCCCAATATGTCAGGTAAATCTGCCATTCTAAGACAAACCGCTTTGATCACCTTAATGGCTCAAATGGGCTCGTTTGTTCCTGCTTCAGAAGCGAGTATAGGTTTTGTGGACAAAATATTTACCAGAGTTGGCGCATCTGATAATATCTCAAGTGGAGAGTCAACCTTCATGGTAGAAATGAATGAAACGGCAAGCATTATCAATAATGTGACAGCAAGAAGTCTGATTTTGTTGGATGAAATTGGACGTGGCACAAGCACCTATGATGGTATTTCCATCGCCTGGTCGCTTGCAGAATACTTACATAATCATCCTCATGCACATCCGAAGACTTTATTCGCTACTCATTATCATGAATTAAATGAACTAGCCGATAGCTATCACCGGATCAGAAATTACCATGTGTCTACTAAAGAGCTTCACAACAAAGTATTGTTCTTAAGAAAACTAGTCGCTGGAGGGAGTCATCATAGTTTTGGTATCCATGTCGCTAAAATGGCTGGCATGCCAGATAGTATTATTCTACGTGCAAATGACTTATTGAAACAACTAGAGACTAAATCAGTCCAGCAGGGTAACGATGTCAATTTCGAACCCGCTACTGTTTCCGCATCATCAACAGACAATCTCCAAATGAGCATCTTTGAAGTATCTGATCCTGTAATCGGTAAGATAAAAGAAGAACTGTTACAGCTTGATGTGAATTCGATGACTCCAATTGATTGCATGATGAAGTTGAATGAGTTGGTTAAGTTGTTGGAGGAATAATGCGTCTTCTGTGTTCGGGAGGGTTTTCACCACAAAAGGAGCAAAAGACAGATCAAAAGAAACATAAAGTATCGAGTTGTATGAGGAGGTTTTGATACATCGAT
>CAYNMW010000274.1:0-4249 GCA_964398295.1 uncultured Saprospiraceae bacterium | reverse complement strand
AGATCAGTCACCGAAGAGAATGGATCGCCCACTTTTAAAAATTGCGTTCTTTTGACGAGCTCTTCTTTAAACTTATCATAGATCGGACGTTGTACATAAATTCTTGAACCACATAAGCAAATCTGCCCATTATTAGAAAAGGAAGACTTTAAAGAACTTACAATCATTTTGTCAAAATCGCAATCCGCGAAAATGATATTCGGATTTTTTCCACCCAGTTCTAAGGAGAGTTTTTTGAACATTGGTGCAGCAGTTGCTGCAATACTTCGCCCGGTATTGGTTCCACCAGTAAATGAAATCGCCTTAATCTTTGGATGTTCAACAATCGCCTGACCAGTCTTTGGACCTTCGCCATGAACGATGTTCAATACACCCGGAGGTAGTCCCGCTTCAATACAAGCCTTTGAAAAAAGATAGGCCGTCATCGGGGTGACTTCTGAAGGTTTGGCAACTACGCAATTACCTGTTGCTAATGCCGGAGCGATTTTCCAGGTAAATAGATAAAGCGGTAAATTCCAGGGAGAAATACAACCCACGACTCCTATCGGTTGACGAAGTGTGAAGTTGACTGCTGAGCCTTCCATATGATGTGACTCCGAAGAAAAATGCATGACTGCTGTCGCAAAAAAACGAATGTTTTGATGTGCTCTTGGAATATCAATCGTAGAAGCGTTGCTTAAAGGTTTTCCGGAATCAATGGATTCTGCTTTTGCAAACTCATGAAGATTTTGTTCTATGATGTCAGCTAGTCGGGCAAGAATTCTAAATCGTTTATGAACACCAATTTTTGACCATTCAGGAAACGCACGTTCGGCTGCCTCATAGGCACGCTGTACGTCACTGGCGTCAGAGTCCGGGATATGTGAATAGACCTTGCCAATAGCTGGATTGATGTTCTCTAAATATTCTCCGGATGCAGCAGGAACCAAAGCACCGTCGATATAGTTTTTAATATATTTATCCGGAGACATATCAGACTTTTGTTTTTGTTTTGAAAATCAAATATAAAAATAAATCAACGGATTATACATTAAGTAGTTTGACGGACCCCGCCTGCTCCGCGATCGGGTCTGATGACTCTGACAGTATCAGACTCGTCTGAGCAGGTTAAATGAATGTTTTTTTTGGGGGATTTCCCAAAATTCACACGCTAATTCTCCCGATAGCTATCGGGATCAACGCTTGGTAAATTTCAGAGAATCAAAAATATAATCGTTTAATTTTGTTCCGTCACCTATAAATAAAATTCGCCACGTACCTGGTTCTGGTAGGCACGTGGCGAATAATAGAAGTTTAAATTTGCTCTAAAGCAAAAGTGGAACTTATTTTCTTAAAATCAATTTCTCGATATTCTTTTTCTCCGTGGTCTTATTTTCAATATGGACAAAATATAGCCCATCAGGAAGGTTCTCGAGGTTGACACTTACCGGATTAACTTCGGAGAATAATAATTTTCCTGTTGTTTCATAAACACTTAAAGTAAAGGAATCACTATTTGAATTTTGAATAAACAAGTTTCCTGTCGAAGGATTTGGACTTATAGAAATTGGATTTTGACCGTCTAATCCATCATCGATACTGGTTACTTCATCAACTAAAGTGAAGCAATAATCTTCTACTTCACCATCACCGCTACCAGAACAAGCGCTTACTGTGTTATTGACATCCAACGCAATCCTCATTCGAGAGGATCCTAGAACTCCTTCTGTAGGAACATCTATAGTTCTTGTTAAAGTGCCGGACCAATTACTGACAGCTACTACCCTTTCTTCAAAAGAGAACTCACCATCAGCATCAAGATCAAGCCATACTCTACATCTATAATTCATTGCAGAAGCGTCAAACCCTGGTTCAATTTCTAAATTGAAAGTATCACCTAAAGCAATTTCGACATTAATAGAAGAATTAAATTCTTGATATCCGCCATCATCACCAGATTGATTTTCGTAGTCATTTACTTTTACTCTATCAATGTAGTTGGTAAGCGAAAGATATTCATCTGTTACATCACAATAAACTAAATCAAGACAATTTCCACATCCTTTAGTCCTGAAAGAAAAAGGTTCTGTAAATGCTGTACCAGAAGTACAACTTGAATTCACTCTAAACTCGTAATCTGTACAAGATTCAAGTCCATCCAAAAGAAATCCAGACTGCGGGTTAGCAACTGTATTCCAGGTAGTAGCTCCTTCTGCTCGCCATTGGAGAGAATCTGCAGCACCTGTTGGACTATTGGACCAAATCAAAATTGCAGAATTTTCTTCTATAGTTGCAGCATAACTAACATTAGGTGCAAGGCAGTCGGTAGTAGATAAATCAAACTTATATACAAAAAGATCATTTCCGCCGGCTACATAACCAAATCCACCGAAAAAGTATAGTTCATCTTCAATGATAAATGAAGAGCATGCCCATCGGTGCATTTCTGGTGAAAAAGGTAAATCAAACCACTCGTCTGATTCTGGGAAATACATTAAAAATTGCTCTTCTTCAAGTTCGGAGTGATCTGCTTCGTCTCCCGTTAGAAGAAAGCCTCTTCCATTATAACTAAACTGGGAACCAGCTACTCTGCCTTGAGGAAGGTCATTAATTTCAGACCAGGTTTCTGTATTGATATCATATTTAAGCCAGTTAGAAACATGTCCACCTCCTACATAGATAGCATCACCAATACCAAATTGGTAAGGGTGGTGTCTGGCAGCACCAGGAATATTAGCTTTTTGAGTCCATTCTTGTGTTGCGAAATCAAAAACCCACCAGTCATTTCTATTGCCATTACTATCACTCCCTGCTCCCATATAGATTTTTCCGTTATGGGCAACAAAAGCAGGATGCGCTCTTGGATCACATGGACATTCCGGTAATTCTGTATAAGTGTTGGCCGCTGGGTCAAATTCCCAAACGTCTCTTCTATTAGTGCCAAATCCCCAATAATACTTATCATCCATATCATCTCCAATTGAAAATCTTCGACCCGGGGCAGGGATAAATCCAATAGCAGTCCAGTCATCAGTTGTTGGATCATACTCCCACATTCGATTTTGCAATGTCCCACCGTTATTCGTTTCAAAACCTTGGACAATATAGCCTTTGCCATCATAGCCAAATCCATTGGAATGGTGATTTACATAGGGTGCATTACCAAGTTGTGTCCACTGCCCAAAACATGCTGTTAATGGGAGCATCAATATCAATAAAGTAAATATTTTGTTCATAATTATATGTGATTTCTAATGTTTAAATATGAGCTGTGAATATAGCCACAATTACAATAATTAATAGTACTTAATGTCTTATACTTTCTAAATTGTCGTCAATTATTCAGGTATAATGTCGTCAATTATACCCATAACAAACGAATGTGAAAAAAATCAATTTCACGAAATCATTTGTTAAACTCGAATGAATAGCCTTGAATAGGTCCGAATTGATGCAGCAATTTTTACTGCCAGAAGGTACCATTGTTTTCCCGATAAACAGAAGCCATTACGGTTTGACCGACTGCTCGCAAAGTCCGCTTATCAATACTGCTCATGTCGTCACATAGAGTATGCCAGCATTTTGTAAATCCACCCTTTGCGCCTTGAGGTTTGTTGATAATGTCTATGGTAGGAATACGAGCAATGTTATTGACGAAATAGTGATCGTCTGTAACGGGTGGTGTTTTTTCATTAGAAAAATAAGTTTTATAACCCATTCCTTTTCCGATTTTCCAAATTTCATTCATGAGCGTTGGTGCAACCTGCATAGAAAGTTGCTCCTTGGTAAAGACCGCATTCCTTGCGCCAACCATATCCAATAAAATACCGTATTTAGGTTTGTTGTTATTGGAATAATTAAGATTACGCGACCAATGTTGAGACCCAAGCCCCCAGGTGTTCTCTCTCCCACGAACACCAGACTCTCCTTGATCTTCCAAATCGAAAAAGACAATGTCTACACCCAGCTCGATGGGAGTTTGCTGTAAGTTTCTGGCGATTTCCATCAAAACACCTACACCACTTCCTCCGTCATCTGCACCCATAACCGGCTTGTCTCTGTTTGCTTCCACTGGGTCATTATCTGCAATAAAGCGCGTATCCCAATGCGCACAAAGTAAAATACGTCGTGGATTATCTACATTGTATTGCGCAATGATATTCGTTCCTTTTAAATCTTCTCCGGTATAGGCTTTTGCAGTAAAATCCTGTTCCGTTACTTTTGCACCCAATGATTTCATTTTCTCAACCATCCAGTCTTTACATGCGGT
>CAYNMW010000273.1:0-4250 GCA_964398295.1 uncultured Saprospiraceae bacterium | reverse complement strand
AGATGACGCACCTAACGGCGCTTTGAAATTCTCTTAACTAAATGGCATTGGGTGTTTCACCTCTTTGCGGGACAATGTCAAGAGGACGAAGTTCTTTGCCTCAGGTACCAATTGAATTACTTTTTTGTGTGCTCTTAAAATATGCGTACTTTAAATTCTATGATAGATCAGTCAAGTCAATGGATTAATTCTTATAAATGAGAACTTTCTATTTAATTATGATCGTCGTTGTTGGAGTTTTGGTCTTAACCAATTGTACTGATGAGGAGGACGTCATTGTCGATGAAATTATCGAGGAGACCATCCCTGTGGAAATGGAAATAAAAATGGAATTTGATTCTATACTATCTCTTTCCTCTTTTCAGGAAATTCCTGTAGTATCTGGAATATATACTGATGATTTACAATTAAATAACGGAGAATCCTGGAATTACAAATTAAGAGTTCCTTCCTTGGAATCTGGTGATACTGCTCCTCTTGTAATTGGCTTAGTTTGGGCTGGTCAAGTAAATGATCATCTCAGTTTTTTTGACTGTTTGCTAGAACCGTCCTTTAGCCAAAGTGAGTCATATCTATTTGTTCCTGAAGATAATTTTGGGCTTTGGAGCCATCCGAGAGTTGAGCAACGCATTTTAGAATTTGTTGATTATGCGATACAATATTGGTCCATTCATGCTGATCAAATTGTAGTCGCTGGATACAGTATAGGAGGACATGGCGCTTGGCACTATTCCATTAATCACGATTCCATTTTTACAGCTGGTATTCCAATGGCCGCATTACATAACATTGATAAAAAACCAACGATTCCAATTTACGGTATCTGTGGTAGCAATGATGATTTGACTAATTGTTCCCTCATGGAAAGTCAGGTTTTAGAAAGCACTTCTGACAAATCAACGTTTAACGTGCAACAGGGGTTGTCTCATTTTGAGGCATGTCAATATCAAAGATCTTTAACTAATGCGGCAAATTGGTTGGATAATGTTGTGTTTAACGAGTGATTTAGTTTATCGACCTGCCACTCACCCTCTAAATCTCTCTCAAGGGAGACGGTGCTTAGGGCTAATTGTGTCAAAGCCTCCCTTGGAGAGCTCAGTTAACTTTAGGTCTGAGCCAAAGGCCCATAGGTCCGTACTTCTCTGCTCTTAGATTAAGTCCTAAATATACTTTTCAATCAATGCTTTTGTTGCTCGAATACCTTCTACTTCACTCATTGTGGAGCCTTCATATTCTACACCAATGTGTCCACTAAATCCAGCGTCTTTTACTAGGGCAATCATTTTTGCAAAATCGATTGAAGTCTCTTCTCCATCCTCATTAAAATTGTATGCTTTGGCGCTGACTCCTTTGGCGAATGGCATAAAATCAGATACACCCTGGTAAATGTCATAAACAGCTTCGCAACCTTCGCCATGAATACTACCCCATTTGATATTTGTACACCAATTTCCAAAATCAGGTAATGTACCTAAATAGGGAGTATTTACCTTTTTGATTAATTGTGCTATCCATGCACCATCTGAGCTGTAAAGCCCATGATTTTCAATTAGGACATTGATGTTTTCTTTTGCAGAATATTCAGCCAATTTACCTAGACCATCTTCCAGTGCCGTGCCGACTTGTTCTTTGCCACCTTCTCCAAATGCATTGACGCGAATGGAATGGCAGCCTAATAATTTAGCAGCATTCACCCATTTGTAATGATTTTGTACAGCTTGATTTCTGTCTTTGTCATTTAGATTTCCTAAATCTCCTTCTGCATCGACCATTATTAATAAGCTCTTTACACCTACATTATCTGCTCTGCTCCTCATCTCATTCCAAAATTTTTCATCTGTTGCATGATCAACATAAAATTGATTGACGTATTCAACAGCAGAAATATCATGTACAGATTTGCTTATGGAAGCAAAGTCATTTGCATCCAATTTCTTATTAAAGAAAGATTGATTCAGGGACCATTGAGCCAGAGAAATATCAAGCATGTGTTGTTTTTTTTCTGTTGCAGCTTCTGTTTTTGATTTTTCTTGACAGGAAGACAGCAATCCTGTGCTTAAAGCGAGTGAGGCGACTGTTGATGTTTGGATGAATTTGCGACGGATCATGTTTATATATTTTATTGCCGCCGATAGGTGAAACACCTTCGGCTCAGGTTTTAAAAGTAATCAATGAAGAATCACACCCTTTGCGTTTTTTTCAATGAGATTCCCTCAATTTTAAATTTACAGTTTTGCCTTTCAAGAAATCCAAGTCTGCGCCTTTGTCAGCTTGTTCGACATGGTCGAGATGGAGTTTAATGTATCCACGATCGATTCCTAAATCGGGTTTTTGCCAGTCTTTTTTGCGAGCAGCTAATTCTTCTTCATCAATATGTAAGGTCAATTCTCTATTAGGTACGTCTAGAGATATTTCATCTCCGTTTTGAACGAAAGCCAACATTCCGCCGGCAGCGGACTCTGGAGAAACATGCAAAACAGCAGTACCATATGCCGTCCCACTCATTCTACCATCAGAGATACGTACAAGATCGGTGATGCCTTTTTCCAAAATCGATTTTGGCAATGCCATGTTGCCAACTTCCGCCATTCCAGGATATCCTTTAGGGCCAGCATTTTTCAATACCATGACACTTGTTTCATCTATTTGAAGGTCTGGAGTATTTATTCTGGCGTGGTAATCTTCAATGTCTTCAAAGACGACTGCCTTACCTTTATGCACCAATAAATGTTTTGAAGCAGCAGCTGGCTTTATGACAGCTCCGTTTTCCGCAAGGTTACCGTAGACAACCACAATACCTGCATTTTCCTGAAAAGGAGAATCGATAGATGCCAAGACATCCAGATTATAATTTTCAGCATCTTTAGAATTGTCGATGATGCTTTTGCCATTAACTGTTGGGGTTTGTTTTAAATGTTTTGTCAGCTCTTTAATGACAACAGGTAGTCCGCCAGCGTAATAAAAATCTTCCATATAAAATTCACCAGCAGGTTGCAGATTCGTCAGCAATGGAATTTCACTACCGATGGTATCAAATTCTTTCAAGTCAAGATCAATACCTACTCGACCAGCAATTGCCAATAAGTGAACAATAAAGTTACTCGAGCCACCAATCGCTGAATTGACAACAATTGCATTTTCGAATGCTTCGCGAGTCAACACATCAGACACTTTACGATCTTCAGCAACCATTTTCATAATCTCTCTTCCCGATAATTGAGCGATCACTTTCTTCCGAGAATCAGGAGCAGGTATCGCAGCACAACCAGGTAAGGACATACCTAAAGCCTCTGTCATAACAGCCATTGTAGAAGCAGTACCCATTACCATGCAATGACCTCGACTTCTGCCGAAGCACGACTCCATTTCTCTTATTTCAGAATCTTCTAATTCGCCAAGTGTTACTTTATCCGCTATTCTCCAGACATCTGAAGTTGCTAATGGTTTGCCTTTATATCTACCAGTCAACATGGCCCCACCAGACACCACAATAGTAGGTAGATCAACACTTGCTGCTCCCATAATCAGAGAAGGAGTTGTCTTATCACATCCGCAGAGTAAAACCACACCATCCAATGGATTTGCGCGAATGGATTCTTCGACATCCATACTGGCTAAATTCCTATACAACATGGTAGTTGGCTTCATCAACGTCTCACCAAGAGACATCACAGGAAACTCTACCGGGAATCCACCAGATTCGATGATACCTCTCTTTACAGACTCTGCCAATTCTCGAAAATGAGCATTACATGGAGTCAATTCAGACCAAGTATTGCAGATACCAATCACAGGTTTGTGAAACTCATCATCAGGGATTCCCTGATTTTTCATCCATGCACGATAAATGAATCCATCCCTTCCTTTTTTGCCAAACCAATCCTGTGATCGCAACTTTTTCTTCATGTTCTAAAGATAATTATTCTTTTAAATGTGCGGTTGTCATTCCGAGCGGAGCCATAGGCGGAGTCGAAGGATGAAATTGTTTTAGGTTTATCTATTTCGACCTTGCGGAGAAATCTTAAATACTAATTTATGAGAGCACTGTTACTAGATTTCTCCACAAGGTCGAAATTCGTGTTACATCTAAAAGTCTATTCCTCGACTCCACTCCGTTTCGCTCGGAATGACAAATCGACTCCACTCTCCTTCGGCAAGCTCAGGACAGGCTGTTTCGCTCGGAATGACAAATCGACTCCACTCTCCTTCGGCAAGCTCAGGACAGGCTGTTTCGCTCGGAATGACAAATC
>CAYNMW010000272.1:0-4285 GCA_964398295.1 uncultured Saprospiraceae bacterium | reverse complement strand
AATCAAGAGGACAAGGATGGGCGGTTACCCATAATCGACCATCGTTATCCAACATCAAATTATTCAACAGATAGAAATGTTTGTTTTGTCATACATCTAAATCATCTCAGATACTGCCCGGTAGGCTTGGGAGATGGCACAATTTGTATCTGCTTTTGCACCAGCATCAGAATTGGCAATATGAATGTTTCCAAATGCTTGTCGACCTACAACCCAAGGTTTGTCTTCTTCTGAAGCATAATCTGGCTCCCAAATTAATTCAGGATTATACGAATATCCATGTGGCCATCTATTCACGGTGATTGCACTGATATCTCGTTCAGCATCAAATCCTGTACTTGATAATGCCTGATTCAATTGCTTAAACACATGACTTTCAAATGTTGCATAAGGTGTTGTTAGAATTTTATGCCGCCCAACCCGCCATTGTTCAGGACCTTTAAGCTCTGGCACCCAAGGCACATGACACATATGTAAAATCATGGGATCGTCAGGTGTCAATGCTGCTTTGTATTGACCCATCGAAACAGGATAAGCAAGTTCCACTTGTTTGTAAAATCCGCCAGTATAATACACGAAGTCAATACCTAAATCTGCAAAAGCTCTCCAATCAGGGACCAATACTTTTGTGTACACCAATGGTGCTTTGATTCCTTTAGTCAAGGCCTGCTTTTGTTCATCAGATAATTCTGGACACAGGTAAGGGATTGCACCATTATAACAAGCCATAACGACCTTTTTAGCGTGTGCATGATGCGACCTACCATTCCTCACATACACGACATCAACTCTATCCAATCCTTTTCGATTCTTGACATTTACGACTGTGCTATTTAATCTGATATTAACTTGTTGTTTTTTTATGTCTAAGGCTGCATAATCAGCTTTTACTGTCACAACATCTTCCATTGTGTTTCCAGGTATAGCGTTTGGTATGAGTGATCTGACGAGTAATCGTGCCACAGACGCATTGCCATCAGGAAAATGAAAGATATATGGTTCATCATTTCGATGGCCTGTCCGCACCAATGTATGATCGACACCGGGCATACCTCCGTCATAGGATTGTATAGATGTCGTTGGGATTTCATCGATACCGACTGTCCAAAAACTCATGCCCCAACGCTTATAAATACTGATGACTTCTTCATGCACTTTACAGTAATCTCGAAGGAAGTCTTCATAGCTTGTCTTACTTAAAATCTTAATTCGTTCTTCCATAGGAACTCCAGGCATATAGTCTTCTTTACTTGTCTGCACCCTGATCAAATCAGCCTTTGCTTCTGCACTCATTGGGGTTTCAGCTGCAAATTCAGCCCAGGTCTTCTTGCCATATCCTGTAACCAATTTGTCTTCACCGTATGTTTCTTTGTCAAATACGATTGCTTTTGACAAGCCAAAAGATGTATAGAGTGATTGGTGATAATAGTCGTAAAATTTTTTTGTTTCAATACCAATGTCTTTTAACAGTTGACTCGCTTCTCTAGTGTAATGAGATGGTGTATCGATTGCCTCCGTTCCGCCATAGCCAATTCGAATTTGACCATTATGTGTAAATTCATTTCGTTTAGCATGGCCTCCAAAATCATCATGATTATCCAATATTAATATCCTGCCTTCTCGATTTTTTTGTCTATAAAAATAGGCTGCTGCTAATCCACTAATGCCTCCACCTACTACAATTAAATCATATTCTTCTCCTTCTGAAGGTTGGTTCCATGTCTTTCCCGAAACCTGATCATGCATGACTTCCCAGGACCCATCATGACTCCCACGCATACCTGTTTTAATCGGAGGATAATAGTCCGAAGGCAAAGAGAAATTATACTCCTTAGCTGCACAAGAACTTAAGGATGGCAAGAATAAAGATGCTCCTATAGCCACCTGTGTTCCATTGAGAAAATCACGACGTGTCATTTTTGATTTCATTAGCTTCTGTTTTATTTTGGTGAGAAGACTGTGCTAGACCTTAGTCTAAAAATATCTAATAATATAACCAACTCAGAAATTATAACATTCCAGAATTGTTTTAGCTTTAATTGTTACATTAAAATACTGCTAACATTCTAATGAATGAATATTGAATATGACGTTATTGTAATTGGAGTCGGATCTATGGGTTCTGCGACTTGCTACTATTTAGCAAAATCTGGTTTGAAGGTACTTGGCTTAGAACAGTTTAGCCTCCCACATGAGAAAGGCTCACATACAGGAGAAAGTCGATTTGTGCGCATGGCATATTTTGAGAATCCGGATTACGTGCCTTTGCTTAAACAAGCTTACCTCAACTGGGAACATCTTGAAGAGGTTTCGGGCAAAAGCTTATTCCACAAAACGGGTATAGTGTATTTCGGAGAAACTGATAGTGTGCAAACAGTTGGTGTCAGAAAATCATCAAAGCTCTATAATCTTCCAATCGATTTGTTGACCAGTGAAGAAAGTAAGAACCGCTTTTCTCCATTCACAATACCCGAACATTATGAGTGCCTTTTCGAAGCAAATGCCGGATATGTTCAACCAGAACTTACCATCAAAACATATGTGGAGCTTGCCAAAAATTTAGGAGCTGAGATCAAAGAAGAAGAGAGACTGGTCAGATGGGAATATAGAGAAGGACATGTTCATTGCTCCACTCCAAATGGAAACTACCGTGCAAAAAAAATCATATTCACCACTGGCGCATGGACAGAACGATTTGTGCCACAGCTACAAAACACATTGCGAACTACTCAACAAGCACTGATGTGGTATGCTCCTGAACATACAGATCAATTTTTAAAAAGTAAGTTTAGTTGCTGGTCGATTACCGATCCGGCTTACGATGGAATGTTTTACGGGTTCCCAATTGTTGATGAAAAAAAGCCTACTGTCAAGATTGCATTTCATGCACCAGGCATTGAGATCCAACCAGAACAGAAAGCTGAAACCGCTAGCACAGATGAAATGGAAGCCCTTCATTTCTTTTTGAAAAAATACATGCCTTCACTACAAGGAAGTATCCAATACACCAAGAACTGCCTTTACAGCTATTCTCCAGATGAAGATTTCATTATAGACTTTATACCCGATTACAATCAATCTGTACTGGTGGCATGTGGATTCAGCGGACATGGATTTAAGTTTGTCCCGATGGTCGGAGAATTATTAAAAGACTTAGTGGTAAAGGGCAAGACGGAATTGCCTGTTGACTTCTTTAAATTGAGATAAATAATATCAGAACTTATAACTAGGATAGAAAGACAAGGAGCGCTATTTGTCCTGGTGCTTCTCATATTGTTAAATGAGATTATGCAAAGTGGATACAAACTATAGCTTTATAGTATATTGAATCATGAAATTTTCATCGCTCATCATTCTCTGCATTCTTATCTGTACTTCGTGTAACGTTGGCTATAAGCAAACACCTAAAAATCCAACAATTCCGCCAAGGGATCAGATCACAATGGGAAACGGAACTGACAGTTTTATTATAACCGAAGATTTCAAACAATCAGGCTCAACATTTACATTCAAAGAAATTAAGATAAAGGGAAATGGCTGGCTAGTGTTACATCCCTATAAAGACGGCAAACCAAATCCGACTGTGTATGTTGGAGCATCTTATGTCAAACATGGTAGCAATAAAGATGTCTCTATTACAGTAGAGTCACCACCACAATCAGAAGAAAATTACATCATTATGTTGCATTGGGATGTGAATCAGGACAAGGTTTTTGATTTTGGAGATGGCATAACTGTTCCTGATGCTCCTCTGTTTGAAGGAAATCAGATGATTGCATTTCCATTTCAGGCAATGCAGAAATAGGAAGCACAACTCCTAAAATAGTTTGTTTGAAGGTAAGTTATGTCTTGAAAACAAAAGTAATTTACAAGGGATAACAGCCATTAAGAGAAAATCAGTAAACTTGTGCGTATCAATTAAAGCTAATATCATGAGTGCAGAAAGACCGTGGTTAAATATCTACCCTGCTGGTGTACCAGCTAATATAGATCCCACCATTTACAATTCAGTGGTTGATTTTGTAGAAAAGAAATGCGAAGAACATAAAAAGAAGCCTGCCTTTGCTCTGATGGGCTCGGAACTAACCTATGGAGAAATCAATAAACTGAGCACCCAATTCGGTGCCTATCTCCAATCAAGAGGACTAGAACCAGGCGATAAGTTTGCAATCATGATGCCGAATTTATTGCAGTATCCGATTGCATTGATTGGCGCATTAAAAGCAGGATTGATTGTGGTAAATACCAATCCGCTGTATACGCCTAGAGAGATGGAACATCAATT
>CAYNMW010000271.1:0-4387 GCA_964398295.1 uncultured Saprospiraceae bacterium | reverse complement strand
GGACGCTCAAAAAGAAACTTTCGACTATAAATCATGGTCTCTTTTTCACTTAAACTCTTCTTTTCTTGCTCAGTTATTTTAAGACTGAGGAGCTGCTTTTGATAATTCCATTCATACAAAGCTTGCTCCACATGAAGACCTTCATAACATTGCATCCTTATTAAATCAGTATCATGGATTTTAGCAAGCACTTTAGCAATTTCTGTTTTCCCCACTCCAGGAGGTCCTTCAATCAGAAGGGGACGCTGAAGTTCATTGGCAAGATAAACAGACATGGCAATGGCTCGATCCGCAATATATCCTTGCTGCGCTAAATCATCTAATGTTGATTCTATACTCTTCAATGTTTGCTATACTTCTCAAAATGAAAAGAAGAGGAGCTTGCATCGGCAAACCCTCTTCTTATTAAATTCTGTTTTTAAAACGACTATGAAAGTCCTTTTAAGGCACGTTTGGCAAATACGCCTGCCATGCTTTTTCTATAAGCGCTCGAAGCAAAATGATCTGACATTACATCAACACCATCAGCAGCCGCTCCACAAGCTGCAGCTATGGACTCGTCATTCAATCCAGCTCCAGTGAGTGCAGATTCTACACCTCCATCTCTAAACGGTGTGGCACTTACTCCATTAAATGCTACGCGTACATCAGCTAGTGTATCCCCACTATTATCTGCAGCAACGGCACATCCAACAAGGGCAAACCTTGAAGCTGGTTGAGCAAATTTTTCATAATTGGAATTGGCATTAGCTGCTGACTTTGGAATATCAATTGAGGTAATGATTTCTCCAGTTTGAAGTGCTGTCATAAACAAACCCATAAAGAAATCACCTGCCTTTACTGATCTAGACCCAGATCTTGATTGCATATGTATCGTCGCATCTGCCGCCAATAAAACAGCAGGCCAATCCGCTGATGGATCCGCGTGCGCTATGCTTCCTCCGATGGTTCCAAAGTTTCGAACTTGGATATCACCGATCATAGAAGCTGCTTTAGACACCATAGGTGCGGCACTATGAATGGGTCTGCTATTTGCAATATCAGCATGCGTTGCACAGGCTCCAATAGAAATACTATCACCTGCATCTTTTATTTCCTTTAAGCTATCAATCCCTGTAATGTCTACAAGATTTTCAGGGTCTGCTAAACGCAATTTCATGACTGGAATTAAACTGTGTCCTCCAGCTAAAATCTTGCACATATCACCTAAGTCGCCAACACAGTTTAGTGCTTCGTCCAGGCTTTCTGGTTTTTGATAAGCTATTTGAGAAGGTATCATATTATATCTTTTTTCTAATGATCAAAATGGTTAATACTACGAATTGGAATGTATGATATTCCAAACGTCTTCAGATTTAACTGGCATACTTACATCATGAATTCCGTAGGGTGACAAAGCATCCATTACTGCATTCATGACTGCAGGAGTAGAACCTATTGTTCCGGCCTCACCCGCTCCTTTAACCCCTAAAGGATTATGAGGACAAGGTGTGACAGTTCGGTCTACTTCAAAACTTGGAAAATCGTCTGCTCTTGGCATTACGTAATCCATGTAAGAAGCATTAATCAATTGACCACTTTCATCATAGATCGTCCCTTCATGTAAAGCTTGTCCAACTCCTTGAGCTACCCCTCCATGAATCTGACCATCCACAATCATTGGATTGATTACATTTCCAACATCATCCACTGAGATGAATCTTTTCAAACTCACCTTACCCGTTTCTTTGTCAATTTCAACGATGGCAACATGCGCTCCAAAAGGATAGGTGAAATTGGCAGGATCATAGAAACTTGAAAAATCCAAACCTGGCTCTAATCCTTCAGGATAATTATGTGGCACATATGCTGTCAGTGAAACATCACCAAAAGCAACTGATTTATCTGTTCCTTTTACGGTCCATTTTCCTTCAGCGAAATCTAAGTCATCGACATTCGCTTCCAAGAGGTGAGCTGCAACTTTTGCACCTTTCTCCAAGACCTTATCCATACTTTTCACAATCGCACTCCCTCCTACTGCAAGTGAACGAGACCCATAGGTACCCATACCAAATGCAACTGCATCAGAATCTCCATGAACAATGTCTACATCTTCCATAGGAATCCCAAAACGATCTGCGACTATTTGTGCAAAAGTAGTTTCATGTCCCTGACCATGTGAATGTGATCCAGAGTATACACTTACTTTACCAGTAGGCTGCACTCGGACTTGGGCTGACTCAAACAAACCTGCTCTTGCTCCCAAAGAACCTACAACCGCTGATGGAGCAATTCCACAAGCTTCTATATAAGTAGAAAAACCAATGCCTAGTAATTTTCCATTACTGCTGGCTTCCTTTTGTTTAGCTCGAAAATCTTCATAGCCCACCATCTCCAATGCTTTTTGTAGCACAGGCTCATAATTACCACTATCATATTGAAGGGCAACTTGAGTTTGGTATCCTGCTTGCTCAACACCATCAAATGCAGGAATGAAATTTTTGAATCGCAGTTCTGCTGGATCCATCTTCATTTCCAGTGCTGCAGTATCCATCAGGCGTTCTAATAAATACGTGGCCTCGGGTCTACCTGCTCCTCTGTATGCGTCGACTGCACAAGTATTTGTAAATACCGCATCGACATGCACATTGATTAAAGGCGTGGTATATAATCCTTGTAAGAGCGTACCATGCAAATAAGTAGGAACCGCTGGAGCAAAAGTGGAAAGATAAGCTCCCAAGTTTGCGTAAGTCTTCACTCTCAATGCTTGTACTTTACCATCTGCATCAAATGCCATTTCTGCAACCGTATTATGATCACGACCATGAGCATCAGTCAGAAAACTTTCTGAACGATCAGCTGTCCATTTGATGGGTCTGTTTATTTTTTTACTTGCCCAGATAACTAGGGCTTCTTCTGTATAGTGAAATATTTTAGATCCAAAACCTCCTCCAACATCTGGTGCAACTACTCTTACTTTGTGCTCTGGGATACCAAGAACAAAAGCACATAATAGCAATCTTGTTAAATGCGGATTTTGTGAAGATGTATAAAGGGTGTACTTATCTAATGCATCATCGTAATGACCTATAGCAGATCTTGGTTCCATAGCGTTTGGAACTACCCGTTGATTTACAAAATCAAGTTTGGTTACATGATGTGCATTTGCAATTGCAGCGTCAACATCTGCAATGGGATTTCCTAACTCCCAATCAAAAACCAAGTTACCAGGAGCGTCATCATGAACCGTTGGTGCACCTTCTGCTCTAGCTGCTTTCGCATCTGTAACTGCAGGCAACACTCCGTAATCCACACGAACTGCTTCAGCTGCATCTCTAGCTTGAGCTAAAGTTTCAGCAACCACCATGGCAACCGCCTCTCCTGTGTGTAATACTTTTCCATGAGCTAATAAAGGATGCTTTGGCTCCTTCATTGTATCTCCATTTTTAAAATTGACCTGCCAACCACATGGCACGCCATTTACTTCTGCCGTATCAGCTCCTGTATAAATGGCAACAACGCCATCCATTTCAGCTGCTTTAGAAGTATCTATATTATTGATCGTTGCATGAGCATTGGGACAACGCACAAAAGCAACGTGGGTCATATAAGGTAATTTAATATCGTCAGTATAGCGTCCCTTTCCTGTAAGAAAGCGCTTGTCTTCGACTCTTTTGACTGATGAACCTATTAAAGACATAATTATATATTTAATGCAAGAAGGTGATTCCTGCGGATGGATTAAAGAATAAAATTAGGATTGCATTTCTTTGGCAGCATGCTGTATCGATTTCACAATATTGTGATAACCTGTACATCTGCAAAGATTGCCTTCGAGTGATTCCCTAATTTCGTGTTCAGTGGGATTCGGATTTGACGCCAACAAATCTGCAGCTGTCATTATCATCCCTGGTGTACAAAAACCGCATTGCAATCCATGTTCTTCATGGAATCCTTTTTGCAATGGGTGCATTTCGCCATTTGCCATTCCTTCGATGGTAGTCACTGACTTACCATGAGCTTGTACTGCGAGCATTGAACAAGATTTAAGTGCCTTTCCGTCTAGGTGAACCGTGCAGGCGCCACAACTTGAGGTATCACAACCTACATGGGTTCCTGTCAAACTTAGTTCTTCTCTTAGGAAGTAGACAAGTAGCATTCGTGGTTCAATTTCTCTCTCGTAAACGGTCCCGTTTACTGTTATTTTCACATTCGTTTTCATTAAGCTTGTCTTTTAATTTGTTATTTCAATAAAGAAACTGTGAGCTTCTTAAGTTAGTGAAAAATTGGTGGAATGAATTTAAAAGACATTTAGATTTTATAGATATATGTTTTTAATATATGAACGAACGACCTGCGAAGCAGTCAAGCACGACAGTGCTTGAAGTGAGTGAAGCGCAAATGCGCA
>CAYNMW010000270.1:0-4405 GCA_964398295.1 uncultured Saprospiraceae bacterium | reverse complement strand
GCAAAAGCAACACCGAGTTTAATTAATACCCTGATAATCAATGAATTATATAAAAAGAATACAATTGTAAACTTTCAAATATAATTGAAAGTTTTATTTCTGTGCCTTGTATATTAAGTATAAAGCAACCATGCCGAATACAATATTGGGCAACCAAACACCTAAACCTGCCGAAAGTGACAGTGTATGTGCAAAAGTCACTGTGAATTTGGAGAGCAATACAAATGCAGAACCGATGACTACCCCAATAGCCAAATGCATGCCTGTGCCTCCCCGCACTTTCCTTGATGATATAGCTGCACCAATTAAGGTGAGGATAAAAATGGTGAATGGATCAGCTGTTCTTCTGTGTAATTCTATATAGTACTTTTTTGTATTGTCGATTCCTCTCTCTTCTTCTCTGCGTATGTATTCTCTCAAATCAGCAGAAGTCATGATTTCAACCTGTTTGGTATTTAAGATAAAGTCTCTTGGCTGAAAGTTTAAAACGGTATCTAATGATTCTCCTTGATTCACGGATAAGAACTCTGTTCCATCAGGATTAAAATTTCGTATGGTATAATCTTTTATAGTCCAGGTTTGTGGTGCTTCTTTAAATTTGACTTTATCAGCTTTGATTAATTTCTTCAATCTTCCCTCTTCGGTAAAATCTTCAAGCCTGAAGGTCTGTATGGAAGTATCACGCTTTCTATAGTAGCGTACATATATTTTACTCGATGGGCCTATAAAAAAGTGTGTATCTGTAGATCTTGTTTGTTCTCTTGTTTTAATCTTATTATCATTTTCGAATTGTGTCTTTGCTTGAGTGCTATTGGGTATCACAAAATTAATCCCTACCCAGAGTAATGAAGCGATAATTCCAGCACTTATCATATAGGGCACCAAGAGTCGCTTGTAACTCACTCCAGCATTCAATACAGAAATGATCTCTGAATCACTTGCCATTCTGGACGTAAAGAAGATTACAGATATTAAAGCAAACAGTGGCCAAAGCAGTCCATTGATCCAAGGAATAAAATTCAAGTAGTAACCAATGACAACCTCAGAAAAGGACAACTCAACTTTAAAGAATCGATGAATGTTTTCTGCCAAGTCAATGACAGCTGCAATCAGAGTAATTAAAAATGCAGAAAAGAAAAATGTCTTTAAATATTTTCCAATAATGTATCTGTCAAGAATATTAAACACCTTATAATCTAACTGATATTCGGTTTACCATTGTATCCTTCCATCCCGAAAATTCACCGGAAAGAATTTTCTCACGAGCCTGATGTACCAATGAAAGAAAAAATGTCAAATTTTGAATGCTGGCAATTTGTGCGCCAAGTGATTCATTGCTCATAAATAAATGCCTCAAATATGCCTTTGAATGTTGTTGACTAGTAGGACAATCAAGTCCTGCATCAATTGCTGTAAAGTCATCCTTCCATTTTGCATTCTTAATATTGATGATTCCCTCGGATGTGTACAACATACCATGCCTTGCATTTCTAGTTGGCAACACGCAATCAAACATATCGATTCCAAGAGCGATGTTCTCCAATAAATTTGCAGGAGTACCTACGCCCATGAGATATCTTGGTTTGTGAACGGGTAAATGTTCACAGACCAGACCACTCATTTCGTACATTTCATTTGCAGGTTCGCCTACAGAAAGCCCGCCAATCGCATTGATTTCTACATCCTTGTCGGCAATGTATTTTGCTGACTCTATTCGAAGGTCCTTGTAGGTGCTACCTTGCACTATTGGAGAAAAGAATTGCTGATGTCCATATTTGGGTGAAGTTTCACTAAATGCCTTGAGTCCTCTTTCCAACCATCGATGTGTCAAGGCAAGTGATTTTTTTGCATACTGATAATCGCAAGGATAAGGAGTACATTCATCAAAGGCCATAATGATATCTGCCCCAATGTTTCGCTGTATGTCTACTGTATTCTCAGGCGTAAATAAATGGGTGGACCCATCAATATGAGATTTGAATTCTGCACCTTCTTCTTTGATCTTGCGTTGTTGACTTAGAGAGAATACCTGGTAGCCACCGCTATCAGTCAACAAAGGTTTATCCCAATTCATGAACTGATGCAAGCCACCTGCCTTTGTCATGATATCCATACCTGGTCTTAAGTACAAATGATAGGTGTTCCCTAAAATGATCTGTGCTTTTACGACTTCTGCTAATTCTTTTTGGTGTAAAGTCTTGACAGTTGCCAATGTTCCAACAGGCATGAAAATTGGAGTTTGGATCTCCCCATGATCAGTGTTTACTATACCTGCTCTTGCACTTGACTTGTCATCTGTTTTGATTAGATTAAACATCATACTCTTGACATTCGGCTCATATCCATTTTTAATAATATACCCATCATCATCGAAAAGATTAGCAAAGACGAACCACCTTTGCTGATCAAAGGTAGAGGTATCCCAACAATTGGCATCAATCCAATGGTCATTCCAATATTTACAAAGTAATGTATAAATAAAATACCCGCGAAACCATAGGCATAACTGAGTATGAATTTTTGTTTGCTTCGTTCACCAATTATTGTTATTCGTATCAGCAGGAATGTGTACAACAGTACGATTCCAAAACTGCCAATGAATCCTTGCTCTTCGCCAATTGTACTAAAGATAAAATCAGTAGACTGTGCTGGCACATAATTCAATTTAGTCATCGTGCCATTTAAAAACCCTTTTCCTTGTAAACCACCTGATCCAATTGCGGCTTGTGATTGAACCAGATTGTATCTTGAGCCATGTGGATCCGTTTTTTCAGGTTGCAGCCAAACATTTATTCTATCTTTTTGATGCGATTTCAAAAAATTGTGGAATGCATAATTGGACCCAAATGAAAAGAATGAAAGAATGACCAAACTAGTTATCAAAGTGATAGAAAATGCTGACTTTCGTTGCTGTATCAGATACACCATAAAGACTAATAGCAACACTAGTAATCCTCCAATTGCTGGTAGCTGATATCCTTGATAAAATAAAATTCCTGCAGCTATGCTGGCAGACACAACTGCACCTAACCACAAGAGTTTGTTGTCCAACTGAGTCAGAAAAAAAAATAGACTTCCAATGCCTAGGCATAGGATGACTAAATAAGGAGAGTAGATTAATGAAAAAATAAATACAAGAATAAAAGCAAAACCAAGTATGTAGATAATAGGACTTAGACCTGCGCGATAAAACATGATTAAGAATGAACCGAACACTATTGCAGAACCAGCATCAGGTTGAAGAAGTATCAATAAAGCCGGAGCAATCATCATGGCAAAAATAATTGCAAGCGACTTCAATTCGCTTACCTTAAATCGAATTGAACTGATGAAACTTGCCAGAGCTAGACAGGCACCCATTTTAGCAAACTCTGATGGTTGAAATCTAAAACCTACTATTGATACCCAGGATTTTGAGCCATTGACTTCCACACCAAAAACGAGTACCAACAATAAGAGTAAAAGCGATATACCGAAAATGGGATAGGCAAAAGTCAACCATACCTTCCAATCGACTATCAGACACATGAGGCACATGACAAAAGAAATACCTACCCAAATGAGTTGGCGTTTGAAGGAATCTGAAAATGCTAAGTAATCTGCTTGCTGAGCAGTATGGTCTGTGGCGTACAACATTAATGCGCCAATAACCACTAGACTAACATATAAGGAAAAACTTATCCAATCAAAATTGGCTTGAGATCTATTGCGAATGGATGACATTGATCAACTACCCAACAATTCTTCTTCGCGAATCTCCGCTACAATAGGAATCGCTCCTGGAAAATCTTTTTTGATTTCAATTAAGAACCCTTGATAGTCAAGTTTCTCTTTGAAAGCTCCAACTTTGACCAGGTAATAAGGAATCTTATGCTCCCAATCAGAATTCATGTCAGGGTACAAATTTCTAAATTTATATAAGGCATTCTCCATTTTCAGACGATCATCTGTAGTGATGATTTGGATGCGATAGCCTTTTAGAGTATTCGTCTGTTTGTGGTGACTAATGTATTGAGATAGGAGTTGTTGTACGCCGTCATGCTCTCTGATTTGTATGCCCTGTCCAAACAGATAGGATATACTCAGACTCATGATTACAGTTAATAGGATACTTCTCATTTTCTTATTTAATTAGTCAATTCGATATAAGAACGAAATTCAGCTCAAAATAATCTAAAAAAAGTGGAATTCCGATAAGCGTTTGTGAATAGAATACACTTTTATAAGTACACAACGGATATAATGCCTAAAACCGGTTGAATAATTTGTTGGATCGACTTTACTGATTCCAAAAATAGAGGCAACCTCAACAGTGAGGGGGCCTTTATTAATTATTATCCTTATTGAAAACACCTTTCATGGCATTCCAAATGTCAACAATTTGTCCAAAAGTTTCTTCCGTGGC
>CAYNMW010000269.1:0-4411 GCA_964398295.1 uncultured Saprospiraceae bacterium | reverse complement strand
CGGATACCTTACTTGGTGCAGATGATGGACAGACCTATCAATACACAGTTAGTTGTTTAGAAAATTCGTGTTGGGGTACCGTAAGCATTGAGGCGAATGTCATTCCTGAATTCATTACACCATGTGCTTGTTTAAATGTGATGGACGATTTGCCAGAGGAATGTTTGATATCATGTGCCTTATCTCGATTGCCAGATGCTGCATTGAGTCTTGACGAAGTGGAATCTATTTTACTGGACTGCGGACCTGCAAGTTTTTCAGATTTGCAAATGACAACTACGGTTATTGACACCTTTTGTCAACATGATATAGAAGTACACGAAATTGTCTATTCAGCAAATGTGGAACGCCATGGTGAAAAAGAGCGAGTCACTTTACTTTGTCAACAAATTGGTTTTGAAAATATACCATTAGAAGGACATGACTTTGAAATAAAATTTCGCTTTCCTGATGACCTACAAATAGAATGCGATTTATCCATAGAAGGTCTGACTAATCCTGATTCTATTTTACAAAGAGGACCTGGAACCACTACAGCATTTCCTTATTTCCAAGGGCCAAGAATTACCACAATTGAAGAACGAATAAGCATCATCGAAACCATTCCCGTACAAACAGGAATTACAAGATTGAATGAAGAACTGGTTTCAATAGATACAGACAATGATGGAATTTTTGAATGGGTATTGATCACTGAGGCAGTCCCTATCTTCATGGATAGTTTTGTGTTTGATACCACTTTCGTGGAAGTAGCAAATACCTTCGAAGAAGTATTGATTACTGATCGATTGTGTAATGCTATTGTCTCTTTTTCTGACACAGAATTTTTTAAATGTGGTAATTCTAGACTGCTATTCAGAGAATGGACAGTAGTGGATTGGTGTAATGTGAGTATCCCTCAATCAAGTACGCAACTTATTGAAATACTTGATACAAGACCACCTGAAATAGTAATGGATGTAGACGATCAACAAATTCCAATCAATACAATTAATGATGTGCAGACATTCCTTGATCCATGGGAATGCTTTGGAAGATTCAAATTCCCAGAATTGAACTTGAGTGATAATTGTGGATCGAATATCAATGTTGTTTGGGATACTGATGTGGGAGATGTTGAAGAAACAGTTGTAACGAATATACCAAAGAACAATATACCAGTAGAAGTAACAGCAACACTAATAGATGAGTGTAATAACGAGACATCAATATTCTTCAATGTCTCTGTATTGGATACCATCAAACCGGTTGCTGTTTGTCGGGGTGACCTAACAGTGTCCCTCACTACAGATGGTAATTTTCAAAATGGTCTGGCACAAATCAATGCTGTTGATCTAGATGGTGGCAGTGGAGATGCTGGCTGTGACAGTATTAGCTTTGGTATACTTCGTTTTCCAGTTAGTCCATTTGTTACTCCTGGAGCTGGAACAGATTTCGCTTCTATTACCTGTGTTGATTTAGGTAGAGAATTTACGTTTACACTTGTCGTCCAAGATGAGGCACGAAATAGAAGTACTTGCGAAGTAAATATAATTGTACAAAATAGTCAGCCTCTTGATATAGAATGTGAAGATGTTGTTGTAGAGTGCATGGATGATCGCTTGCGAAGACCTCTGATTATAGGAGATGTTTGCAATGATTTTCTACGCTCTTTGATGTTTAATGATATACAATCTTCTACTGTTTGTCTTCAGGATGATATCATAAGAGAGTGGTTTCTTGATGTCAATGGAGACGAAGAGTTTTCAGCAGACGAACCATTTTGTACGCAGCGAATTTCAGTAGACGAATCCAGTAGGTTTGATCCCTTTAGCATTCAATGGCCGAAACATTTTACTGGATTGTCAGAAAAAGGAATCAATCTCGAATGTGATTCAGCAGGTATCCCCTTTGTAATTATGGATCAAATTGTAAACTTAGGTCCGAAACAGGTCTGCTTGAATTCCTCTATGGATTTTGGTAGACCCATATGGTGTGACGTTGACTGTACCTTAATCGGAGCTAGTATGGAGATTGACACCATACAAACTACCGGGTTTTGTATGCAATTGATCAATCGCTGGACCATCATCGATTGGTGCACATTCGAGGCCAATGGAGATGACGACGATAGAGATGAAGATCTATTTGTTGCTGTTGAAGATTGGACCCAGCAAGAGTGTCCTGGTTGTTTGCTATCCGGAGGCCCCGCATCAACAGTATATTTCAAATACGATAGCGTTGATGTCGACGGCTTTTACACCTTTGATCAATCGATCAAAGTGGTTGACGATACACCTCCTGAGCTAATTGTGGAAGATATCATCGTAAATGTATCAGGCGGATCAACTTCGAAAACTGATGAGACTGACTGCTTTTCGTCAGGCACGATTACAGCTTCGGTGATTGAGTTTTGTGGTGATGAATCTATTGAAAGTGCGATTATTGAGTGGTCAGTATTATATGATAATGGTGTTGATAAAACAGTGTTTACAACTACAAGTAGTGAGCTGAATATAGCTACGTTGGAAGGAGCGCCTGGAGATATACATATCGTAACTCTTACTGCAACAGATGGTTGTGGCAACAGTAGCTCAGATATAATAAGTGTGACATTTATAGATGTTGCACCTCCAACACCACTTTGCGTAGGTGGAGTGACCACCAGTATCATTCAATCAAATGGCTCAGTTTCAGTTTGGGCTCGCGACTTTGACCTAGGTAGTTTTGATAATTGCGATGATTTGAATTTTACGATCGTACCCACCGGTGAAACACCCTTGATGCCTGGTGAAGATGGATTTGAAAGTCAAGCAAATATGTCATTCACTTGTGATGATGTCAATAACAGAATTGATTTGGATGTCTATGTATGGGATGTATCAGGCAATAGCGACTTTTGTACAGTATCAATCGTAGTAGCTGGAGATTGTGCCTTAGTAGAAGGACAATCCGCAGTTGCATCTGGAGCATTGTATACAGAATCAAACAAACCGATTCAACATGCAATTGTCGAAATCAATTCGAATTCACTCGCTGAATATCCTAAATCCACAATCACAAATCAAGATGGTGAGTATTCTTTTGATGCTAATCCAATAGGTGAAGGATTTTCCTTGAATGCTGAAAAGGGTGGCGATTGGTTGAATGGCGTTAGCACTTTGGATTTGTTTTTAATGCAAGAACATATACTTGGCAAATCAACACTGGAGTCTGCTTATAAAGTGATAGCTGCAGATGTCAACAATGATAAACGTATCTCTTCAGCAGATATAGTTGACCTTCGAAATTTGATTCTTGGGAAGACTGAAACATTTACTGGTTCATACAACTGGAAATTTGTTGACAGCCATTTTCAATTTTCTAATATGCTAAAACCATGGCCATTTAGTGAAGAAATTAATGTGCAGACCTTAGTAAATGGCAATAATCAGTTTGATTTTGTTGGAATTAAAATAGGCGATCTTAATGACAATGCCATTCCAAATGATACAGAATCTAGAGAATTCAGAAGCGATTTAGTCACCACTTTACAATTGGAAGAAAGAGAATTTGTCGAGAATCAGATTATTGAAGTCGTTCTAGATTTCAGCTCTTTCGATTTGTATGGCTTCCAGTTTACTTTGGAACTACAGGATCTAGAACTAATTGAATTGAAATCGTCTTCAGGTTTTGAAGAGATGAATTTTGACTTTGCCACTAGAGAAAATCATGTTACTGTAAGTTATTTCTCTGATCGTAGTAATAATGACCAATTGCAAATATCTCTAATCCTCCAGTCTAGTGCTAATGGAATATTAAGTGAAAGTTTACTCATTAACTCAGCCATTACACGGAATGAGGCATATGAAAAGATAACTGACAACACCCTAGAATTAGGTCTGGACTTTAGTGAAAGTAGTGATGCGTTAAGTCTATTCCAGAACACACCAAATCCATTTACAGATGATACAGAGTTAGCATTTCATATTCCATCTGCCGGAGTTGCTTTATTAAGAATTGTTGATGTCACAGGCAAAGAATTGCTAAGGCACCAATCATACTACAAAGAAGGACGACATACAGTAAACATAAGCAAGGAACAACTGAAACGAGGAAGTGCAGTGATGTACTACCAACTGGAATTAAATGGAACTCAATATTCTGAAGTCCATAAAATGATCCGACTGCATTAGTCAAACTAGTAGGTTTCACATCGATTAAACACATCAAACCAAAATCAAGTAAGAGAATGCTCCTTTTGGGAGTTCTTAGTAATATCTTTAGTGAATATCTATGTATTCAAGCGAATTTATATAGATTTTGTACTTCATTATTAATGTTTATTTAAATGTTATCAAAACATTAGTAACTATTACTAAAGATCATTCAAAGTTTAAACATTACTATATATCACTCTTTTTTATATTTGAAAATTAATCATTTAAAAGAC
>CAYNMW010000268.1:1879-4608 GCA_964398295.1 uncultured Saprospiraceae bacterium | reverse complement strand
ATACTGCACTGCATGGATTCAAAAAACATCTAAAGGGAGGTAAGATTCTGGCAATCCTCATCATCGTTGGCATCACTTTCGGTCAGTGGAATTCGCTAATGGGAATTCTTGGTATAAGCTCCAATATTATTTATGAGTTACTAGCCATTAGGTTTCCCTCGATTGTAGACCTTAAATATGAAACTGTACTGGGAATTGCCATTACCATTATTTCTATTTCTACGGCATTATGTTAATTGGGAAGTATACATTCTTTGAAAAGATCTTGGTGATCTTTGTCTCCATAATGGGTTTTTCGTTTATTATTTCACTGTTTTTTGTGCATCCATTACCAAGTGAAGTTGTGCTAGGGTTTGTACCAACTATTCCAGAGGTTCCAGGTGGTAGAATGATGGTTGCTGCTTTTGTAGGTTTGTAGGAACAACAATGGCTGCAGCAACATTTCTATCACGACCACTTTTTATAAGAGGTAAAGGATGGACGAGAGAACATTTGACCACCCAAAGAAATGATACAATCATAGCTGCGTGCTTGGTGTTTTTGATCAGTGCTTCTATCATGGCAGTAGCTCATGGAGCATTATACAATAATGGTAAATCTGTTACGCATGTACTAGATATGGCAAACACTTTGGAACCCATTGCTGGAAATCTTGCTGTAACCATTTTCTTTTTTGGCACACTGAGTGCAGGATTATCTTCTATTTTTCCATGTCTATTGATTGCACCTCTTCTCTTGGCAGATTATCAATCAGGAGAATTGGATACCCGTTCACGACAATTCAAAGTCATTACATTCGTCGCTTGTTTGTTCGCGCTCATTGTTCCCATATTTGGGGCTAATCCAATACAATTACAAATCTTGTCGCAGGTATTTAATGTGTTTGTACTGCCAGCGGTGATTATAGGAATTCTGTTTCTGACCAATCGCATGGATGTTATGGATGGCATAAAATTTAGTTTGTTTGTAAAATTGAGTCTAGTAGTTGCTTTAATTTTTGCGTGTGTGATTTCGTATAAAGGAGCAATTGCCGTTATAGAATTTTTCTAAAAAAAGTAGTTAATTCTTAGCATCTATAAGTTCTAACTTGTTCATATTCGCATTGCAGGTTTATGGCAAAATTTACACAGACTGGATTAGTTAATTTGTAAACATTATATACGATTTACAAGAAAGAACAATAAAATCCTTTTTTTAATAGATACAACTCAGGTACTATAATTGATCAAATTCAAAAACAAACTGAACAAGCATTTTCAAAAGTTGAATCAATAATGTAAAGACATTCTTGACTAGCACAACTTGGATTGTTGTTATGCTTTAGTCCAGCAAGGAATTCCGTTGAACGATTATTATAATTCAATTCCCAAACGAAATCAATAAATTCGATTTCAAACTCAAATATATTCCTTATTTCTGTTTGTGGTTCTCTTTCATCTTGAAGTAAAGCCATTGTTCCAATTTGTTGAGAACACAAATCAAAAATTAGAAAAGTATCTCTTGCATTTGCTGTTAAAACATAATTCAATGTATCTGACACATCACAAAATGTTGTGGAAAATCCAGAAGTGTTTACATTTGAATCAAACCTAGAGCTCAATTGATTTTGTAGCTCAAACGGAAATTCATCAAAAGGAACGGATGGAGTATTATTCATACATGCAGTGAAGTATTCAATTTTATCAGTACAAACTTGATCATCACTAGAACAAGATATAATCAAAAAAATTAAGGAAAGTAATACTGTTTTATAAAATAGTTCGTTCATAAAATTAGTCTCTAATAATCGCCAATATATCTCGATATTTTGATATTTTGTAGACTAGTCGGCAATTAAAGCAATCCATTGGCAATACTAGATTAGAACAGATTAAGCCATAGCAAATAGGGTACCTATTAATTTACCTTGCTTCAATCGAAAATGAGATTACTACTGTGTAACAAGGAACAGTATAAATGAGAAAAGAAACAATTTTACTTCCTCTAATTCTTTTAATTTTTAGTGCCGACATAAATGCACAAAATAATCAGTCAGCAAGTAAACGCTTTAGCATAACACCAGTCGTAGGTATACAAACTTTTGGTATTGAAAAAGCAGGTACTATTTTATCATTAGACAGAATTGGTGTCTCCTATGGTGCTTTGGTAGAATTCAAATTATCAGATAAATGGGGTATTCAAACAGGCATTCTAAATATGGAATCTGGAGGAGATTTTGTATTTGTTTTTGAATCAATAAATGGTTTTGTATCTGAAGAAACGATCACTGTTAACGGAAATCATCTCACACTTCCCTTAAGCCTTAACTATTATTTTGGTAAGAATAAACGTTGGCATTTTGATTCTGGGGTAAACTATAATATTAGGATACTCGATTCGGAAGTAAGAAATGCGAATCCACAGAGCGATCTTTTTGAAAATTTAGGTGACTATTTTGGGCTACACTTTTATTTAGGGCATGAAATACCAATAGGTCGTTCAAGTATTCACATTAGAATTGGCGGATCATCTGGTATAAATTCTCCATTTTTTAGTACTGCCACAAACCCACCAATGTCATTATTTAGCGAATACTCTCAAGTATCAACGATAAATACTATAGGCTATAAGTTTACATTTTGATATCAATCTACAAATCAAAACAATTATGGTTTGAGCACTAATTTACCAAGCTTATTACCAGTAAACAACCGATTGAAAGTATCAGGAAAAGTATCAATACCTTCAAT
>CAYNMW010000268.1:0-1779 GCA_964398295.1 uncultured Saprospiraceae bacterium | reverse complement strand
AAGTAAATATCTATACCTTTTGGACAATGTTCTTTGAGCCCTAAACGGACATCATCATTTTTATAATCAATACAAGCGTCGAAACCATAATTGTTAACAACTGTCGCACATTTCTCCGGACCACCTGCAATTCCAATTACTCGACATCCTTTAATTTTACCAATCTGGCCGACGACACTACCTACCGCACCAGCTGCACCAGAAACAACGAGAGTTTCCCCTTCTTGCGGATTTGTAATATCCAACAAACCAAAGTACGCTGTAAACCCAGGCATGCCTAATACTCCAAGAAACTTCTCTTTTGGTAAGCCGAATGTATCAGACTTATAACAGAATTTGCCGTCAGAAACTGCATATTGCTGAACACCCAAACTGCCAACGACAAAATCTCCTTCTTTATAATCTGGGTGATTGCTTTTCATTACAGTTCCTACTGTACCAGCTCTCATCACTTCTCCTATACCGACTGGAGGTATATAAGATTTAGCATCATTGATCCAACCTCTCATAGCTGGGTCCAAAGAAATATATTCAATCTTACATAGGAATTGACCGTCACCTGGCTCAGGAATATCATTAGTAGTTGAATCCCAAGTTGACGCTGAGGTCATACCTGATGGTCTTTCTTTTAGTCTAATTTGTTGATTACTCATTGTTGTATATTCGTTATAATAAATTGCAAAATACAATAAACAGGTTTTATGGCAACAAGTTTTGATACAGGTCAAGATATTATTCTTGAAAATGAGAGAATACGTTTGCGACCATTGATTAAAGACGACTACAACAATCTATTGCCTATCGCAATGCGCAACCCTGCTATGCTGCAATTTTCACCACAACAGGTGAATACAGAAGGCAAACTGCAAGCATACATCGAAAAGGCAATTTCCCAAAGACAAGAAGGAAGTAGGTATCCATTTATCAGTTTTGATAAGAAGGCACAGGAGTATTCGGGAAGTACGAGTTATCTCAATATATCCAATAGCAATGAACGTCTTGAAATAGGTGCTACCTGGTTAGGTACCGATTTCCAGGGCACTGGACTAAATAAAGAACAGAAGCGCTTGATGTTAACATATGCATTCGAGACAATCGGAATGAAAAGAGTCGAGCTCAAAACGGATGGCAGAAATTTGCAATCGCAAAAAGCAATGTTGAAAATAGGTGCTAAGCAGGAAGGTACTTTGCGCAGTCATACCATTATGGAAGATGGATATAGAAGAGATACGGTGTACTTCAGCATTTTAGTAGATGAGTGGGACAGGATAAAAGAGGATATATTTGAAGCATAATTTTCGAAATAATCGAAAATATGAATTCCTTAATGTTTGTCGACATTCACATAAGATGTGTATGACAATAATTGACTTACACGATCTTCCTGATACTCACTGTTAAAGTGCGACCCAAGCAGATCCGCTCCACCAATGTAATCTAGGTCCAGTAAAAGTACTTATAAGATAAACTTGCCCCGTATTTGGATTTAGGGGGAAATTAGGTAAAAGCACTAAATTTTGCAGACCAGGTGGTCCTTGTGCTCCTGTGTTTCCTTGAGGACCTTGAGGACCTTGTGGACCTTGTGGACCTTGTGGACCTGTGTTTCCTTGAGGACCTTGTGGTCCCTGTGGTCCTTGTGCTCCTTGTGCTCCTGTTGCTCCATTAAATCCTTGACAATCCAATATATTAACTGTACCATCATTATTTGTGTCTTCCGTTGATAGGTCTGGAATATTATTTCCATTTAAATCCCAACATGATTGTCCACCAGCTGTTCCT
>CAYNMW010000267.1:0-4623 GCA_964398295.1 uncultured Saprospiraceae bacterium | reverse complement strand
CTTGGACTTAAGATTTATTTTGAAACCAAATCTGAGGCAAAGGTCTCCGTACCTCTTGCCGGTTTTAAAAAAATAACTTTAAACCTACTATTAAGTCCAAGTGGTTTCAACCACTTGCATGCAGGATAACCACTTGCTCCCAATATCACCACTTAAATAATAATCATTATTTTGATTCAAAGTTTTTCATTTGAAATCAATAAGTGACTCCTTTCATAAAATAGAAACCCTGGACATGCATACAGGTGGCGAACCACTTCGCATTGTACTCAGTGGTTTTCCTGAATTCGTAGGTCAGACTGTGTTGCAAGTTCGTGATACGCTCAAAACGAATCATGACAATTTGCGCAAAGCAATTATGTGGGAACCTCGCGGTCATCGCGACATGTATGGTCTACTCAAAATAAAAGCTGAACGTCAGGACTCTGCATTCGGTGTGATATTCATGCACAATGAAGGCTATAGTACAATGTGCGGGCATGCTACCATTGCAATTGGCAAAGCTGCAATAGAACTTGGCTGGATTGAGGATGTCCAGGAACCACACACAACATTTAACATAGATGCACCCTGTGGCCAACTAAGAATCACGAGTACCGTCAAGAATAGAAAAGTACTTGATGTGAGTTTCGAAAATGTTCCTTCGTTTTACAAGGGAACCTTTCAAACAGAGTTCGAATCTTTCGGCAAGGTAAGCTATGACCTGGCATATGGTGGTGCCTTCTATGCCTATGCAGACATCAAACAATTTGGCTTGGAAGTGGAAGATAAATACTCATTCGAGATAATCTCATTAGGCAAGAGATTAAAACAGCATATCATCAAAAGCAATACAGAAATTCACCACCCAACCGAGCAAGAATTAAGCTTTTTATACGGGTGCATTTTTAGACAACAAGTTGACACTCCAGGTGTACATAGCAAGAATGTATGTATTTTTGCGGATGGCGAATTGGATCGCAGTGCTACTGGTTCGGGTGTATCAGGGCGCGCGGCAATACTGCACGCCAAACACCAATTGGCTATTCATACACAAATCCAAATCAATAGTATAGTTGGCAGCAACATGCTCGTGAAGATCAATAGAGTCGAGGATTATCATGGGATGACTGCAGTAATTCCAGAAGTATCAGGTACTGCGCATTATACGGGAAAACATGAATTTTGGATTGACCCGAATGACGAACTTGGCCAAGGATTTCTCATTTAATTCATACGTGTTTTGTTCTCATCATTGGTAGGAAAAGACAATGATGAGCTACTGTACGTATCCCCAAATGTGGCAACCGCTGAGTACACTTGTGACACGGCATCAATAACCTGGTCTTTTGTCAATTCTCGTAATGGATGAATATAAGCAACCCACAATACTCCTTCTGAAATAGAATAGCGTACATCAAGTGCAGAATGAAAATTAGCCTCCATACATTTGCGCAATTCATCCTGCCCCAACTCGGATACATCAGTAATTGGAGAAATTATTCTCATTCGATTATGGAGCTCGTCTGTGAGACAAAACATAGGTAATTCTCCAATTAAAAATTTCCATTGTCCAGCTTGTCCAGCAAGCGTGTCGCTCATTGTATAAATGATTCTTTCCAATTTTTCGTTATCCATAGATTGGGCGTTTACATAGCTAGCGAATAAAATTATGATTGATATACAAAGGATGTTCTTTTTCATAGAATTGTTTCATTCAAAATATAAAAGAATTCGGTCTAAAGCTACTTTTATAGTAAAGAATATCTGAGTGAAGACAAACTTGAGCCTATTCTCATCTTCAATTATGCTTTATTCAAAACATAAAAAAAGAGCCTGCCGAAACGAACGACAGACTCTGTAATTTCTAAGGTAAATTAGTTTCTTATTCTGATTTATAGAATCTATCAACCATCACTCCTTTATTATCTTGTAGTATCCGAATCATATAGAATTGATTACCGCTCAATTCAGAAATATTCAATTGATTCGTTTTCTGAACAGCCATTCTAGACTTTCTAACTGATCGACCATCGATACTGAAAATCTCAACATCAATTGATGTACCTGTTGCAAGTTCAGTTTCAATATTCAGAATATCGAGAACTGGGTTTGGATACATCTTTACCTCAGTAGTTTCCACATCAATCGTTCTTGATTCTGTTGAGCTTTCAGTGAATAAGCCTCCACCACAAGGTCCTCCTGTTCTGAATTTAGTGACTGAGATTTCATTTGAAAAGTCAATATCACCCATAACATCATTCGCGTTTTGGCCTACTTCAAATCCAGTTAATTCACCATTGAAACTTACATGGCAAATGATACATAAGCCTTCAGTTGCATTATTTTCGAAATCAAATGGAGGTCCTGCAGGAATAGAAAGTATATTTCTAAACGCATCAAGGACTACCCATGCACTAAACTCTCCAGTTTGTTGTGACAATACAATATCGAATGCATCACTAACACCATCACCAATACACACATCAATTGAGGTATCTCCATTTGCTAGTGATAGTTGACCACCTACTGCAGGCACAAAACACCCTTGTCCTTCTAGGCTAGAAACGGTAACGTCTGCAGAAGTAGAGCAACCTGCGCAATCTTGAACAGATACATTATAGTCTCCTAATTGGTTTACAGCTATTGAGGCAGTGGTACCAATGGTATTGCCTGCAGCATTAGACCAAACATAAGAAACAGCATTACTTGACGTACAAGAAGTACCAGTAACAGAAACTGCATCAACTCTAAATGAACACTGTCCATTGTCAACTATTTTGACAAATCTGGTATCACTTGAGAGATTAAAACAGAAGTCCTGGAAATCTTGATTTTCAAATATGGCGCCACCTAAAGAAGTAAATCCACTATCTCTATCGAGAGATGTTTGTATAGAAGCAGAGGCACTTGTTGAGTCAGTATTCAAACAATGCTTGACGTACATTCTCACACAAATTTGATTACCTGCTGCGATCGTACTACCTAAATCAACGGTAACAAATGTAGCATCGGAACTAGAACCCGCGGCCCACAATCGAATACCTTGTCCATCTGCACAACCACTTACTTGTTCTACGTCTAACACATATCCGCCATAAGTTGCTAATGTGCCACAAACAGCGGCTTGCTCACCTTCACAACAAACAGAAGCTCCTGAAGATGTAGCACTTAAGACTACCATTCCATCACAAGATGGTGCTGATTGACTTGCTTCAACTTGTAATGTACACGTAGAGCTAGGCTCAGATATATTAAAATTGATTGTAATCGTTTGACAAGAAGTCCCATAACAATCGGCTTCTGCAAATGCATCAATGCTTACAGAGTGATCTCCAGCTCCACCATTCCAATCTTCACCTTCATGAGCAGCATTCGGGAACGTATAAGGCGCATAATTCTCGCACACTTTCCAGCCATCAACAACTAATGATACAGATTGAGTTGCATCTGATACTACTGCAGCAATGTAATACCCTGCTGGCAGTTGATCTGCATCTACAACCATTCCTTCTGTCAAGGCTCCTATACCCGGCACTTCAGCATCTGTTACTTGATCAAATATCTTTATAGCAAGTATCTGCACATCATCACATGGTGTCGTACAAGTCTGACTAGCAGTAAATGTTTTATCACATTCTAAATTCCACTCTCCTACTGTTGAACCATCTTCATATCTGATAATATACGGAGTACCTGCCAGTGCATATAGTTGTAAACTTGAACCTACAGCTACGCTTCCAACAAATGTTGATTGGCCATTCACTATTTTGTACACTTTTAAAGTCTGGCAAGCATTATTTTGAATGTATGCATTACATTCAGTTGGGCATTCTTTATAAGCTGTATATAATTTATTGCACTCTGAAGTCCAGCTACCTGCATGAGAACCATCCTCATTCTTCAATATAAAATGAGTGCCTTCATAGACATAATAAGATTTGCTTTCTCCTACTATTAGGAATCCTTTGGATACCAATACTCCATCAATATTTGCTAAGACTTCAAGCTTGTTGCATGTTCTGTTTTTCAAGGTAACATTGCATGCTTGACGGCAATCGTCTGTAACAGAGAATGTCTCTCCACACCATCCTTTCCATGTAGCTACTGTTGATCCATCTGCATAGGCAAATCTATAATCTGTACCATTAGCAGAACTATGTTTGGATGTTACGCCTTTATCTAGGGATCCAATGAAAACCCAAGCACCTGACTGTTTTGCGAAAACATGAAGTTTATCGCAAGCATCATTTGTAAAGAAGATATCACATGCTACATTACAATCATCGGTAATGTCATAGGTTTCACCACACCATGCTGACCAACTTCCTACTTGTGTACCATCTGCATATCTGAATATGAAATTTACTCCGCTATAAGTTGAGTGTTGGTATTTCACTCCTTTGTCTAATGTGCCTATATAAACCCAATCATTTCCTTCTTGACGATAAGCTAATACATCTTCACATGCATTATTGTCAAAGAAAACATTGCATTCCTGAACACATTGATCGGATATAACATAACTTTCTCCGCACCAAGCTGTCCAAGTACCTATTGTTGATCCATCTAGATATTTAAAGACATAAATTGCTCCTGTTTGAGTTTCATGAGAAACAGTCGTACCAACATCAATAGTACCAA
>CAYNMW010000266.1:0-4728 GCA_964398295.1 uncultured Saprospiraceae bacterium | reverse complement strand
GTTTCTGTTGGACCAAAGGCATAGCTGCCATCCATTGCTGTTGTGTCACTGGTCAAGGCAGCACCTGTTGGAATACCCATGGCATCACATTCGAAGATAGAAGCGATCATACCTTCTACACCCGTTTCATTAGCACCAGCCTGACAACCATCATTGTTGGCATCATGGAAGGCGACTCCGCTGACTTCTTCGCAAGGACAATCAATTACAGTAACAATAGTTGGACAGCCTTTAACTAAAGATCCAAATGAAGCAGAAGTTCCCTCATAATAGAAACAAGCCATTTCACCAACAGAACCATCACCTACCATGCTATGATCTACTTGCAAATCACATCCAGTTCCAACAGGATTCCCAAAAGCATCGTACCAGGTAACATCAACAATATCTGGGAATTGTACCTGGTCACAAGACAATGTAATAGGATCTCTTTCGAAACAAACATCAACATTATCTTCAGTACAAGGGACCTCAAAAATACATGCGTCGAAATCAATATTGGTATCTATTTCTCCTACATACAAAATGCTCGGATCTGGGCTAAGACCACATGCAACATATGTTCCGAATATTGTATTTGGCGTAAAGTCAAAACTACCAATCTCCATATAGCCAACACCTATTTGGGCAAGGAAGTTGTCAATAGCAGCTTGCAGTTCTGCTTCATCTGTAAACTCGGGATCCGCTATCGGAAATTCGTAATTAATCCCTTGATATTCAATCCTAATAAGGGTCATTTCCCATAAGTCTTCTCTTCTATCATGACTAAAGGTCATACAAGAACACATCTGGGAGACAGTGCCGTCACATGACAATGGATTAGGGTAGATTCCAAAATCGATATGCTCATCTTCATCCCCGTCATCATCACTTGGATTATAACATTGTGATACTCCATCATTTCCTGGTGAATCATCTTCATCACCAAGACATCCTGCACCTGCTCCAGTGGAATTCATGTAGCCTGCTGGCGTATTACTTATTTGTGTTTGATACGTTACTGTTGGATCTAAGCATACATTATCTGGGCCTGCATCTGGGCCAAACTCATAGCTACCATCAGCGCCTGTGGTTGTGCTGGACACTACTGTTGTACTTCCATCTGCATTACATAATAACAGCTCTACAGTTACACCTGGTACACCATCTGCTGGTGCTGCTTGGCATCCATCATTATCATTATCATAAAAGACTACACCCGCCACACTTTCACATGCAAACAAGCCTATATCAACATGCTCATCATCTGTATCTGCAGCCGGATCAACACAGCCTGTCGTACCATCATTCGCAGCACTATCATCTGCTGAATCTGTCCCATCACAACCTGAAGCAACTGTATCACCAGTACTGAAATTCAAATTATCTAATGAACCATCGGCTGGAAAACTAAATGTGACTGTATATGTCAATGCCGGATCAAGACAGATTTCTCCGCCACCAGTTTCTGTTGGACCAAAGGCATAGCTGCCATCCATTGCTGTTGTGTCACTGGTCAGGGCTGCACCTGTTGGAATGCCCATGGCATCACATTCGAAGATAGAAGCGATCATACCTGCAACTCCAGTCTCTGTGGCTCCTGACTGACAACCATCATTGTTGGCATCAAGGAAGGCGACTCCGCTCACTTCTTCACAACACATAGTGGGATCAGAAGAGACAGTATTTCCTGATGCCTCACAATCATTGACTGAATCATAGCAGCGAGACAACACGTTTAACACATTTAGCGGGTCATAAGTTGGGACAGTAGCACTCCATGTCGCTCCACCATCTGTTGACCACTCCAATGTACTCGATGTACAATCTGTTACAACATTAAAGCTCCCCAATGTTTCAGAATCACAATCATTATCAGTGACAGAAATTGCTGGGGCGACGGGTAGTGGATTAACCGTTACTGTTACACAATTACTAGTCATGTTACATTCGCCATCGGCACAAGTTCCACTTTGAGTGGCAATTGCTTGATAATAGGTGGTTTGAGAAACTGAGGTCGGTGTATATGTTGCACTAGTTTCTCCTGTGATATCACTCCAAGGACCTGTACATGATGCTGTACTGGATTGCCATTGGTAAGTAACATTCGATGAATCAGTACTTGCCATCAATGCAGTAGCATCATCACCATCACAAATGGTTTGATCACCGGCAAGCTGAACAACCAATGGTTCAGTTACTTCAATGTTCATTGTTATTTCAAATGCACCACAAAGAGAGTTTACATTAGCTCCATCTGAAGACAAGGTAAATGTGCCGCAAGCTTCAGATGCATTAATTGTTATTGAATTATCACATTCATCAAAGATAATACCAGTATTACTCAGGGCTTCTTGCCATGCGCCTCCACAAACAACACCATCACATGGAAAAAGGTCTTGTAAGAAAATTTTTTCATTCAAAAAATCACCACACAGAAGTGTGTCTTTATTCACAATGTTTTGTTTAAAACAACATTCCTTACTAATATTTATTCCCTTTGCGATAGATTCACTTCCGGTAGCAGGAACAGCAGGGCCTAAGTAATTTAGGTTTGTATCAAATAATGAAACACAATCATCAACAGGCGAACCGGTTGACACATATAGTAGATCAAGTATTTCGCTATAATAGACACCTATCGCTCTAAAATAACCCCCATCTCCATCAACAATATCAAAAGGAGATGCACTTATCAATGTGCCACTACTGTCATACTTTAAGATTCTTGCAGACTGGCTAGGTGCCCCTGCAGGTGCATCGGGAGAACTTGAGTTTATTCTTTCTATGATATAAATATTTCCTGCAGCATCTGTTGTAACACCCCACACCCTATTCCTGGCAAATACATTTGATCCAACAGCAATTGGTGTAGGAGCCGCTGAAATAAATGGATCAATGCAGTTTGGTGATGTTTCCCCCGGTGCATTTAACGGAGTCGTGTCAACATCCCAAATAAATAAGTGTTTCATTGTATAATTTGTTGCATTTAGATTGCTATTATCACTTGTCGCGAATATGGTACCATCATCTTCCATAAACAAGCCCCAATCACCACTTGGACCCACACCATTTAGGCAATAAAATCCAATTAAATCTCCTGTACAGAGATCATAAGCATTGATCGTATTGCCTTCTACAGTTGGATTTAGGTCAGCTTCATTATTTACATAGAGTATATTGTCTTTACTGACAAAGTTAGTCCCACCTTCACCCAATATCGCGAATGTGTCTCTTGGTACCATTTCCCCATCACAGGAAAGCTTTCTGACATCATAATTATCCTTTCCTGTTTCACCTATATAAACAAAACCATTTATATCAACTCCAAGTCCGTGTGGATTGACTAAAGTTTCATTTTGTGATAAATTATCAAACCAAGGATTTCCAATTTCCTGTGCAAGAGATGATAATGAAGGGTCATTTACTGGGTCATAATTTTCGTTTATTACGAATTTATGAACCTTGCCTCCAAAAGAAGTCTCATTTAAATACATATATTCCTTACATTCACATTCTAGGGAGCAATCTTGTGGCACCAGATTGACGACCACATCTCGGAAGCAATCATTGCTGCCGTTATATACTCTTATTGTGTATGCTGTTACTGCTGTAGGATTTGGAAGAGGTCCAATCGTTGTAGGACTAGATAAAATTGGGCTAGCATTTGTATAATTATTGGTACCGCCATCATTAAACACATTACCAATAGAATAGTGATATGCGTCACCCGTCGTCGAGCTAATTTGTAAATATGCATCATCTGCCGTCACTCCGTCTTTACATGTTGCAGAAAGAGCGTAGGCAAAAGTGGGGATAGCTTCAAGTCTGACTTGACTGAGGAAACACCCGAAAGGTATATCCGCATCTTTAATAAAAACAGTATAATCGCCTTCTGTTAGACCTGAAAATGTATTTGCGGACTGAAAATTAATATCGTCAAGCGAGTATGTAAATGGACCAGGACCTTGTGGGTTGATGACAGTGATGCTTCCATCAGAGTCTCCTAAACATGTAGGACTATCGAATGTAACTTCAGCACCTACAACATCAACTGTAAAGATCAATGTCTTAGTACAATTATTAGCTGTATCAGTAATGACAAGAGTGTATTCCAATGGTCCAGTCGCCGCGACTGTTTCATTAGCACGCACTAAAAATATTCTACTTGTGCCTACAATGACATTTGAAGCGTCTAGCCATTCAAAAGTAAAATTGGCCGAATTTTGTCTTGCACGCAAACTGATCGATTTACCTTTACAAACTGTAAATCTACAATCGTCTTCTGTAATCCAGGATCCTCCTGTAGCTTCACCTCTATATTGACATTGAAATGTTCCAGAACATTCCTGTAAATTATATGCATAATTATTTAATTGGATCAATGATGTGGGAGTACCAACTTCCAGATCCCAGTCTCCATCTATTCCAGTGATATCATCGGAAGCAGCAATTGAGATTCCTAAGGAGTTTTGCAAATAGGCAATTGCCATTTGGCCTTTTATTCCTTTTCCAAATTCACAACCATAAATATTTAAAAATTTAATGTTTTGTGGCAGTTTCCTTTTCTCAATCCACTGCACAATTTCTGCTGGTCCTAGCCAAGAACCTTCGATGAGCAACTCACCCGACTTACCATGAGTGATCAAATGAAAAACGGTGTTACTATCAGAAAATTGACTTTCTAAATAAACCTTATCTTTTACCGTGTCATCAATGAAAACTGATTTGGCATGAAGTCCAACCGGA
>CAYNMW010000265.1:0-4799 GCA_964398295.1 uncultured Saprospiraceae bacterium | reverse complement strand
AGAGATTTAGGAGGTTTAGCACAATAGCTCGGGATCGTCAATTTCTTTTTACCTTTACAAGCTATGGCAAATAAGATATATCACCTAGCAAATTGTGGAACCTGTCAACGGATTATAGCTGAAGTAGGCGATACAAGTTCATTCAAAAAAATAAACATTAAAGAATCCAACATTTCAGAAAAGGATTTGGATTTTATCGCCTCTCAACTTGGTGGATACGAGGCAGTATTCAGTAAACGAGCAATGAAGTACCGTTCAATGGGGCTAAATGAAATGACCTTAAGCGAAGCCGATTACAAACGATACATACTTGAAGAATATACCTTTCTCAAAAGACCTGTTTTCATTGTTGACGACGTGGCCTTTGCAGGCAATAGTAAAAAAGTGGTTGCAAGCATTAAAGAAGCAATAGGCTAATGCCCAGTTCAGAACACATAATCACCCAATTCAAGCAACTTCAAGATGACATCTGTGTAGGGCTGGAACAAATGGACGGTAATCAATTTCACGAAGACAAATGGGAGAGACCAGGTGGAGGTGGAGGAAGAACTAGAATTCTAATGGGTGATGTGATTGAAAAGGGAGGTGTCAATTTTTCGGCGGTTCATGGAGACATGCCAGAAAATATAGCAACTGCGCTTCAATTACCTCCAAATCAATTTTTAGCTACTGGAGTATCAATTGTCCTTCATCCATTTAACCCGTTTGTGCCAATCATACACATGAATGTTCGTTATTTCGAAACGAATGTTGGTAAATGGTGGTTTGGAGGTGGCATAGATTTGACGCCACACTATGTGAATGAGTCAGATGCTAGCTTTTTTCATCAACAACTAAAGGCTGTTTGTGATAAACACGATAGTGACTATTATCCAAAATTTAAGACCTGGGCAGACGACTATTTTTATGTCAAGCACCGACAAGAGACGAGAGGTATAGGCGGTATTTTCTTTGATAAACTATCTGGAGATAAAAAAGAAGACAATTGGAATTTTGTTTTGGATGTCGGTAAAACCTTCTTACCAACCTACCTTGAATTAGCTAACCGCAGCAAGGACTTGCCTTTTAATGAAGAGCACCAGAATTGGCAACGCATTCGCCGAGGAAGATATGTCGAATTCAATCTTGTCTGGGATAGAGGGACTAAATTTGGCTTAGATACCAATGGCCGAACAGAGTCCATATTAATGAGTCTACCTCCTCAAGCCAATTGGATTTATGAGCATAAACCAGAACCTGGAAGTCAAGAGCAACTTACTTTAGATCAACTTAAAAAAGGAATTGACTGGATTAGTTAGTCGCAAAACAGAACGATAGGACTAGTTGTTATCGTATTGCTCATATTTCCAGCTCTGTCTTCTATGAAAATATCAAGTGTTAAGGTATCTGTAGGAAAATCTCTTGGAGACTCGCAAGGGGGAATATTATCAGGAAACAAACAACAAGTAGTAAACAAGCGCAATGTTATTTCGCCTTCAATACCACGAGAACTTCCTTGTTCCGGAATTTCTGGAGCTTTAAATGCGTCATATTGCTCACCTGTTCTGTTGTCAATGATGAAAATATTTTGTCTGAATTCCTCTGCACTGAATCCGATATCTCCATCGCCATCAGTAAAACTAAACCTAACAAATAGTGAATCAGAATTCAATGAATTTTGTACTAGGCTGGTTTCTGAAAGGCCTACAAATGTAATTTCTGGGACGTCTGAAAAATCCGGTGATGGTACACACGAGAAGATCGTTAAACAGAATCCAACCAGGAGTAATATATTCGTAAAACTTTTCACTGTATAAGTATAATGGAATTTGAGGAAAAAAGATCATTCTTACATACACAATTGGCTAATTTGACCAATAACGACTTAGATTTTGAGCAGCTTGCTCTGGATCTCTTTAGTTTCCAACGCAAACACAATCCTACTTATAACGAATATCTTGGCCTAATTGATATGTCATCCCGAATCCCACAACGCATACAGGATATACCATGCATGCCCATTCAATTTTTTAAAGAAAGAAAAATCCAAACTGGAAGTTGGTCCGAAGACAAGGTGTTTACTAGTAGTGGTACAGGTGGAAGACCATCACTACACTACATTCGAGATTTGGCATTTTACAAAGCACATTCCAAGAATTTATTTGAAAGCCATTTTGGGGAACCAGATCAATACTGCTTCCTTGCTTTATTACCTGGATATTTGGAGCGAGAAGGATCTTCTTTGATCGAAATGGTTAACCATTTTATTCAGTTGTCTAGTCATTCCACTAGTGGCTTTTATCTGAATCAATACAAAGCATTGTACCTGCAAATTCAACAAAATCAGCAAAACAATATTCCAACCATCCTCTTTGCTGTCAGTTTTGCCCTCCTCGATTTTATTAATGAAATTGCTCCCGATCTTAATGGCATTCAAATTGTAGAAACAGGAGGTATGAAAACATCAAAGAAAGAATTTTCGAAGAGAGAAATTTTTACTTACTTAAAGAAGCAAACAAATTGTACATCAATTCATTCTGAATATGGGATGACTGAATTGCTTTCACAGTGCTATGCCATCAATTCACTACGCTTCCAATGCCCACATTCGTTACGCGTATTCACAACAGAAATCAATGACCCCTTTGAGCAACAAGTAGATGGTAAATCGGGCCAATTAAATGTCATTGATTTAGCCAATATCGATACGTGTGCATTCATCCAGACAGAGGATCTAGCAATTATAAATAGTGATAAAACATTTGAACTCTTAGGTAGATTACACCTAAGTGAAATGAGAGGTTGTAATTTGCTACTTGAAGAATTGCAGTGATTAATGAATGCCAAGAACATCCTTCATGGAGTAAATTCCTTGCTTGCCAAATATCCATTCTGCTGCAGTCACTGCACCATGTGCAAATCCCTCACGTGAATGAGCTTCATGATTAATCGTAATGCTATCGATAGGAGAGTGGTAATTAATTTGATGTGTACCTGGTACTTCGCCTTTTCTTTCTGAACGTATTGGTAATTCATCTTTATGGTCAGTCTTCGCGTTTATCCACTTTGTTTTATGAGGTATTTGTTTCAAGATATCTTCAGCAATCGTTATTGCTGTTCCGCTTGGAGCATCGAGCTTATGTATGTGATGGATCTCATCAACTGACACCGCATAATTGTCATGCTTTGCCATATAAGAAGCAAGTATTTTGTTTACAGCAAAGAAAATATTTACACCGATACTAAAATTTGATGCATAGATAAGAGCCGATTGATTTTTTGTTATTCGGTTACAAACGGTTTGGTAGTCATCAAGCCACCCAGTCGTACCACTAATGACAGGTATTTTTTTATCAGCAAGTAGCAAGAGATTGTCTTTCGCAACTTCAGGGTTTGTAAATTCAATGGCGACATCTGTACTTGCTACAGAAAGTTCGTTAAGCGTATTTTTGTTTTCTCGATCAATGATGCTACTGATAGAATGACCTCTGCTTGTAGCGATCTTTTCAATCGTTCTTCCCATTTTGCCGTAACCAATAATTGCAATGTTCATTGTCTGAATTTTGTAAAATAATAATCCAAAAACGGTCAAAGATAGTGCTTTCAATTACTTTTGTTCCATGACGCATATAGCTGATACTCATTTGTTGCTTAAAGTGCTGAATAAGCAAGCAGTAGAGCGGCCTCCGGTATGGTTGATGAGGCAAGCCGGCAGGATTCTGCCACAGTATAGAAAGATAAGAAGTAGCCTGTCGGGATTCATCGAACTTGTACAAACACCAAATCTTGCTGCTGAGGTGACAATCCAACCAGTCGATGAATTAGGTGTTGATGCAGCTATCATATTTTCAGATATCCTGGTTATTCCAGAAGCAATGGGTTTATCCTATGAACTCATAGAAAAGAAAGGTCCATTTTTCCCAAGAACAATAGAATCGTTAGCTGATGTTCAACAATTAATTGAAGGACTATCTGCAGCTGAAAAACTCAAATACGTATATGATGCCTTAGCGATTACTAAACGAGAATTGAATGGTCGAGTACCATTGATCGGTTTTTCTGGCGCTCCATGGACGTTGCTTTCTTATATGTTGGAAGGTCAAGGGAGTAAGACTTTTTCCAAAGCAAAGAAGTTTCTCTACGCAGAAGAAAAAGCTGCGCATCTGTTGCTTCAAAAGTTGACAACAACAATAATCGCCTATTTAAAATTAAAGATTGAACATGGTGCAGATGTGGTTCAGGTTTTTGATTCATGGGCTGGTGTACTAGATCAACAATTATACGAGAAGTTCTGCCTGCCCTATCTCCGGCAAATTGTGGATGAAATCGATACTGCACCTGTTATTCTCTTTTGTAGAGGAGCCTGGTATTCCATAGACAAAATCATCGATATCGGCTCGGATGCAGTAGGCCTCGACTGGAATACACCTATAGATACTGCTAGAAACCTGAGCAAAGGCACTGTCTTTCAAGGCAACATGGATCCTTGTCAACTTTATGGAAGTCCAGAAGCAATCGAAGCTCAAGCCATTCGAATCATAAAGGAAATGGGTGGTAATCATATTGTTAATCTTGGACACGGTGTATATCCAGACACGCCTCTGGAGAATGTGAAACACTTTGTGAATACGGTTAAGGCGTATCGGTATTGAATAACAAATACAAAGAGGTCAAAGACTTTTCGCTCAGGCCTGTCCCTATTACTATTTTGCATTTGTGGTGAAAAAACCAATCCATAAAAGTCATATAAGAGACTGTTCCTCTATTATGCCTCACCTAAAACTAAAATAACTAATGATAGGACATACTATTCCTAATCA
>CAYNMW010000264.1:0-4834 GCA_964398295.1 uncultured Saprospiraceae bacterium | reverse complement strand
CGCTTACGCACCGTGCTAATTAGATGACGCACCTAACGGCGCTTTGAAATTCTCTAAACCAAATGGCATTGGGCCTCTGACCTATTGTCGATTCAGGAAAGAAGAATATAGTTTAACATGATCCAATGGACCTTGACCCATTGTTTGTTAAGTTGATAAAATCGAATACCATCCTTCACTCCAAGCTGAAACACTCAACATTTTTGTCTCACAAGTGAGACAAACGTTCCAATATATGAAACACTGCCGGACAATACCGCGTATTCTGCAAATGCAATCCCATGTTCGAAACAAAAGACTCACCATCGGTGTGTGGAAATTCGCGACAAGCTCTTGGGCGGTCATCGTAAATGGAGCACTTATGGTCTTCTTGTAAAAATGGACAAGGAGAAGCATTCATGACCCAATCGCCATCTTCGTCTTGTATCAGATAGGTATCCGTAAATTGTTTGGTTTTCATGCCGACAACCTTGGCAATCCTGGCAGCATCAACACGATTTACAATTGGTGGAATACTGGTGCAACAATTAGCACAATCCAGACAATCTAATTCTGAAAAGACTTGTGTATGAATGGCATCTGCTTGTGCAACGAGCTTTTTCTTTTGAGAAGACTTCTTGAGGAAGGAGTAGTTTCGTTTAGTTCCTTTTTTTGAATTCCACTGTTGAATCAAGTTCGACATTATGCAAAGATAATAAAAGCTCTTCTTGCGCTTAATCCCTAAAGGCGACTAAACGCTGATTCCATTATGCCCGAGACCCGAAGCCCTAAAAACGGTAACCCAAATTGGCAATGATTCGAGATGGTCGTTTGTCAAAGGAAAAATTCTGATCGCCAATAAATGTCTGGCTTCCGAATTTTGATAAGTTACCTTCGTACTTGGCTTCCAATCTGAGATTCCAAAAATCAATGCCCAGACCTGCTTGAAATCCATAGCTTGCTGCATCGAAACGCTGTGAGTATTCTGGAATGTCAATTAGATCTGATGCACTATCTATGTTTAAATGTGCAACAGGTCCTACAAATGCCTTAAAAAATAGAAGCTTAAACCCTACAAGTACGGGGATGTCCAAATTGGTGAAGCGTTCATTTCGAATGGAATTGAGTACGCCATTTTCATCGATTTCTTCTAACGTATAATTTACAGAAGTACTGTGGAGCATGGCAGCAGGTTCGATAAATAAGCCGAACAACTTGATTCTGGTAAACAGGCCAAATTGGAACCCGTATTCAGACTCCAGAAAATTAATTTCACTGTCTCCCGGAAGAACAATAGATTCGCTCGCCAGGTCAAAAGAATGGACGCCAGCTTTGACACCAAATTCGATTTGTGAATATCCAAGGCTAAGAATAAATAGAAAGCATACTTTTGTGAGCAATAATTTTTTCATTTCTTTTGAATTTAGGAGTTTGTTCATACGATAATTCAACTATTTATACTTGATTGTATTATTATATATCAAATAAAGTGCCGTAGATGAAACATTTAGAAGTAGAGTTTGTCGGGAGTTACATATCTGAAAGCCAATGCCCACCTTCCAAATTGCCTGAATATGCATTTATAGGCCGCTCCAATGTGGGCAAATCATCATTGATCAATATGCTGTGTGAACGTAAAAACATGGCAAGGGTATCCAATACACCTGGTAAGACGCAGTTGATTAATTACTTTGATGTAAGCCAGAAATGGTATCTGGTTGATTTGCCTGGTTATGGCTACGCCAAAGTGTCCAAGAAGCAAAGAGCAAAATTTGAAAAAATGATTGAGCGATACCTCAATGTAAGAGAAGCATTGCAGTGTACATTTGTGTTGTTGGACAGCCGGCACTCCTTGCAAAAAATTGATCAAGAGTTTATCAATTGGATGGGAGAACATAGCATACCGTTTGTAATCGTTTTTACAAAGACAGACAAATTGAAAGAGAAAGAATTGGAATCTAATATCAATGACATCAACCAGACTTTGTTGGCCCAATGGTCTGAACTACCCACACAGTTCATCACTTCCGCAAAGACTAAACTAGGGAGAGATGAAATACTCAACTTTATCAAAGATATTAATTTATCCATCTCTGATTGAGCCAGCAAGAGGTCGGGAGACCTTTGCATCAGGTAGTGGTAGAGTGAGCATTTATACACCTCCAGCACAAGAACTCATCACTAAACACTCAACACTAAACACTTGAGTAGCATTTATTTCAATAACTATTCTATTTTTACATCCGCCAATGACAGAAAATCATCCGCATATTATACCCGAGATAGAGAAATGGCCCATCAACAGGATGTACCAATCTCGCGGTGTTTTAGTGGACGATATGATCGAATATACTTTGCGAAAACTCACGCAGAACAAATCAGAAGAAGATCTTGCTACTCTTGCTGCTTCCACGATTTACAATGAAAAAATAAGAACCAAAACCAACCCCTGGAAAGTCGATCCGCCAAACGAAATTCAATACTGGAAAAAATTAGAAAAAGAAGTCGAAGCAATCGCTGATAAAGACAATCGATCAGAACTATACACTGCAGTCTTGCGTAAAATAATCAACAGGTATGCCCAGGAAATTGCTGGCAACTTCAATCCAAGTACTTTTAGGTTTGCACGGAAAGCGCTTACGTTTTTATTCAAGCGCTTGTACAATCAGGGAAAAGAAAAAGGATCAATTAGACCTTGGGGAACGAAAAAGCAAGTAGCAGAGAAAATCAAATTCTACGGTCAGATCGAAACAGTACGCAAATTATTTGACAAAGGAACTGTTGTCATTGTCCCCAATCATTTTAGCAATCTGGATTCTATATTAATGGGGTATGCCATTGATACCAAAGTAGGGATTCCTGCATTTTCATATGGAGCAGGTCTCAATTTATATGATTATGAATTGGTAGCCTATTACATCAATAGACTTGGTGCCTACAAACTTGATCGCCGCAAAAAGAATCCCGTTTATTTGGCAACATTAAAAGCTTTTTCTACTGTCTCCATTCAAAAAGGAGTTAATACATTATTTTATCCTGGTGGCACAAGATCAAGAAGTGGTGAATTCGAGAAGTATATAAAACTGGGGCTGTTCGGTACAATGATGGAGGCTCAACGAAACTTGTGTCTGGAAGGAAGAGAAGAAAAGATTTTTGTAGTTCCCATGACAGTTGGCTATCATTTTACTTTAGAAGCAAAATCACTCATTCAACAACATTTAAGTAAAGAAGGAAAAGAACGATTCGTCAAAGATAAATCGACAGGAATTGGCATTCGGTCGATTGTCAGAATGATCAGAAAAATGTGGAAACATCCTTCTGAAGTATTATTCAACTTTGGCCAACCAATGGACGTTTTTGGAAATCGAGTTGATATAGATGGACATAGTTATGACGAACGAAATGTACAATTGGACATCCTCGATTATTACAAAGCTGAGGGGCAATTGACGATTGATGAACAGCGTGAATCGAGGTATACTTCTAAACTAGGCAAACGAATACTGGAAGCCTTTGTCAAGGAAAACATCATATTGGAGAGCCACTTGCTGGCGTTTGTTGCTTTTTGGTATCTGAGAAAAGAAAACCAAAAACTTGACCTGTACAGTTTTCTTCGATTGCCAAAAACCGAATGGCAAATTGATGAACAGATATTTACCCAATTGCTACAAGAAGCGAGGACCTATTGTCTTGAATTAGAAGAGCAGGGTAAGGTGAAATGTGGTGATGCCTTTCAATTGCCCCTAGACAATTTTACACAGCGAGGCTTGCAGTATCTCGGATCTTATCATACCTTGAAAGTCCTAACCCTCAAAAAATCAGCTTTTATATCTGAAGACTTGAAATTATTATACTATTATCATAATCACTTATTAGGTTACAATATTGGGCAAGTTTTGCAAGCCATTTATTTATCAAAACGAGCTTAGAAATAGCGAGAAGTTTGAATTTTATTATTTACGATTTAGAAGCCACATGCTGGAGAGGGAGACCACCTCATGGCGTAAATGAGATCATCGAGATAGGTGCGATAAAAATGGACCAATATGGCGACAATAATGGTAAATTCAGTCGCTTCGTTAAGCCAACTGTCAACCCGACCTTATCCTATTTCTGTACGGAACTAACAACCATCACGCAACAACAGGTAGATGCCGCAGCTACATTCCCAAAGGTCATTGAAGATTTTAAAGACTGGATAGAATTATATGACGATTACCTCCTTTGTGCCTGGGGTGATTTTGATATCCAAATGATTCGCAATGACTGTGAATTACACCGCCTGGAAACAGATTGGTTAGAGTCATTCACCAACTTGAAAGGCCAATACCACAGAATAAAGAACATAGACAAATACACTGGACTCAAAACCACATTAAAACGCGAAGGCTTCGAATTTGAAGGTGTCCACCATCGTGCAATATCAGATGCCGAAAATCTTTGTAAGATCTTCAAGAAGTATTTGGATGAATGGGTTTATTAGTCGCGCTGGGGCGCGACAGTGTTGAGTGTTTAATGTTGAGTGTTGAGTGATTGTCGACTGCGTCGGTCTTTTTTATGGTCTCCCTTTGGTCGACAGTGTCCTCTTGCCGAATACAAAAACAAAGAGGTACGGAGACTTTTTGTTCAAGAGTCTTATACACCACATGAGTCGAAGGTGTGTCGCCTCTCGACGGCACACACCTATTAAGTCCAAGTGGTTTCAAGCCAATGTCGTTTAGTTAAGAGAATTACAAAGCGCCATTAGGTGCGAAATATTTGTAGCACGGTGCGTAAGCGCCGTGATACAAGGTGTAAATAAAATGTAATTTGGAAAAATGAATGTCTAATCAATTGAAGCCCAAATGTTTAAAGG
>CAYNMW010000263.1:0-4941 GCA_964398295.1 uncultured Saprospiraceae bacterium | reverse complement strand
ATTTCTTTTAATTTTATAAGCCATTATTGTCTTATTAGGGAGCTCAGGATGACAGATTCTCTAAAATAGTAAAATGCTAATTAGATAAAGTTCAAAACGATATAGCGTAACTAATATCTTTGTCATTAATTTAATTTTATAGCTGCTTCGCGCTATTGGGAGCTCAGAATTACTAATTTTAGAAGAATATAATTTGCCTATGACTAGCCTTACAAAACAGTCCGTCCAAAAATATCAAGAAGATGGCTATTTGATTGTAGAATCATTTTTAAACGATACAGAGTTAGATATACTTGCCACCAATGCAAAGAAGCACGTTTCAGAATTTCAACCAAAGGATATCAAAATATTTACAACAGACAAACAAAACGATGTCCTCGACACTTACTTCATTGATAGTGCCGAAAACATCTCTTGCTTTTTCGAAGAGAACGCTTTTGACGATCAAGGCAATCTAACTAAGCCGATAGATTTGGCGATAAACAAAGTTGGGCACGCCATGCACGACTTAGATAAAGACTGTGAAAAAATCAGCTATTCTCAAAAAATGCTGGACCTCTTACAATCTATTGGTATTGATCATCCCATTCTTGTGCAAAGCCAGTATATTTTTAAACAACCTAAGATTGGTGCTGAAGTACATGCCCACACAGACTCAACTTTCATTTATACAAAACCTCTGAGTTGTGTAGCCATTTGGGTTGCGCTCGAGGATGCAACAATCGAAAATGGGTGTTTGTGTATCATTCCAAAATCGCATCTTGCCTACCCTCTTCAGCAACAATATTGTAAATCAGCCGATGGCACTGGAACAGAGTTTCATGACACCAATGAACAACGCGTAGAATGGGACCTGTCAAAACTCGAACCACTAGAAGTCAAAAAGGGTGATATGGTCCTGATGAATGGAGAAGTTGTTCATGCCAGTTACGCAAATACATCAGCAAAATCAAGACATGCATTTGTCTTACATGCAGTTGATCAAAATGCTAATTGGGTGGAAGAAAATTGGTTGCAACGAAGTGATGAATTGCCATTTAGGTCTATGGCTACTGTTGTTAAAGACTTGCAGCAGTATTAGATCTGAAAACTAATCACTAATTAGCTTAATAGATAGTTCTTGAAAGAAAGGAATTGACAATCATTTTAGCCTTAAAGGAATAAACGGAGAATCTGTAAGCTTTAAATGAGCTTAGTTAAAAGATACTCCTTGCACATGCTTGATTTATAGTACCGCATGAAACATTAGTTTCACCATAACCTCCTGATCCAGAAATAGTGACTGTAAAAGGACAATCAAGAACTAAATCGCTGCAAACTGTATTTGGAAAAGAAAAATTCGTTAGTGTAAACATTCCCATAGGGCTATTAGCGCCATTTCCCGACGTCTGAGTAGGGTTTTGAGCTCCAGCACAATTCATATTAATTTGAAAATTAAAAAGTCTAGGAGGCTGCTGAAAAGGAGGCGTAGTAATTGGTGTAAGTAAAAAAGAGTAATCTACTACTATAGTAGCATTGCAAGTGGTCCCTTGTTGACTTGTGGTGACGCTATTTAATTCAAATTCTGCATCAACAGTATATTCAAAACCACCTGAATTAGCATTAAAAGTACATTCTGTCTGGCCAAATGAAGTGCTCGCAAAAGCAAAACAAAGGCAGGCGATTACATATATGAATGGAGTTTTCATAAGTCTATATTTTTATCATTATTAACTGATTTAACTGCACACGGTAGCAGAAGGTGCGCAAGTATTGCCGTCTATTATTTTAATGTTTTGTCCTTGACAAGTTGATGTTGCAACGAAACTTGTGCAACCATTCCCTACTGTAAATAATCCAGTACTAGATGTATAAAAGGCCACTGGAGTTCCCATCGCAGCTTCATATCCTACACAAACGACTCCAGATTGTATTATGCCCCTAGTATTTAGATCAATCAAAGTGGGAGAAAACCATGTGATCTTTTTCATAACTAATGTAGATCCATAATACGTGCCAAATAAGATGCTTTTTCTTTAATTTTTAGAAATAAAAACTTATATAAGGTTTTTAACTATCTGTGACTAAGACTGGCTATTTTTCAGATTTAGCCATTCGCATTGGGATTCCAACACACTTTTTCTCCATGTAAGACATCATCTCATGAATGAGTGATTTGGTGTTGTCATCAAGTAATTCAAGTTGTTTGGAATAGACTTGTTCGATTGCTCGTTTTTTAACTGCATTTATTTCAGCTGGTAGTCCAGTTAATGATTTCTCAATTTGGCGTTGTCGATGGATACTTTGGAATACTTCTACATGATTTGCAAGTATAGAACTTGCTTCACCTACTTCAGTTTGCCTGAATTGCATGTTCTTATCTGCTAGTTCTCTTAAATTTTCAATATCGACAATCTCTGTATCAAATCGTGACCCAATAGATCGATCCACATTATTAGGTACCGCAAGATCAATGATTAATTTTTTATCTGCATCTCCTCTTAACAATGCTTCGTACATGTCTGGAGTAACGATCGTTTTGGTCGCTCCAGTACAGGCAATGATGCAATCAAATCCATTTGTATATGTTTCTAATTCACTCAGATGAAATGCCTTTGCAGAAAGCAACTCAGTCAGTTTTTTAGCATTATCCAAGCTCCTATTGAACACTGCAATATTTGAAAACTGATGCTTGACCAGAAACTTACTGACAAGCTGAATGGTCTCACCAGCACCTATGAGTAGGATACGGTCATTGGGATTTATATGAGAACGCAATAATTTTTGTATCGCCAATGAAACAATGGATACAGGCTTTTCACCAATACGCGTACTTGAATACACATCTTTTGCAGCGGTGATCATATACTCGTGCAGAAGACGTAAGTGATCACCAGTTAACTTCGATTCTGAACTTGATAAATAAGAATCCTTACACTGTCTTAATATTTCCCTCTCACCTATAACCAACGATTCAAGAGAAGATGCTACAGCAAAGTAATGTTGTATCGCCTGAGCGCCTTGATGCACTTTAATGAATTTTTTCAGTGATGAAAAATTCTCAAGCGTTATATCTGGATTCACACTAGCGAAAAAAGATTTCAGAAATGTATCCGATACTTCCTGCTTAGTATAGAAAAGATAGGCGACTCGATTACAGGTTGACAAATATTGCAATTCATCTAATTGATTGACATCTTTGATATGTGATAGCTTTACATCTAAATCATCATCAGTCTTGACGACAAAGCGTTCGAGCTCATTGACATTTAAGTCGTGATGCGTGATTGTGATTATTTTGTAATTCTCTACCATGTCTGCCTACGGCAGCAAAGTTAATAAGCGCTTGTTTTTTATTTGTCATCGTATTGTCATTACTCGTCTCAGAAATCAATAAACTATCGTCTTCTTAACTTCCCTTTTTTGCTTCTTTATTCAAATAATAAAAGAACAAGGGTAAGAAAAACAAGAGTGTAGAAACACTTGCTGCAATTTCAGCGTAAGCTAAACCGAATACACCATAATCCTTAATTAAATAAATTGCGGTAATGAGTTGGACAACAACAAAGACGGCACTGCTGAGTATCAATGGCACAGTCTTATTCACACTTATGAAGCCAATCTGACCCATCCTGGGTAAAATGAAAATGAGCAGAATAAGCGCACCCAAATAGAACATATAGATAATATCTGGGTATATTTTTGGATCTATATTATCGAAAAAGCCAATCAATAGGTATGGACAAAACAGCAATAAGAGAACGCCTAATCCATTAACAATTGCCATCCATGCTGTAGCCGCCCAATAGATTGGGAAATACTCTTCAGTGGACCGATCTCTGATTGCATTACCCAGATAAATGATAAAACCTCCAGACAATCCTCGAGTTGCTAATATGATTACTTCCATCACTTGGCGAAAGACCGCATAGGCTACAAGAGAAGCCGTTGAAAGTGTAAGAGCCATCTTATTGAGATAAATCCCTGCAATACTAAATATGACAAGGGTTAGAAAAATTAGAAAGGTGAGCATTGTGATTCTACCAAATTCGGATGCAAATGCTCGATCAAAAATAGGAGGATAAGGAGATTGGAAATACGCATCTCGTCTAAGCGGGATGATGCTTACGAGCACCCCTGCTGAAAATACACCCATCGTCGAATAGGCTAAGCCTTCAACACCCCACGATAGAACCTGTGTAAAGCTGTAGTCTAATATTACATTAAGTATGATGAGCATGAGAACGATATAGATACCTTCCTTTTGCTTCTCCAGGATAGTCAAATACTGAATGGATAATGCGAATAAAATCTGCATTGGAAAAGTCCATAATATAACCTTCCAATATTTTCTAAATTCAATCGGTATACGAGATTCTTGGTCCAAATCTGCCAAACCTGCTACTTGTTCTATCATCTCCAGGTGAAAGATGGATACATATAAAAAGAGGGTTACACTTAAAAATGCAAGGAGAAAACTTGCTGCGACTAAACGTTTGATATTAGACAGCATTTTCTCTTTTGATATCAAATCTGCTATGGCTGCTGACAATCCAATTCCAATTCCCATCCCTACTCCCATGATAGGCAATGTCAAAAATACAGCCTCGTAAGATTCTATAGAAACCCTTGTCGCAAATAGACTATCTATAAACACCAAAATAGTCGACGAAGCAGTAGCTAAGGTTAAAGGAAGTGATATTTTCCCTAGTTGCCAGAAGTGGGTTTTGAAATTTTTCAAGGTCAAAACGAAGGTAGTAATTAGGAATATAGATTACGGCAAGCACAACAATTATTGATATGTGCCGTCGAGAGATCGTATAACAACATTAGATTTCTCCGCAAGGTCGAAATGTGACTACTTAGCATAATTTATCCTTCGACTCCGCCTATGGCTGCGCTATCCATGACAACTTTATAACTGACTGATTATCTGCCCTTTGTATACTGTCATTCCGAGCG
>CAYNMW010000262.1:0-5011 GCA_964398295.1 uncultured Saprospiraceae bacterium | reverse complement strand
AGACCTTTGCCTCAGGTCTCATATGAGACAACATTCTCACCTACCAATCCTCAGTAAAATCTGGTTCTTTTCTATTCTCACAAGCATTCAATAATGTTCCACGTGGAACATTCTCACCTAATATATTCCTCGACACACACAATTGTTCCACGTGGAACAATAATTATACCCTCTTATTCCTTTGTCTCACTAAGAAGTTTTTACTTTGATCTTAAATTTTGTCTCTATGAGAAATAATCAATTCCTTCTGTCTTTCCTTCTGTGCTTATTGTGTTTTGGTTCACTTATCTATGCACAAGAAAATACGAACACTAGCAAATTCAAACAGTTAGCCAACGAGCTACCTACACCTAATAGTTATAGAACTGCTTCTGGAGCGCCTGGGCATGAATATTGGCAGCAACAAGCAGACTATGTCATGAATATCGAAATTGATGATGACAACGAAGTTCTCTCTGGTGAAGAAACAATAACATACCACAATAACTCTCCTGATGAATTGACTTATTTGTGGTTGCAATTGGATCAAAACGTTCGATCAAAAGAATCTGCTACACATGCCGTAAGCAATAACAGCGTCAACGATCAGATGTCTTTGAGGCAATTAAATAGAATTCAACCTACTTTTGAAGGTGGATTTAATATTGACTACGTAACAGATAGTAGGGGCAATGAATTAAATTATTTCATCAATAACACAATGATGAGAGTAGATATGCCTGGTAAGTTACAGAATGGACAATCCTTTACATTTAATATCAAATGGTGGTATAACATTAATAATACCAACGAACTAGGCGGTAGATCTGGTTATGAACCTTTTGATGATGGCAATAATGTGTATTGTATCGCACAGTTCTTTCCAAGATTATGTGTGTATGATGATAAAGAGGGTTGGCAAAACAAACAGTTTTTAGGTAGGGGAGAGTTCGCTCTAACATTTGGGAATTATGATGTGAAAATTACTGTCCCTTCAGATCATCTGGTGTCCTCAACCGGAGAATTGCAAAATCCCTCCAAAGTCCTGACACAGGAGCAACGAAACAGATTGGCAGATGCTAAAAATGCAGAGCTCCATCCCGTATTAATCTCTACTCCAGAAGAAGCAGAAAACAGATCAGAATCTCGATCTAATAAGAAACAAACTTGGCACTACAAAGCTGATAATGTCAGAGATTTTGCCTTTGCTAGTTCACGAAGATTTATCTGGGATGCACTTGGTGTGAAAATGAATGACGGCAGAACTGTGATGGCACAGTCAATGTGGACTAAAGAAGGCGATTGCCTATGGTCTAAATACTCTACTAAAGCAGTTGCTCATACAATTAAGTGGTATTCACACTATTTATTTGATTATCCTTATCCAGTTGCTTGGTCAGTTGATGGGGATATGGGTATGGAATATCCAATGATGGCATTTAACTATGGAAGATGCTCAGATGATGATACATATTCTCAACGAATGAAGTACGGTCATATCGGAGTCATCATTCACGAAGTAGGACATAACTGGTTTCCTATGATTGTTAACTCAGATGAAAGGCAATGGACATGGATGGATGAAGGATTGAATTCATTTACTCAATATCTTGCCGAACAACAATGGTCCAGAACGTGGCCACATAGAAGAGGTCCTGCTAGAAACATAGTCAACTATATGGGTGGTGACAAATCCAACATTGTTCCGATTATGACCAATTCAGAATCCATTCCTCAATTTGGCAACAATGCCTATGGTAAACCAGCAACTGCTCTTAACATTCTAAGAGAGACTGTTATGGGAAGAGAAATTTTTGACTATGCTTTCAAAGAATACTCCAATCGTTGGGCATTCAAACATCCATCTCCTGCTGACTTCTTCCGTACAATGGAAGATGCATCTGGTGTTGATCTAGATTGGTTTTGGAGAGGATGGTTTTATACAAATGAAAATGTCGATGTGAGCATGGCTTCCGTTAATTTTTTCAAAGCTAATTCGCAAAGTCCTGACGAAAGATCTGCAGAATTAAAAGCGGCTCGAGGGTTACCTGATATTTCCAAAGAACGAAATAAAACTGAAATACCACAGACTCAAGAAGAGATAGATAATAGCATTATTGATTTTTACTCTACTTATGATGCATATGATGTAGATGATATTGATAGAGAAGAATATGAAGCATTCATTAACAATCTTTCTCCTGAAGAAAAGGCTGTCATGGAAGCTGATCAAAATTTCTATGAAATCACTTTTGAGAACAAAGGCGGGCTAGTCATGCCTCTTGTTCTCCAATTTGATTATATGGATGGGACTTCTGAAATCAAACGTTTTCCTGCAGAAATATGGAAAATGAATAACAATAAAGTGACTAAAATTATCCCAACAGATAAAGAAGTAAAACAAATTACACTAGATCCATACCAAGAAACTGCTGACACAGATACTTCAAATAATCACTATCCACCAAAACAAGAAGGGGCAAGCAGATTTGAAATCTTTAAACAGAAACAAATGGCTAGAGGTCAATCCACAAGAGAAAATCCAATGCAGAGAGCCAAACGAGCAGAGAAGAAAAAGGTAATCAAACCTTAACCGTTTGTAATCGAATGTATGTGTTCCAATTTATAGAGAAATATTACTAGCTTATAGTTTATCTTTTGTAATCTCGTCATATAAATTATCAAGATTCAAAATCCTATCATCAACTTTGTCCCTAAGTTGTTTTATAAAATGATTAAATTTTGGATCATCTACGAGATTGGTTGCTTCCATTGGATCACTTGAAAGATAATACAACTCTTCACTATTTGGTGGATCAAGGTATCTTAAATATTTCCATTTGGTTGTTCTAAAACCTTCACTTCTTGGGATGGTTTTGATTTTATATAATTGTTCGCACATAAATTCTCTTCTTAAATCACCACTTTCATTCATTAAGTCTCTACCTACTGTTTTAGAAGGAATTTGTACTCCAGCAAATGATAAAATGGTAGGGGCAAGGTCTATATTCAGAGCCATTGAATTAGACTTACTAGCACTAACATTTGGCTGATATATGAATAAAGGTACTCGTAGAGAATTTTCGTACATCAGCCATTTTCCTGCTAGATTCCGTTCCCCTAGAAAATAGCCGTTGTCGCTGGTGAAAATGATAATTGTGTTATCTGCTAGATTCTCCTGAAGAAGCACATCTCTTAATTTTCCAATATTATCATCAATAGTACTTATTAATCTATAATACCCTTTAACCATTTCTTGATACTTTTCTTCTGTATCAAATCGCCATCGCCATCTTATAACATTCATACTTAAGCTGTCTTTAAGTACTGGTGGCAACTTTTTGAACTGAATTTCATTAATTCTGGCTGGGTTAGGTATAGTAATATCCCGATACAAATGATCATTTCTTTCTGGCCAAAAATATTGTTGTGATGTATCATCATCAGCATGCGGAGCATTGTAACTTATTACTACACAAAATGGTTCATCTCTATTTCTTTCACTTATATAGTCAATTGCATCATCAGTTGTAAGATCGGTGAGATGTATATGTTCATCTCTAGACTCCCCAGTCAGTCTAAAATATCCATTAATCGCATACTTCTTGATTTTATTAAACATACTCTTCTGCGCTCGAGCGCTTAATCGAACACCTAATTTTCCAAAAAAACCCATTTGATAACCACTATCTTTTAATAGCTTAGGAAATGAAAGATTGACAAATGCTTCATGCAAAGGTTCTGTTTCAAAAGTATACTTATGCGTCCTTTCATAATGTCCTGTCAAAAGACTGGCTCTACTTGCTGCACAAATAGGAGAAGTAACGAATGAATTAGAATAATAAGTCGATTGTGATGCTAATTTATCTAGATGAGGTGTTTGAATAATATCGTTGCCTGCAAATCCAAGTCCATCCCATCTCTGATCATCGGTTACAATCAGAATAATGTTGGGTCTATCGTCTTCTTGTCCACAGAGTAGGTGAATGTGCAGAAAAAAAAATACAGCTATTGAAACGTACTTCATAGTATACTAAAAGTAAAACTTCCTAAATCTGAAATATCTACTATTAGTAATCTAAAATTGTTCCATAAATGATCCAAAAGCACTATTGAATGCTAATGGTTGTTCCATCATTGCAGCATGTCCACATTCATCAAGAAATACCAGTGTAGAATTTGGTAAAAGTTCTTCAAATTTCTCTGCAACAAATGGTGGGGTAATTTCATCTTGTTTGCCCCAGACCAATAGGGTAGGGCTCATGATAGCGTGAAGTTTATCCGCTAAGTTATGACGAAGAGCAGATTTAGCAGTGATAACAATCCGTATTACCTTAGCTCTGTCGTTCACAATCCTATACACTTCATCGACCATATCCTTTTTTGCCATTTTTGGATCAAAGAAAGTTGATTCTACTTTTCCCTTAACGTAATCGTAGCTCTCTCTTCTTGGCCAGGAACTCCCCATCGGATTTTCAAATAGTCCTGAACTCCCAGTAAGTATTAAAGATTTAATTTTACCTGGATTTGCTAAGGCAAAAATTTGTGCTAAATGTCCTCCTAAAGAATTTCCCAGAACATGCAAATTTTGAAATCCTTTATAGTTTACAAACCCATTGATGAATTTCAATAATCCATCCAACCCAACCTCCTCCTTAGGAGCTGTTAGAATTGGTAAAATTGGAACGATGATATTGAACTTATCTCCAAATTCGTCAATCAAATATTTGAAGTTACTCATAGAACCAAACAGACCATGAAGCATTAAAACGTCATGCTCCCCTCCATTAGTTTCCATGTACTCAAACCCTCCTTCATTTACAACCTCAGTTTGCATAACTCAAAGGTCTTTTATTTTTCTGACAGAAACGACTAATACTAGGCTAAATATGCCAGTCAAAAACAGCTTCATATTTATCAACACAAAGATATGAACATACTGTTAATCATGTTGATAATCATAATAAAGCTCTCAAACATAAAAGATCGAATGTTTAATAGCGGTATAATGTGTTGGTAACAATGTTAATTA
>CAYNMW010000261.1:0-5039 GCA_964398295.1 uncultured Saprospiraceae bacterium | reverse complement strand
TATGTAAGCAAATGCTACAAAATCATATTCTTCAACAAGTATACCTTCACAATCTATGTCTGTAAGAATTGATGCAAGCCATGGATATAATTCGATTGCAGGGTCAAGTACATTGCTTGCTGATTCTTCTTCCTCTTCAACTTCCTCTTCAACTTCCTCTCCATCTCCATCTCCATCTCCATCTCCATCTTCCTCTCCATCTCCATTTTCCTCTCCATCTCCATTTTCCTCTTCATCTTCATCTCCATTTTCATCTTCATCTTCTACAACTTCTTCAGCAACACATTGTGATGTAAGTACAAAGTGCATCGAAGGGTCATCTGGTGCTATTCCTAAAGCTTGCGAAGTAAATTTTAATTGTGTGATGGGGACATCTACCAAAAACCATGCTCTAGTACTTTCATTATCTGGTAAGTCAGAAACATAATTAGTTTGTAGTTCTCTTGATTGGGCAAAATCACCAACTAATGCACCTGCATCTCGGTCCCAAAAAGGTTCAATAGCGTCTCCAAAGGTGTCTGCACTTAAATATGCTGCTTGAAACCAATTGGCTATAACAGAAACCGGTACCTCCTCGCCAAATTCGTCCAATGCACTTATAATCACCTGATCTTGCTCAATATCTGTAATGACAATACCTAGTTGGTTGGCTGGCACAACGGCATCAAAGTCTATGGTGGTGAATACAGCGTTTGTTATGGGAGAACCGATAGCACCAAAAAATCCAGCTACTTCTATTTCAATATTCTGAGGGTTAGGCTCAATACCAAAAATTGCTTCAAATTCACTTCCTGGGTCAATCAGTTCAGTTCTACCAGGAATATCGGTATCTCCAGGTGCATACTCTCCACTTATTTCATACGAAAACTCTGGCATGTGCTCACAGTCAAAGGTTCCTCTGCCTTCAATGCCCCCGGAGAACTTTGCAAAATTGGGATCGATTGGGTCAGAAACAACGATTTCATTTTGTCCACAAAGATTAGGAAATCCAATTTGTGTGCTTCCTATATCAACGATCATATCTCCTGTATTACTTGTGTATATATTCACATTAGCATTAATGGAACGTTGGTTATCGAAGTTGTTTGCAAGTAAAATAGAATTCATAGATTGGGTCGGATCACCATAAAATATGCGCATAAAACCCCTGAAGAAAAATGCTGAATATTGGCAACTGCTATTGAATTGTCCATGCATTTGTGTGATGATTTGGGATTGATCTAATCGAAAAGGTTCTGTATATGTTCTCTCAATGGTCGTTACTGTTCTACTGTTAGCGTGAAATCTCTCCACTAATAATTGATCTCCATCTTGGTTTCCTTCTTCCGTAATGACATAATTGATTTGATTTGGTGCGGAGAACCAGAAATTACCATTTAAAAAATTGCTTTCCAATGTGAATCCATCTCCTTCAAATGATAGCTTTGGCTCCACAGACCAAATGTCCTCATATGTTCTAATGATATGATCATTCAGAATCTGAAGCCTAACATTTTCATCTTGTGTAAATGTCATCTCTTCTAAGTTCAATTCTGCTGATATCTTGGAAAACCTATCGGTTAAGAACAAAGTGTTCTCATCTAATTGTTCTACGGATGCTTGGTGTAAGCATCCATCAGTGAGGTTTGGACTTAGGTTTTGACTAGACTGAAGATTTCCGTCAAGGTCAATACTTTGTAGACGATTAAAGAAAGTCAAGTCAAGGTGTTTAATGAGGCCGTCATCATAATATTTAGATGTGCAATCTGCTATCCAAGAATCTGGATACTCTATCGTTTTGATGTGTTCCCCAGCGATATTTCGAAGTACCGATTTCCAAAAACCAATGTATAACACTTGGCCATCCTCAAAAAATACGATTTGTTCAGTATCAATACTATCTCTGATGGCATAATCTGCATTTTGAGCAAAGCAAAAAGAGACTTGGCTAAACATAATTGCGATGAGTAAAAGTTGTTTTGTTCTAAGCAATTCCATTATGGATATAGTTTTCTAAATAGTCGTAATAATAGTGTTCGTGATACATAATCACATTTTAAATCTTAATCACCTTCTCAGTTATACTCCTGTCCCCATTAGTAATTCTTACATAGTAAAGGTTTTGTTGGAATGTCGATAAATCAACAGACAATGCCCCCTGATTTACTTGTCGGTATTGTTTGATGTACTTACCATCAGCTGTAAAAATCTCAACTGTTGCATTGTCCGTTGGGATTGAAATATTGATCTCGTTAGTAAATGGATTAGGATAAATAGTGACATTCTCCAATGAGCCATTAAATGATCTGCTCTCCGTCAATTGAGCACCATCGCCACAAGAGAATGTTCTGCCAACTTCTGTTAACCCATATATTTCTAAACAATTAAATGTTGCTGTTTGATTGCAATAGTATGTACCGTCTTGGAAATATAAGTCTGTCGATGTTTCCGTTTCAATCAAGATGAACGTGAATATTCCAGATATATATTCAGTGACTGTACCTGAATTACAATCGGGAGAAATGACTGAGCTCAGCCAATTATAGTCGGCAAATAATGCGTCAGAACTATTTTGACCATCATTGCCTTCATCGCCATTGTTGTCTTCATCGTTATCACCTCCTTCATCTGATGAGGAGCCACAAGAAAAGGTATTGGTGATTTGTCCTTCACTCAAATTGTATAGCGCTCTGCAATCATTGGTAGCTGTACTTTGACAAAAGAATGTGCCATCATCAAAATAAAGAGTACCATTTTCTTCGGTAATGACATAGATAAACGCAAATGCACCTAAATCGTATTCTTCAATCTCGCAAGAACCGGAAAGATCGACATCTGTAAGCCATTCGTATTGACTGATGGCATCATTGATTTGAGCATCATCTTGAGTCTCTTCCTGCTCATTATTGTCATTATCATCTTCATCATCGCTTTCATCATCTTCCTCCATATTCTCTTCTTGATTTGCGCCAGCACAATTCAATGTAGAGCTTACATTACCAACATTATAAAATGAGCGGCAATCCAGTGAAGGGGAATCAGTACAAAAAAGTGTACCATCATCTGCGAACAAACGACCATCTGGAAGGTAGACAAAAGTTGCAGCTGCTGTTTCGTAAATCTCGAATGTTAGATTATTGCAACTCCCAGATAAGGCTTGGTTTAGCCAAGGGTAAATGTCGAAGGCTGCTGCTTGAGTTTCTTCAGTTTCTTGTTCACTATCACTTTCTTCATTTTCCTCTGATTCTTCTTCATTGTTGTCAGAAGCATTTTGAAGTCCGCAAATATTGTTTATTCGATGCACCCTGTCAAATAATTGTATAATAGCATCACCAGATTGATTCACACTAATTGAACCATCGTTATTAAATTTAGTTTCTGACCTAAAGTTTAATCTGAATCGATGGTCTAAAGGTGTTACTGTCATTAATTCATTTGGGTCGCCTGAAATAAAAGAAGCACTTCCATCACCTATAATTATACCATACTGGCAGCTTTCATCTACTTGATTAAAGTTTTGAATAATTGATCCATTTGTAGTTTCGATAATATCATTTTCATATTCTCGCTGATTTTCAGAAACTAAATTTCCTAAGATATCATAGCTTTGTATTAGGTCTGTCTTAGCTAAATTCTGATCATCATATATTCTTACATTGACAATATTGAAATCATCTAACCAGATTTGATCAGCTGCCGGTATAATATACTCACTCCTAGCGTCAAAATCTTCTAAGCGCCAATAGGTAAGGATAGGCTCTGGTGGATTATTAAATTGTTGAGTTGTGACAAAATAGTTTTCATTAAAATCACAATGTTGAACATTGTTGAGATTTAGTATAACACCTTCGCGAATGTCATAAATCTGAATAGTTGTGTTTCTGAAATCTAATAAGAGATAATAGTTTTCACTCATTTTAAGAACTGATCTAAAACAACCTGCATCAGCACGAGGAATGGACTCAGAAGAAAGTAAATTACCATCTAAATCAACGATAGATTTAGTTGATGACTCGCCAGCAAATTGGATTACCTCAATGACACCGTCTTCATAACTGCTGTAAATACAATCACCTAGTATATCTACAGGAAGATTAAATGAGTTTTCAAGATTACCTTCAGGATCGAGAATAGATACATTGCCAAAAGAGAAAACTAAAGTTTGACCTTCGTCAGTTAAAGTAGCATAATTTAAAAAAAAGGAACCTGTTTCATCATCTGAGACGCTCCAAGCAAATTGAGTGAAAGATTGAGTTGTGATGCAAAAGCAACAAATGACTGCAATTGTAAAATTTGTAATTCTCCTTACCATAAATAGTTTTTTGTAAAGTGTAATTAAGTCTAATCAATAATTAGGTTAAGGTAAAAATAAAAAAACAGTTGTAAGCAGAAATACCAGTTAAGTATTTAGACATCTTGTGTTCCTTGTTAAACTTTTAAGTAATGGATTGACCAGTTGTGTACAGAGACCTAATTAAACAACATACTTTCTATCTCCTTCGCAAAATTACTATGCTCCAATGCCAACACTTTTTTAGCGATCATCTCAGGTGTATCTTCCGGCAACACTTCACAACTAGCCTGAAAAATATGCTCCCCTTCATCATATCGTTCATTAACATAGTGAATAGTGATCCCAGTCTTTGATTCATTGTTGGCTCTTACCGCTTTATGGACATGCATGCCGTACATTCCTTTGCCGCCATATTTTGGCAATAGGGCAGGATGGATGTTGACAATTTGATTGGGAAATGCTTGGATAAGGTTTTGAGGAATTAGCTTTAAGAAACCAGCAAGGATGATGAGATCAATCTGTAGTTCTTGTAAACGCTGGACAAATTCTTCTGATGACAATTCGTGTTTTCCTAGAATGTGAGACTTGATTCCTTCAGTTTCTGCTATTGACAATACACCTGCTGTAGCTTTGTTGGAGACAATTATTGTTACCTCAACATCTCTCCGATGTCTAAAAAAGTCGATGATTTTTTGCGCATTAGAGCCTGTACCTGAAGCGAAAATGCAAAGCCGTTTAACCATTATCTACCTCTACGCAAACTATT
>CAYNMW010000260.1:0-5064 GCA_964398295.1 uncultured Saprospiraceae bacterium | reverse complement strand
ATATTTGATTATATATATTTTGTTGATTTACAATTTAATATAAAATTCATTTTAACTTATATGAATTTACAGTATTTTAGGTGCTAGGTTTTCATGTAGGTTTTAATGTTTTGTACCTAATGCCTTTAAATTTTTTAGACGTAATCCCCTGAGATGATGAATGTAATTCCCAGAACTTCCAGCTTGAAATTAGCCATATTGCCATTATTGGTCTTCATGCTTTTTTCAGTTTTTTCCTTTTCGCAAGATGTGTGTGATGAATTAGTGTGTAATGGCGATCTTCAAATTAGTTTGAATATTGCATGTGAATTGGAACTGACTCCTGATCAACTTTTAGAGGCACCAGCACCTGGTGATTATACGATCCGATTATTCGACGAACATGATAATTTTTTAAGAGAAGGATTCCTAACTGCAGAAGATGCTGGCAATACTGTCAACTATCAAATAAGCTGCGGAGGAAATTCTTGCTGGGGTTCAATTATAGTAGAAGCTAATATTATACCTCAACTATTTTCACCATGTGCTTTAACAGAAGATGGCTCAATACCAGCTGATTGTACCCTTTGGTGCAGTCCGCAAGGAGTTGTTCCATCAAGTTTGGTGACACCAGAAGATGCAATTGCTGCATTTGGAAATTGTGGTCCAGATTTATTAGGAGATTTAAGAGTTGAAGAAACACGAACAGGTGATATCTGTAGCCCAGATGGCGAAGTTGTCACCATAAGCTATTCAGGCAAAGTCATTTTGCACGGACAAATATCAACAGTAGATATTTTGACCCAGCGATACACCACCATTCGACTTGATATCACTGATGGTACCTTTAGCTTTCCTGATGACATTACTTTGGATTGCGATTACCTGAGTAATATCCAAACCCCAGAGGGACAATCACCTGTTAATTTTGAATTTGGTTCTCCTGCTTCTATTCTAGCTCATGAGGGATCTACTGCTTCGGCATATCCATTCTATATAGATCAACACGACACCGTTTTGAATATTGTCAGTTCACTAGATACAAGCCAAGTTGTTGTAGGACAGATATTGCGTGATACCATGATTAAAGAGATAATCAACGGAGAAGAATTGTGGGTATTAAAAACAATTGTAGATAAAGTATTCGAAGATGTCATTACAGTCCAGTTAGATACAATTGGCCAAACGAACCCAATGGTACCTATAGTAGATAGAGTATGTAATGTCTTGTCAGGTTTCTCAGATATAGAATTTGATGCTTGTGGACAAGGTCAAAAGATTATCCGTACGTGGAATCTCATTGATTGGTGTAATTCAGATGTAACCATAACTGGAAGACAATCAATAGAAATAATAGATGTAACAGCACCTGAAGTTGTACAATTGGTGAATGGTGAATTTGTACCAGTAACTGTACTTAGTGATGTAAACACTAGTATAGAGCCTTGGGCATGTAGTGCTGTTTTAGCCCTACCACAATTAAATGTTATTGACAATTGCGATGATGACCCAAATGTTAGATTTCTTGCTGACGAAGGAGTTGTAAATAATGGATTCTTGGTAGATCTTTGGTTGGGTCAAAGCCCAATTTCCGTTGCAGGGATTGTTACGGATGATTGTGGTAACGAAACCACTGTTACATTTAATGTAATCATTACTGATGATGTACCACCAGTTCCGATATGCGAAACTTCTATTCAAGTATCACTGACTGGCACTGCAGATGAATTTGGAATCGCAACAGTATATGCAGATGTATTTGATGAAGGGAGTCATGATAGTGGATGTGGCAAAGTAACCTTAAGCGTTGTTCGATTAGAGGATTGGAGAAATGTTGTAAGAGATTGCCGAGATGAAATCGTTGGTTTTGCACCAGAAACTTGTGCACCACTATCCTCAAGTATTGATCTTGGTTCTCCAGCTGGTAAAGATGATTGTGATGCAAATGGCGTAAATATTGGACAGATTTCTGTTGCAGGCGATTTTGTTCGTTTCTGCTGTGATGATTTCGGACAAGTAGTTTCCGTTATTTTATTTGTAGAGGACGAAGAAGGTAATGTCAATCAATGTATTGTAGAAGTAGAAGTCGTTGACGCTTCTGCACCAATATTACTATGCGAAGACCAAGTAATCTCCTGTGTTGATGGAGATTTTCTATCAACTCCAGTTATGATAGGTGCATCTTGTGAAAGAGAGAACGCATTCGAAGTAGAATTGTTAAGTGAGAATAGAGCAAACAATGTATGTGCTGGTGGACAAACGGTTAGAGAATGGTTTATCGATTTGGATGCAAGTGGAGGATTCTCATCAGGAGATCCATTTTGTACACAAATCATAAGTGTTGAATCAAGTACAGCATTTGATCCGAATACAATAAAATGGCCAAGAAATTACGACGGCAATTCCATTCAAGGAGTTAATATTGAATTAGGAGCAGATGGAGAAATCATTGAGTCTCCGCAAACCATCAATATGGGTGAAGCATTCTCATGTGTGCCTGGCGAAACTGATGAAATACCGGTTTGGTGTGATACACAATGTGGATTAATAGGATTCTCCATGGAATCTGATACTATTTTAGCTAGTGATGCCTGCTTGAAGATTATAAGAAGTTGGACCTTGGTTGACTGGTGTACATTTGATCCAAACGGAACAGGTGTGGACGATGAAAACGATAGCGCCAACGATAGTTTTGAAGCAGTCGAAGACTGGGTTCAGTTTGAAGATAATGCTCCAGGCTGTCCTCAATTTTCAGAAAATATTGGTGATCCAGTATACTTCAGATACACGAGTTTTGATAGAGATGGTTTCTATACCTATGATCAAATTATCGTTGTTAATGATGATACGAATCCAGAGATAGATGCTCCTTCAACTTATGTTGTGAATACCTCGGGCGGTGCTACAACTAAAGATGATCCAACGGACTGCTTTGGTAGTGATGTAATTTCCGCTTCCGCTAGTGATTTTTGTGGCGGTGAAATGACAGGATCGGAGTTGTTGCAATGGCAAATTACGGTAAGTAGTAATGGTGTTGTTGTTGCAAGCAGATCAGTTAGAGGATCAGAAGCTACAATGAACTCACAAGTAGGAAGTCCTGGAGATATTCACATCATTACGTGGAATGTGACTGATGGATGCGGCAATGTGTCAAGTGCGCAAACTGTTGTGACCTTCGGTGACCAGCAAGCACCTACACCTTTCTGTGTAGCGGGTTTGACGACAGCTTTTATGGCTAACGATGGAACTGTCACAGTATGGGGTGCCGAATTTGACTTTGGTAGTTTTGATAATTGTACAGATGTTGACGATTTGAGATTCACTATTGTAAGAACTGGTGAAACACCAATTCAACCAGGTGAAGCCGGATTTGATACGCAAACAGGACTAACTTTCAATTGTGCAGACTTCACCAGTTTTGAGGAATTGGATGTGTATGTATGGGACGAAGTTGGTAATGGTGATTTTTGTACTGTCGGAATTATTCTCGCAGATAACGGTAATCTTTGTGGAGAATTTGGAGAGGAAGAAGAAGAGGAGGAAGAAATGGAAGAAGAAGTGGGATCTGGTTTAATGATTGGTGGACAGATAAATACATACTACGATGTCATGTTAGAAGATGTATTGGTTACACTTTCTTCGAATGCTTCAAGTGAATTCCCATTTAGCACTCAGACAGATCAGGATGGTTCTTACGCTTTCGCGAACAACCCAATAGGTGAGGATTATGACATCCAACCATCTAAAGCAGGAGATTTTATGGCTGGTGTGTCAACATTGGATTTAGTTCTGATTTCCAGACATATTGTTGAATTAGCAGAATTCGATAATCCGTTTACCATTTTAGCTGCAGATGTCTCAGGTGACCAAAGAATAAGTGCAGTTGATTTGGCAGAATTAAAACGACTGGTACTAGGTATAACAGAGGATCTTAGAAATTCGGAATCTTGGGTATTTGTAGACGAATCTCAATCATTTTTTGATCCTACAAATCCTTGGCCATTTGCAGAAAATATAGAACTGCAAAATCTACAGGATAACCAGATGTCAGAAAATTTCGTAGGTATACGAATAGGAGATGTTAATCAGTCATTTGGAGCAACTAAAACCAGATCATCTGGTCTGCTTACATTCAATACTGAAAATGAAACAATTCCAGAAGGGACTCAAGTTGTTGTTGACATAACGGCTCACAACTTCAATCAGATTTCTGGCTATCAGTTTGGTTTAAATCACAGCGGACTTAATTTTAACTCAGTCATTGCTGGAGCCATTGATGTTGACGAAACAAATATTGGCGTTAAAGAAGAAAGCCTCTCTATGTTGTGGTTCTCACCAGAAATGCTTCAAGTAGAATCCAATACAGTTTTATTTAGCTTGGTATTTGATGCGACTAAAGATGTAGACCTCAGCAAATCTTTATCCTTGAATGAAACAATTCTAAGCTCAGAAGCTTATGTTGGCATAGAGGACGAAACATACGCTATAGAATTGGTCATAGGATCTGGAGACATCTCCACTAGACTATACCAGAATCAACCAAATCCATTCAGCGAGCAAACGACTATAGACTTTGACTTGGATAAAGCTGGATCAGTAAATCTTAGTGTATTCAACATTGAAGGAAAAGAAGTATATCAACAAAACACCTTCTATACTGAAGGCAAACACTCTATCCAACTTGACAAGCAATTGGCTGTGTCAAGCGGTGTTCTCTATTATAGACTGGAAACTGGATCATTTAGTGAAACAAGAAAAATGGTGAAACTAGATTAGTAAATCATTTAAAACATAAATGAAAAGCGTAAGGATTGATATTCTTGCGCTTTTTTTTTGTCTCTATTTTTCATGTATTAAAGTGTCTCAGGTTTATGGTTCAGTTATCATTAATATTAAGTCCAAGTGGTTTCAACCACTTGTTGTCTTGATACGAGAGGTCTCATTTAAACACAAGGCACTCCGACCAAAGGTCGATCAGCCTTTGGCTGAGAAGTACCTTGGACTTAATAAAAAAGATGATCAATACAGATTATTAAGTCCAAGTGGTTTCAACCACTTGTTGTCTTGATACGAGAGGTCTCATTT
>CAYNMW010000259.1:0-5117 GCA_964398295.1 uncultured Saprospiraceae bacterium | reverse complement strand
CACAAAAGACGTTCTAAATCAGGGCAAGTACACAAAAATTTGGACTTATCATTTAGATTTTTTCAAATATGTATGCTACTAATGTCTTATTTCCAGGGTCCTTTCTTTGTGACATTGATGAAGGATTTACCACCTATCTGTTCGCTTAATGGATCATATCGATAAAGACCTCCGCCTCCACCTACCCACAATCGCCCTTCCCTATCCTCAAAAATTGTTTGTACAGCTCTTACACCAAGACCTTCATGTTGACTGTAATTGGTAAAGGATTCTCCACCAATTGGTTGTGCCGTCAAGGAGTATCGATATACCCCAAAGCCTTCAGAGCTAAACCAGATATCCCCTTTCCGATCTTCGTAAATGACGCAAACTTCATTATTTCCGATACTATCATTATGTGTATAGTTCACAAAATGCTCACCATCAAATCTGCTGAGTCCACCAAATCGGGTTCCAAACCAGAAATTCCCATTTCGGTCTTCTAAAATCTGATCAACACTATTACCAGCAAGACCATCTTCTTCATCATATTGGACAAATGACTGACCATTGTATTTAAAGACACCATAACCATTTGTACTAAACCACATGTTGCCAGCTCGATCTTCAATGATGGACCATGATGTTCCTTTGGTGATAAAGCTGCCAGTTACTTTCTCAGCTAAGGGGAGTTTAAACAGCTCCCAACTTGTGCCATCAAATCGATAAATACCTGTTGTTGAACCTGCCCAAATATTACCACTACGATCAGCATAAACACTCCAAAATCGCTTCCCCTCGAATAACAAAAGATTCGAATAATTCGTAATACGATTTCCATCTTCACGTTTACTTGACAAGTCATATTTCACAACTCCCTTATCCGTAGCAAACCAAATATTTTTGTCCAGATCTTCTGTTATGCCTGTAATTTGATGGCCATCAAAACCTTGAGCATTAGAGAAGTAAGAAATACTATCTCCATTATAATGGGCAACACCATATCCATTTGTACCAAACCAAAAATTTCCATTTTTATCTTGATAGATATTCCGGATGTATTCTGCTATTTGGTCAGTTGTTTGTATTCCTACTGGAGTTGGAAGTGTTGTGCTTTTTGCAATGGTACGTATGTCTTCATTATGAACACAGGAGCTGAACACAACCATTGAAATCAGCAGAAGATAGGTTTGTACAATCATTAGTACCTTTTATTTTTGCAAATAATGATAAACTGGTTCGTCTCATTGAATGGATTTTGGAATTTGTTGTATTTGCTTATACTTATTTAGTTAATCAAGACAAAGCTCCCTGATGCACTAAATTCTTCACCTGAACACGTGTAGACTACCCGATATAAAAATGTACCAGGATTCAATGCTTCTCCATCAAATGTTCCATCCCACTTTTCGTCAACAGAGTTAGTTTCAAACATTTTTTCGCCCCATTTGCTAAAGACCTGAAAGCTTAGCAGCTCTTGGATGATAAAATCATTGCTGATTCCAAACTCGTCGTTGCGATTATCATCATTTGGTGTGAATGCATTAGGCAAAAGCAACTGATCACATCTGGCCACGGTGGGATCAACCACGCTAATTCGAATACTATCTCTACTGGAACATAAACCAAAATCAACTGAATATTGATAGGTTGTTGTTTCTGCCGGACTTGCTTCTGGCGATCTGCTAGATGGGTCATCGAGTCCTAGCTGGGGACTCCATGTAAATGAATTGGTACAACTATTTCCAGTTTCAATTTGTAAAGATTCACCAATAAAAATTGTTTGATCAGGAGTGATGATTTGATCTGGATTCAGATTTAATGCAATAACTTCATTTTCTTCCAGTACTCTGTCATACAATCTAATCTCATCGATCAAGCCCTGAAACCTAGTTGTAAACGTACTAATACATGGACTTGCAGCAACAGAAAATATACCGTCCGGTTTGAATCTAAAATTTCTATCAAACTGTTCTTGTTCATCTACAAGTTCATTATTGACATACAACTCCAAACGATCGTCATTTTTATTGATGACAACATAATTCCAGCAAGGGCCTGCTGGTACTTCACCAATCATTGGAAAGAAAATGCTGTTGTTGATGGAAATCTCCGTTCGTATACTATTACTCTGTGGAATATATCTAACGGTCAGGGAAGAATCTCTTACACAGCCTTCATCTCCAAAAGATATTAAATCTATAGATTGATTGGAGCTTGTAAGATTCTCAATAAAAAAGTAGAAGCTTAACGCAAAGTCCTGATTGAGGATTCGTTCGATATTGTCCGTATATCCAATACTATCAGCTACTCCATCAAAACGGAATGCCATGCCATCTACACCACAATCACATTGCGGATTGCCACCAAATACTCCCATTCTGTTTGCATCAGAATCTATTTCGTCACAGTTGTTAAAATCTACATTGAATACAGTGGGTATTTGTGCATTACCAACCATTCCATATAGACATATGACAAGGAAAACTAAAAACCCTTTCTTCATTTGCTAAATAAATTATCTAATCCTCCTGGCATAATATCACCCAATAACGATTGACTTTCTTTGACTTGTACTTCTTCTGCTTTTTGCAATGCCTCATTCAATCCAACGACAAGGAGGTCTTCCAGTTGTTCTCTATTTGTCAACTCTTTGTGTATGCTTATATTTATAATCTCCTTATTGGCATTTAACGAAATGGTTATAGATTCATCAATGGTATGATCTATTTTTATCGAAGCAAGCTTGTTTTTCATCTCTTCTTGCTTCTTTTGCATATCGCCAAATAACTGATCAAACATTTGTATAAGGATTTTGTGGTGAAACGATTTATCGAGTGATTTGATTGTTGCACATTGGCTTAAATGTTATGAAAAGCACGTGTAGACAGTCCTTAACATTGTCAGCATTAAATGCCTCTTTGAAAGGTTTCTGCCAGGAAAAAAGCATACAACAGCAATAAGGTAACACCCTCCCATCTCGATATCCTTTTAGTCACACACATAAATGCGAAAATCAAGCTTACGAATACCATAAAAGGCGCACTAAACTGGATAGTATTTGGGGGTATAACTATCGTTGACATCAGAGCAGGTATTCCCGTTACTGCATATGTATTAAATATATTAGAACCCAACACATTACCGACGGCAATGGCATGTTTACCTCTTCTTGCGGCAGCAATACTAACCATTACTTCCGGCAATGATGTACCGAGTGCGACAGCTGTTAATGCGATGACATCTTGCCCAACACCAAATGCCTCAGAAATATGACTGATTGCTACAATGGTAAACTTAGCTCCTAGAAATACAAAAATGCCTGATATAACAACAATGAGGTAAGTCATAGGACTAACCTTTGTTTTTTCTTCGCTATTGCCTGTCACTGAGCCTATAGAATTATAGAGAAACAATCCCAAAGCCACCAGAAATAAAATTGCTTCTAAGGTAGTGACACACAAATCAGATATGACGAAATACAAGAAAAATGCAGACACTACCAACAATGGCATATCCACATCCATTACATCTATATCAAGTATAATATCTCTTCCTATGAAAGCAGTTAAACCTAGTACCAATAGTACATTCGTAATATTAGACCCAATCACGTTGCCAATCACTATCTGTGAATTACCAGCAAAAACAGAAGCAACAGAAGTTGCCAATTCTGGAAGTGATGTACCAAAAGCAACTATTGTAACGCCAATAATGAAAGGCGATATACCAAGACTGAGTCCAATACTTTCTGCAGCTGCAATAAATCTATCCGAAGCATAAACCAATACGCTTAGAGCAACAACAAACAAAATTATATCTACGAGCACATAAAGTTTTTAATGACCACAAATGTAGTGTTTTATGGTCGAAGCCTACATCACAATTAACCCGATATGACATAATTTTAGACATATGATTATGCAGATCCGATTAACTTAAGACACCATTTCGTATTTTTGACAACGAATGAGTTTGTTTAGAAAAAGGAAAAAAACGCCAAATAAAAAAGATGACAATAATTCGAAGAATGTCGAGAAGGAAATGTCATTTGTTGAGCACTTAGAAGAACTGAGGTGGCATTTGGTTCGCTCCTTAGTTGCGATCGTTATTTTTGGAGTACTTGCATTTATATTTAGACGATTTGTTTTTGATTTCATCATTTTTGGTCCCAGACATGATGACTTCCCTACTTACAGATTCTTTTGCATGATCTCCGACACAACCTGTTTCACCCCAGAAAAGTTTGAGATCAAACCAATCCAGATGGGAGAAGAGTTTTTCACTGCGATCAAAGTTGCTTTCTGGATGGGATTTATCGCTTCATTCCCATACCTGTTCTACGAATTCTGGAAATTCATCAAACCAGGTTTATATGACAATGAGCGAAAAGCAGCGAGAGGTATCGTATTCAGTTGCTCACTGCTATTCATTCTAGGTGTGTCATTTGGCTACTTTGTAATTGCTCCATTCGCCATCAATTTTTTGATAGGCTTTGATGTCGGAGAAATGGTGGCAACCGCTCCTACTCTATCTTCGTATGTCAATTATATGACGCTATTCACCGTACCAACAGGTATCTTGTTTCAGTTACCAATCTTTGTCTTTTTCTTTTCCATAATTGGCTTGCTGACACCTGAGGTCATGAAAAAATATAGAAGGCATGCATTTATAGTCATTTTGATTATTGCAGCAGTAGCAACTCCGCCAGATGTGGTTACACAGTTTTTGGTAGGTGTCCCTGTTTATGTGTTGTATGAAGTCAGCATCATTATTTCAAGAAGAGCAAGTAAGAAATATCAGGCTTCATTGGAAGAATAGGTAGACTATAAGATATCAATGCTTTGGGCACAACTTAATTTTCTATCCCTCTAAATCTCCCTTTAGCAAAAGGGAGACCAAAGTTTATGGCTTAAGTACATAATGGTTTTTGCATGAGTAATTTGTTTGATATTACTGCATTGGTCCCCTTTGTGTTCAAAAGGGGATTTAGGGCAGGGCTGTTCACTTCTAATTAAACGGCTCCAGAGGAGTCGAATATTAATAGCCCAGCATGATAATGCTGGGTTAGTTGGTTAATTTTATACTGATTTGGCGACATTTTTGATTCAAAAATGATGACAAATCATCTTGTAAAT
>CAYNMW010000258.1:0-5207 GCA_964398295.1 uncultured Saprospiraceae bacterium | reverse complement strand
TATCTCTATATCGTTCACGAATACCTATGATAGATTTTCATAATACAATGTAGTGTAGAAGATTGCCGATTGGTTTAAACAAAAAAAGGCTTCGAAATTGAAATCTCGAAGCCTTTTATATAATGTTTAAGTAAGATCTAATTAATGATCGTGCTTATGTTTTGGAGTCGCTTTCTTGTCAGATTTAGTTGCATCTTTGAAGATGTTTGCTGGAGCCTCAGGTACACTATTTTGTGATTTACTCACATTTCCTTGAACCTTAATCACTCGTGGTTCACCTTCTTCATTAGTCGTCAATGTCACCGTTTTACTGAATTTGCCCAAACGATTAGTAGCATATCTAATCTCTAATTGACTTGCTTCTCCTGGCATGATTGGTTCTTTCGGCCAATCTGGCACTGTACAACCACAACTACCTCTAGCAGATTTGATAATCAAAGGAGAATTACCTGTGTTAGTAAACTTTAATACCCTCAATGGTTCTGAATCCTGTTCGATTTCACCATAGTCAACAACTAATGATTCTAGATCCATTAGTGGACCATCACCTGAGATTTTATCAGTTTCTTGTAGCTGTCCGAATGATATTCCTGCAACCAAAGCAAAACAAAGAGATAATAAGTAGGATTTCATTATAAATGATTTAGTTTTTTACAAATGTAGTCCAATTCAGATGATTTTTAAAGTATGGCAGGTAAATAAGCAGTTAATGTAGTGTTAATCACGTTTTAAGGTATTTTCCTGAATTTAGACTAAAGCGTTACTTTTGTGACGCTGAAATCTCATTAAGTCTCTTAATACACTTAAATATTCATTGAATGATTATAGATTTTCCTGGACTCGAAGAATTCTTGCCTAAAGGGAATAACCAGGAGTCTTCATTCAAGAAAGAAGTGATAAAGGATTTGTGGGTAGCCCTTATATCTAGAGAAGCCAGCCTTTTGGCTCGAAGAGAAGTTCTTACAGGGAAGGCAAAATTTGGCATAACAGGGGATGGCAAAGAATTGGCTCAGATAGCAATTTCCAGGGTCTTTAAAAAGGGAGATTTTTTTGCTCCTTATTATCGTGCACAAACATTTATGATGCACAAAGGTCTTTGTAGTTTAGAAAATTATTTTGCACAACTTTATGCAGATAGTGACAATGATCCATTTTCCCATGGCAAGCAAATGAACAATCACTTTGCTACTCGCTTCATTGAAGGGAATGGCGAATTTATTGATCTCAAAAACCACTTCAATGTAACTGCTGGTATGTCTCCAACAGCTGGTTCAACAGGCAAATCGATTGGTTTGGCATTGGCATCAAAGAAATTCAGACAATTAGAAGCCCTTGGTGATGTAACTGGTTTGTCTGACCGCGGTAATGAACTGTGTATATCCACAATTGGAGACGGAAGCACTTCTGAAGGGGTGTTTTGGGAGACGATGAATGCAGCTTGTGTCATGCAAGTGCCATTAGTGACTGTTGTTATGGATGATGGCTACGGGATATCTGTACCTGTAGAATTGCAAACAACAAAAGCGAGCATTTCAGAAGCCTTAGCCGGTTTTGCTCACGAAGAAAACAAAGGAGGGATGATCATTGAGAAAGTGAACGGATGGGATTATCCTCAATTGTGTGCAACATTAGAAAAAGTATGTGCTATTTCAAGAGAAAAACACATTCCAGCTCTCATACATGTAGTAGAACTCACTCAGCCTCAAGGACACTCTACATCTGGTTCGCACGAACGATATAAAAGCAAGAAAAGATTGCAATGGGAAAAGGATTTCGACTGCATAGAGCAGATGATCCAGTGGATGAAAATGAATCACATTCTAGCAGATGACCGTTTTGATGAGCTGAAGCGAATGGCAAAAGTATACGCCAGAGAAAAACGTTCAATCGCATGGAAAAACTCCAGAATTGCAGTTGATAAAATCTTATTTGAAGCAAATGATGTGTATGAGTATGTACTTAACAATGGATTGTCAAATGAATCTATCGAAGTTCTATTGCAAGAAGCCAAGGACTTTGTCAATCCGTACATGAGTGAAATTATTCAGAATTTAAGACAACTAAGAATTGAATTGGACGAAAAGGCAATAAAAGGATCTGGATTGTCAACGATAATCAACACTGTTACTGTTCAAAAACGAAGTCAATTAGGTACGCATTTATACAGTACTTCTCCAAAATCTGCCTTAAAGATTCCAGTAATTCCACCACAATATTCAGATGAATCGGAAGAGACTGTAGGCTTTAAAATTTTAAATAAGTTTTTTAGAAAGGCATTTGAAAAATATCCAAACACATTTGCCTTTGGCGAAGATGTGGGTATGATAGGTGACGTCAACCAAGGATTAGCTGGTATTCAAAAAGAATACGGTGTAGAAAGAGTATTTGATTGTGGCATTAGAGAATGGACAATAATGGGACAGGCGATTGGTATGGCAATGAGGGGATTAAGGCCGATAGGGGAGATACAATATTTAGATTACATCTTTTATGCATTGGCGATATTGACTGATGACTTGGCTACTCTGCGATACAGAAGTCATGGATTACAGTCAGCTCCAGTCATTATACGAACCAGAGGACATAGATTAGAAGGTATTTGGCATACTGGGTCTCATCTTGGTTCTTTGATTGATGCACTTAGAGGCGTCTACATTTTGACACCCAGAAATATGGTCCAGGCAGCCGGTATGTATAATACAATGTTGCAATCAGATGATCCTGCATTGATTATTGAATGTCTAAATGGATATCGGTTGAAAGAAAAGCTACCAGATAATATAGGAGAGTATACCGTGCCTTTAGGAGTACCGGAGATTATAAATGAAGGTGATGATATAACCTTGGTTACCTATGGTTCCTGTGTAAGAATTGCCAGCAAAGCAATTGAACTATTGAACAAGAAAAATGTCACAGTTGAACTCATTGACGTACAAACACTCGTTCCGTTCGATATGGAGCATGCAATTGTAGAATCCATTAAAAAGACAAGTAAATTGTTGCTATTAGATGAAGATGTACCTGGAGGTGGGACATCATATATGTTGCAGAAAATCCTTGAAGAGCAACAGGCATATCAATACCTAGATGCGGCCCCAATGACATTGACTGCAGGTGAACATCGAACACCTTATGGTACAGATGGTGACTATTTTTGCAAACCAAATCCAGAAGATGTGTACGATAAAGTGATTGAAATTATAAAAGAATCAAATCCATCACGCTTTTAATTCGTTACCATATTAAGATTGGAATTAATACATTTATACATAATTAGGAAACCGCAGTGTTCGAGAGTTTAGTCGTCATACCAACCTACAATGAAAAAGAAAACATTGAGGATATAATCAGAGCAATTGTTGAGCTGGATGCATCATTCGATATACTTGTAGTTGATGATAATTCACCTGATGGTACTGCTGCTATTGTGCATAAGCTCCAAAAAGAATACAAAGATTTACTCCACATCTTGGTTAGGAATGAAAAGTCCGGTTTAGGTACAGCTTACATCGCAGGTTTCAGATATGGATTAGAGAAAGGATATCAGTATATCTTTGAGATGGATGCGGACTTTTCACATAAGCCAAAAGATTTGATCAGGCTACGCAAGGAGTGTATGGATAGACAAGCTGATGTCTGCATCGGATCGCGATATGTCAATGGAGGTGGAGTGGTTAATTGGCCATGGGATCGATTGTTTTTGTCTAAAGGAGCCTCTTATTATGTCCAAGCGATCACATGGATGCCCATCAAAGATGCGACTGGAGGATTCAAATGTTATACGAGAGAAGTATTAGAAGCAATCAATTTAGATAAAATCGAATTCATCGGCTATGCTTTTCAGATCGAAATGAAATATGCTGCCTGGTCTTTGGGTTTTCGTTTAAAGGAAATACCAATTATTTTCGAGGATAGAGTAAAGGGTACATCAAAAATGAACTTGAGTATCGTCAGCGAAGCCATTCTAGGCGTATTGAAAATGAGATTCTCCAAACTTGTGACGGCTAACAAATACAAAAATGACAAGGCGTAGAAAATGGATCTTGATTGTAAGCTCTATTTTATTTATCGCTGTTGTCATTGCCTTACTTTTCGCTGCAAAAGAAGATATGCGCAAAACAGATAAACAAGTACTAGCTTATTTTTCAGATAAGCAAGTCAGTAATCTGAACATAAACCGATACAATTTTCAACAACATCAACTTAGGTATATATCAAGCGGTCAAGAAGCATCGGACTCCACCACTGCTATACTTTTTGTACATGGCGCACCAGGATCAAGCGATTCTTTTTATGGCTTTTTAGCTGATTCTAGCTTGCAACAAAAAGCACATCTGATTGCGATTGATAGACTCGGTTATGGATTTTCATCTTACGGAAAACCTGAGATCAATATTCATCGACAAGCTGCACCTCTTCAACATGTAATGGAACAAATAGCAGCAAAAGATTGGATCATTGTTAGTCATTCTTATGGCTGTCCGATTGCAGGCATGCTGGCAATATCAAGCAATAAAAAAGTCAAAGCCAACATTATGTTGTGCCCAGTTATAGACCCATCAGAGGAGATAATTTTCTTCTTCTCCCCGTGGCCTACTGCACCTGTGATCAAGCATGTGTTCTCCAAATCTTTTCAGGTTTCTTCTTTTGAAAAAATGAGCCACATTGAAGAATTAAAGCGTATCGAACATTTGTGGCCCCAAACAAAGGTGCCAACGATTGTCATGCATGGAGAAAAAGATTGGATTGCTCCAGTTGCAAACGCTAATTATCTAAAGCAGTTTATTGATGAAGAACACTTGGATGTTCGGACCTACTCAGAGATGTCTCATTTCATCCCATGGGATCAAGCTGAAATGGTAGTCGATGAGTTACAAAGCATACTGAACAAGTAAAACCCAAGGTCGTTTATAAATGGAAATGTAAAAGTGCCATAAGCTGCGCTATATATTTGGAGTGCTATTACAATGGCTAAGCCGGCAAAAGAAATAGCTCCAGCGGAGCGTAATCTCAATAGCCCCGCATGCCGATAGGAAATGCGAGGGTATTTGTTTAACCAAAAGAAAATCTGATGTGATCCGCAATCAATCAGATCATATCAATTTAATCAGGCATTATGTTAGTCATTGGTCGGTATGAAAATTCTAAGCATATGGCTAAGCCGGCAAAAGAAATAGCTCCAGCGGAGCGTAATCTCAATAGCCCCG
>CAYNMW010000257.1:0-5226 GCA_964398295.1 uncultured Saprospiraceae bacterium | reverse complement strand
ATACTCACGGTATAGAAGCTCAAATAAATTTCAGCGGATTGATAAATACTAAAGTCTGTCACTTCAGTGTATATAGAGGACTCTTCTCCTGAGTTGTCTCTTAATCTGACGCAGTATACACCGCTATTCGCATAAGACATATCGAAAATAGATCTTCTGGCATCAACACCTCCGTCAATCCAAATACCCCAACCAGACTCAAAATCTTCTTCGTTTTCTACAATACAATCATCAACGCAGTCATCAAATACTTCAAATGATTCAACGCCAAGACATCCATTCGCATCAGTAATCGTAACTGTATAAACATCAGGAACAAGATTAAATAAGTCTTCTGTATTTTCTCCATTGCTCCAAGAGAAGACGAATGGAGCTTCTCCATTTGCTGGTGCAATATCTATGAAACCATCAGCATTGTCACAAGTGGCATCACTGACAAAAGCTTCTGTAAATATGGTGATGTCATTGCTTTCTACTACAATATTATCATCCGAAACTGTACATCCGATTGCATCCGTTAGAGTAACCCCGTAGGTTCCAGCAGGAATATCAAGTAGGGTAGTTCCACTTGCACCTGTACTCCATTGAATGGTATATGGTGCGACTCCGCCAGCAATGATGGCAATCGAAATTGCACCATCAGTGGCTTGACAAGTTGGATTTAGAATACTTGTGTCGAAGCTAATGAACGGACATTCACAATCATCAGTAATTTCGACAGTTGCTTCATCCGTGCAATTATTAGCATCGGTAACGGTAACTGTATACTGGCCGCTTGATACATCTGTAAGCTCAGGACCAACTGTTCCGGTATCCCAAATAAATGAATAACTTGCTACTCCTCCGGAAACAGAAATAACTGAAGCTGAACCATCATTTAAATCACAAGTAGCAGAAACTACTTCAAAAGTCAAGTCTATTTCTGGACATTCATTACAATCAGACAATACATCAAATGAGGCTGTAGCTGTGCAACCATTCGCGTCTATTACCAAAACGGAATAAGTAGCTGGTTCAAGATCCGAAAGGTCTTCTTGCGTGGATCCATTACTCCATAAGTAGGTGTATGGACCAACGCCGTTTTGGACGGTCAAATCAATCGACCCGTCATCACCATCGCAAGATACATTTGAAACTTCTCCAACAAGATTGGGCGTATATACATCATCTCCTACTACGGTACTAGCGAAGAAGATACATCCCACTCCATCGACAATGGTTAAATCATAAGTACCAGGTGCTAAATTTGTTGCTGGATTTGTTGTTGCACCATTACTCCAATTATAACTTATTGGATCGCTTGCATTAATTACGGCAGCTGCAATTGAACCATTCGGATTTCCACAAGTTGCATTGGTTACATTAAATTCTATTAATACATCAGAAACATACGGTTCTATAATCACCATTTCTTCACCTGTGCATCCATTAGCGTCTGTGATCGTCACTTGGTAATTACCTGCTGTAACATTATCTAAGACATCATCGTTATCTCCATTGCTCCACATAAAAGAATAGCTAGCTACTCCTCCAGAGACAGAAATGACTGATGCAGATCCATCATCGCCAAGACAGCTAGGATTCATCACTTCAAATTCAGCTGAAATTGTTGGACATTCTTGACAATCATATTCAATCTCAAATGAAGCCACACCAAAACAACCATTCGCATCAGTGATCGTAACATCGTAATTCCCTTCAACAAGATCATTTAAGATTCCCCCTTGCTCAACATCACCAGTACTCCACTGAAATGTAAAAGGTGCTATTCCAACACTTGGGTTTATTTCTATTGAACCATCTGACAAATCGCATGATTCATCTGTGATGATACTTTCAAAAGTTATTTCATAATTGAATTCACCAACTGCCCCAGATTGTACAGCAGTGCATCCATTAGCATCTGTTACCGTAAGTGTATATACACCTGAACTAACATCTGTTAATTCGAAGTCTGTTGATCCTGTATTCCATAAGTACGAAATAGGTTGTTGACCATCTATGACAAATGATGAAATGACTCCATTACTGTTACCACAATTTTCGTCAGTCGTAACAAAGGAAAGACCAATTTCAGTTTCAAATTGTTCAACCATAATTTCTGACTCATCTGTGCAGCCTTCGGCATCTGTAACTGTTAGTGTATACAAGCCAAATGGTACATCAGTCAAATCAGGTCCGGTGTCTCCATTGCTCCATTGGTATGTGTATGGTCCAACACCTCCGTTCACTCCTACAACATTTGCATAGCCATCATCGCTTGTGCAAGTTGCAGCAGAGCTTGCGATATCAAGGGTAATATCTGGGCATGGAATGCATGCATCATTAACAGTGTAGGCTGCTTCCCCAACACAACCATTGGCATCAGAAACAAAAACAGCATAAGTCCCAGCAGCTAATCCATCTCTAAAATCACCTATAAAATCATCTTCCCAAAAAACATCGTAAGGTCCAACACCTCCACTAGGCATAACTAAGATCGAGCCTAATTCTTCACAATCCTCGTCTACAATGGTTGCCGTTAAACTTAATGTATAGATGGCATTATTCACGGTTTCTACAAAATCAACAGTACAGCCATTCGCATCAGTAATGGTAAGCTCATATGTCGCAGGCGAAAGATTGTTTAAGTCTTCTGTTGTTGCGCCATTACTCCATTGATACGTAAAAGGAGGTGCATCTCCTGAGACTTCAATATCAATTGATCCATTTGCATTTTCACAGAATGCGTCTTCGACGTCACTCTCAATATCAAAGACAACTAGATCTTCAACAACTGTTGCACTTGCATTACCAATACAGCCATTGGCATCGGTAATGGCAACATTATATGTTCCTGCTGAAAGATTGTCTAAGTCTTCTGATGTAGCGCCATTATTCCAAAGAAAAGTATAAGGACCTTGTCCATCTATAATGGTCAAATCAATTGCACCATTGGACAATCCACAAGTTTCATTGATAGTTGAAATGCTACTTTGAATATCAACTTCATCACTATCTACAGTGATCGATTCTTCTACTGTAGTACCTAAAACATCTGTAACAGTTACTGTATATACGCCTACTGGAATTTCAACTAGATCCGGTGTTGTCTCTCCTGTACTCCATGAATAAGTATAGGGTGCAATACCACATGAAACCATAGTAATTGATATAGATCCATTTGAAGAATTACAGTCTGAATTATTTACTTCTACATCAATTCCTAAAGCATCTGGAAAGACTTGCATGGCAAAGTCTTCTGCATTAGTAGCAAAGATGGCTTGCATCGAATATTTGAAAAAATATTCAGTTCCTCCAGTGAGTCCATTAAATACGGCGTTTCCAGCCATACATCCAATTTCATTTCCACCACAAGCATCATAAAGAACTACATAGTGCAATCCACTTACATCAGTAAATTGTAATGTTCCATCACAAGGCATGGTAAAATTATACCAAAAGTCATGGTTGATATTAGCTGCACTTTCACAAGAACCATCTAGAGATTCAGAAGCACCTCTTGGTTCAAAGACGATAGTTTGGAGATTTAAAACGCTGTTTATTTCAACAGCATCAGCACATTCATCATTTAAGATTTTAGGCCATGCTTGAATATGAAAATCATCAGGACCAGCGTAAATATCTCTCATGGAATATCTTAATACATATGTTGTATTTGGTGAAAGATCATAAAAGAAAGTATTGCCGTTGGCACAAGCTAATTCTGCTCCTCCACAAGCGTCGTAGAGGGTAACAATATTTAATCCACTTACGTCTGTCATGTGAATATTTCCTAAGAAAGGCATGGTAAATTCATACCAAATATCATGGTTGTTATTCAGGGCGTTATCACAATCTGAATCTGTACTTTCGGTTGCTCCTCTTGTATCAAATAAAATCAGTTGGCCTAATTCAACATCTGGGATTATGATTCTATTGTCGCATTCATCATTTGATTCTGGCTGCACTGCAATGATTCTAAAATCATCTGCACCTGCGTAAATATCTCTAACACTAAATACCAGGGTGTACGTTTGACCACCTACTAAATCATACATAAAACCATTGCCATTGATACAGTCCAGTTCTTCTGCTTCGAATTCACAGGGAGTTCTTAGGGTCATTGCATGCAAGCTACTGAGGTCTGTTATATGAATTTGACCATCAAAAGGCATTACAAATTCGTACCACAAGTCTAGGTACACATTGTTATCATTATCACAAGATGAGTTGGAGGTTTGTGTAGCTCCTCTAACATCAAAATTTACCAATTGACTTGTACTGATATTCGGAATCATTTCTGCCCCAAAGCAATCATTGTTAGCTACAGGCTCAAAAGCTTGAATGGCGAAATCATCTTCTCCTGTATAAATATCTCTAACAGAATATCTCAATATATAAGTAGTGCCATTGCTAAGACCTTCTACAAAACCATTCGAAGAGCTGCAATAAATTTCGTTGCTCAAACTGCAGTCCGTATAGATGCTCACTGTATTAAGCGAGCTAACATCAGTCAAACGAATTTTCCCTGTAAAGGGCATGGTAAAGGAATAGAACATATCATGATGATAGCGCGTGGCTGTCTCACATGACCCATCTGTTGTTTCAGTCGCTCCTCTATTATCAAAGTTTACAAGATTTAAAGTGCTAATGTCTCCTATGTCAATTGCGGAAACACATTCATCATTACTGACTACACTAAAAGCTTGAATATTGAAGCTTCCACTCCCTTTGTAAATATCCCTTGAGTAATATCTAATAACGTAGGTTTGTCCTCCTACTAAATTTCTTACATATTGATTGCCTGAGTCACAGGATAATTCTGTAGCGCCACAAGCGTCGTAAATCGTAACTGCATATAGAGCGCTAATGTCCCACATGCGTATTTGTCCATTGAAAGGCATGGTAAATGTGTACCAGATATCAGCATAACTAAATGAAGCGTTGTCACAAGAACTCAATGTTGATTGCGTCGCATTGGTTGTATTGTAAGAAACACTTTGAAAGTTTTCCAGATTTCCTAGGATAGTCGCATCAGCACATTCATCGTTTGCATGAGCAATTATACCTATACACAAAAGTAAAGTGGTAAAACTAAGTTTGATTGTTTTCATTTTGCGGATTGTTAAAAAATATTGTTATTGAACTGCTAATTCAAAATAGGGGTATAGTAAACAGCATAGCTGTCCAAGGTCGTTACTATTAAAATTAAGGATGAAACCCACTAAAAATGGGTGGTAGGGG
>CAYNMW010000256.1:0-5253 GCA_964398295.1 uncultured Saprospiraceae bacterium | reverse complement strand
ATGATTACCAGAAATATGCAGATAACAGCATATAGAAAGTGTATAGTCTTCATGTGTGGTGAAAATAAGAAACAAGCTGTGTACTAAGAATTTTAAATGCAATTTATCATAAACAGAGAATGATAGTGTGCAATTCTATTGCTCATACTGGCTGAAAATTAGTACTTTAATTCCACATAATTTAATGATGAGACTACCACTCTTGATTTCGATACTCTTTGCAGTGAGTTGCAAATCTGTGCAACGTGTCAACACGTTTGATACACTCCATAAACCCGTAGAAGTCCTTGTGGACATATATGGCATCCCTCATATTTATGCTCAAACTCAAAAAGATTTATTTTTTGCTCAAGGTTATCATGCGGCAAAAGATCGATTGTTTCAATTTGAGGTTTGGCGTAGACAGGCAACTGGGACGGTATCTGAAATACTTGGACAAAAAGAATTAAAAAGAGACATCGGTACAAGACTATTCAAATTTAGGAAGGACATCAATACAGAAATGGCGCATTATCATGAAGATGGTGTCGAAATCATTTCAGCCTATGTAGATGGTGTCAATGCCTACATTCAACAAGCAAGAAATAATCCAAACGAACTGCCATTAGAATTTAAATTACTGAACTTAATGCCTGAACTCTGGACACCAGAAGATGTCATCTCAAGACATCAAGGTTTACTTGGCAATGTCAATCTGGAGTTAGATATCGCTAGAGCAGTAGCAGCAATCGGAGAAGAAAAAGTAAAGGAGCTGGTTTGGTTTCATCCGAAAGAGCCTGATCTGACTATTGATTCGACAATACAATTAGAACATCTTAATTATGATATACTCGATTTATACAATGCTTATAGAAAACCAGTTGCATTTCAGCCAACAGATATTATTGGAAGTTCTTTAGGGAGTTTGAGTAATCCTACTCCTGATGACAATGGATTAGAAGATCCTTTCGATTTTGACATAGGTAGCAACAACTGGGTTATGAAAGGTAGTTTAACGGAATCGGGTATGCCTATCATGGCCAATGATCCGCACAGAACTTTGGCTGTTCCATCTCTACGGTACATGGCTCATCTTGTTGCACCCGGATGGAATGTGATTGGTGGTGGAGAACCTGAGATTCCGGGTATTTCAATTGGGCATAACGAACATGGCGCTTGGGGATTGACTGTATTTAGGTCAGATGCTGAAGATATTTATGTGTACAAAACAAATCCAAACAACTTAAACCAATATTGGTACAACGATAAATGGAATGATTTCGAAATAATATCTGAAAAGATCAAAGTAAAAGGGATGACTGATGATATAGAAATCGATTTGAAATATTCCGTCCATGGTCCAGTTTGTTTTGAACGGAGCAATGAACATGTTGCCTTTGCTGTAAAGTGTGGATGGTTAGAGTATGGAGGCTCTCCTTATCTTGCAAGCTTACGAATGGATCAGGCAACAAACTTTGAAGAATTTAGAGAGGCTTGTACTTATAGTAACATACCTGGCGAGAATATGGTTTGGGCTGACAAAGAAGGCAATATTGGCTGGCAGGTTGTTGGCATCAATCCTTACCGTCGTACACATAGTGGCATGGTTCCCGTTCCCGGGGATGGTAGATATGAATGGGATGGCTATATACCTATGAAACAAAGACCAAATGATGAGAACCCTTCTGAAGGCTTTATCATAACTGCTAATCAATCTGTAACTCCTGATGACTATACAGAATGGGATGCTATTGGATTCAACTGGTCGGACCCATATCGAGGTAGTCGTGTTAAAGAAATGTTAGAGTCAAGAACAAAACACTCAGTCGCACAAATGGCAGATCTACAATCAGATTATTTGTCTTTACCCGCTAAGGAAATCATTCCTCTGTTAAACAATTTATCCATAAAGAATGAGGCAGTCAAAGAAGCAAAAGACATGTTCGATAATTGGGATTATGTCCTTCGCCCAGAATCAGGCACTGCTGGCTTGTACGTATCAATGGAACAATTAATCAGAAAAGAACTCTGGCAACAAATAGTACCAAATGAAGCAAAGCAATTTATAACAAGCATACAATTGAAAAGAGCAATAGATTGGCTCAAAACCCCATCACTCATATTTGAAGAAGATGCCGAAATCAAAAGAGATGAATTGCTCAGCCATATGGTTATAGCTGCAATTGCACAAATGGAGCAACGTTTTGGGCCAGATCGAACCAGATGGAAATATGGCGATCCCTCATTCAAACATGTCACCATGAAGCATCCGCTGAGCAATGCTGTTCAAGGTGAGCTTAAATCAAAATTGGAAGTTGGACCAGCAATAAGAGGAGGCAACGGGTACACTGTAGGATCAACTGGAAATGGTGACAATCAACCTTCAGGAGGTACATTCAGAGTAATCATTCAGACAGGTGACTGGGATAAGTCATTGGCCAATAATTCACCTGGACAATCTGGGAATCCAGATCATAAACACTATGATAATCTATTCGAGCAATGGTCGAAAGATCAATATTTCCCATTGTACTATTCGAGAGAAAAAGTGGAATCAATCCTTGACTATTCGTATCAACTAATGCCAACAAAACTTGTGATCAGTGAATAGGGAATAGGGAATAGGGAATAATCAAGTTTTACTTAATTTCTATTGATTGCTTTTCTCCATTATTCTAATTATCAGTTTTTAACACATCTCACCGATTGTCCAGTATTATATGCGACATTGCTGCCAAATAATTCAGAACTGGTAAGAAGCAACGTTGTATGGTCACCGTTACCAGGGAATTGTGAACCTGACGCCCAGAAGTAGGCAGCGGAATTCAGCGAACTAAAAATGCCATCGCTTCTTCTTCTACCTGCTCCAAGTGCTGTAAATCCACTTTCATTGGTGGCTCCACTATTAGGGCTAGCCCAATGTTCAGTTCCTGTTTCTTTCATTTTACTCCCAGCATACTCAAAGCTTCCTAAGGCGTTTCTCAGCGTGTTGAATTCAGTTCTTGAAGGTACATGCCATCCAGAAGGACACAACTTACCAGAATCAACAGCATACCAATTGTACAATAAGCCATATGTTGCACCATTGCTTGGGCCGTTGTCATATTGACTCCATCCTCCAGTAGTCAAATTGGACCAATCTGTATTATTCGGCGTTGACGCAATGGCATTCCCATCATTGTAACTCAGTACTCTTAAATTTTCAGCCATCCATTCTTGTGCGCCAATGATCACCGTTCGATAGGTGGTATTGTTAACATCTGTCACACCACCACCTTCTTGCATAACTCGTGTAAGAGAGAGCCAATATGACCCATTCCATCCTTCAAAATCACTATTATTAGGATTAAATCTGATTGTACCTGGTTCTGGGCTATTAAAATTAGTGCCAACTTTGATTGTTTCAGTGGCTTCAAAAGTGCCATTCGCTATCAACTTCTCAGTATCAAATTCGCCATAAAGAAGAGGTTCATCTGTATCATCATTTGCGATATATAATCGGTCATTACCTGCTTCATTCATTCCTGCTTGGTGACCAATCATGACATTGCCAGATGATGTTGTATTTGTATTTCTTCCGGCTTCATAACCTATCATCGTATTTTCATTACCACTTTGGTTTATGAATCCACTAAACCCACCAATGATTGTGTTTTTCACTCCAGTGCTATTATCTCTAGCCGCATTAAAACCTATTGCGATGTTATTCGAATTTTTATTTTTCTGCAGTGCTTGTTGACCGATGGCTACATTGTTAGAGCCTGTTACATTATCCTTCATGGCTTGGTGTCCGACGGCCACATTTTGTGTGCCCGAAGTATTTGCTTGTCCAGAAAGAGAGCCAACGAAGGTGTTTTTATTGTCAGATAGATCATCAGAAACACCTGAATTCTCACCTATGAAAACAGATTGGCCTGTGTTTACAAATTGCAAAGTTTGGCCATCAAACTGCATTCCCTCGGTTGACGACACCGTAAATCTAATCAGATCATCATCTACATTCTGTTCTACGGAAATTCCAGTATCTCCATCATTATCCACAATACTTGATGGTGTACTGCTTGCACTACCAGACCAGCTAGTGCCGTTATAACATTCTATAGCTTTACTATTCGTATTGTAAATACATTGACCTTGGACAGCACTTAACGCGTTTCTTTGGTTGGTATTCATTCTTGGAAACACAATACCATCTGGTATTAATTCTACTTCTGTAGTTTGAGCAGAAAGATTTAGAAAAAATAAAATCAAAAATGCAGAAAGAGTGTACTTCATAATTGGCGCTTGTTATTGTGATAAATAAATTATTGACAACAACAAATGTCAGACAAAACAAGCGCGCCTAGATCACAGAAAACCATGATTATACAAATTCACGGAAATCAGGTATTCTTATATATTAAAGAAGGTGCAAAAATGCCTGATTAATTAATCGGCAATGTCAATGATAAAAATGGTATTGCAAACACTTCAATGTCTTCAGTTGGTCGCCAAAGACCCACATTAACTGACGCTTCTGACTCAAAGTGGATCCGTACTGCTGCTGAAAGTAATCCAAAGACGTCATTAAAGTCATCAAAAAGAATGACAAAATTATCTGTAACAAAACTGAGTTTTTTGGATAAACGAAACATTCCAGAAAAATTTAAAGGAATTACACTTCCTTCAAAGCCATCATCAACAGTAAAACCAACTCCAGTGCCAATAGTAAAGTTGTTGTTCCGACTCCCTATCGTAATTGCGCCTTGAGCAACACCACCAAAAAATGTATCTCCAGAATCTTCAAAAAATAAGAAGCTAGTCGCACCTACACTAAATGCCCCTTGTTCATTAGCGAAAGGTAAACTCAATCTAGGTGAAATAAAAAAAGCAGGAGCTCTTTGTAGGAATAGCGGATTGATCAATTCTAAGCCACCCGTGATTGAAAAATTGTCTGTAATGGCAGTCGTATAAGAATTAAAAAACACACCAATATTCTGATAATAGCTTTGGCCTTTGTTCAATGTGTAACCAGATGGGTTGGCTAAATAAGTTGTCGAATTATATATGTCTGGGACTAGCTCGTTTTGATTTTCAACTTTATCCTCGCCATCAATACTATATTCTTCAACCTCACTTCTAGATATGGTTATTTCTCCTAAAGAAATCGTTTCTATAGTGATGTTTTCACGAGTAAATTCGGTAACGGTGCCTATAAACCTATTGCCGTCCTTAGTAATCAATTCGATTTGATCTCCGGGTTCAACGGCCTTTTGCGCAAAGATTGTTTGACCA
>CAYNMW010000255.1:0-5262 GCA_964398295.1 uncultured Saprospiraceae bacterium | reverse complement strand
GCTATTAATATGATACCCCTAATGGGGTATTTTCCTTAACTAAATGACATTGGGTTGAAACCACTTGGACTTAAGATTGGATTTTGAATTTAACTTTAAGTCCAAGGTGCTTCTCAGCCAAAGGCTGATCAACCTTTTGTTGGAGCGCCTTGTAAAAAAGATGAAGTGGTTGAAAGTTATATGAAAACAAAATTTCCAAACAGCGGTATAAAATGTATTTATGCTGCCAAGTCTAATTTGATCTTGAATGTCAATGTGACGAATGAGCAAAAGCACCAGCGGTGCGAAATATTAGTAGCCCCGTATGACGAAGGCAATGCGGGGGCGAATTGTCCACCAAACCTAAAATTTGATATGATAAGTAGGTCAATCAGATCATCTCAAATTTTAATCGGAGTGACATTTACCTTGGATTAATAGGTGAAATTGAATCAATTGTTTAATGCATACGATCTCCTCTAACCGTCAATGTTTTCAACATATCAGCTTCATAGGCAAGGTACTCCGCCCAGCGTTGGGTGACATACTCTTCATCGCCATACAACTTTGCTAAGCGAAGGAACAATTTGTAATGTCCCGCTTCGGATACCATAAATCCTCTATAGAATTCGCGTAAATCGAGTTCGGAAATATGTAAGGAGAGTAGTCGGAATCGTTCGCAACTTCTGGCTTCTATTAATGCGAAAGTCAGTAGTTTTTCGATGAGTCGTGTAAGAGTTGAATCGCCTTTCTTTTGAAATGAAAGCAGCTTATTGACATATTCATCTTTGCGTTGTTTGCCAAGTTCCAGACCTCTCTTATTCAATTCGTCCAAAACGAGGCTGAAATGACTCCATTCTTCGGCAGCAACTGGTGTCAACTCTGCAACCAATTCTTTTCTATCTGGAAACTGCTGGATGAGTGAGATGCAGGAAGTAGTAGCCTTTTGCTCACAATATGCGTGGTCAGTAAGTATTTCTTGTAAATCCATCTCAGCTAAATTTACCCACCTTGGATCGGTGGGTAAATTCAGACCGAGTGTTGTCTTTTGGATTGGTTCCAATTTTATCTATCTAAGACGATAAGCTTTTTCGTTTGATTATTGCCGTTTACTTCAACCTGATAATAGTATATACCTGAAGTATTCAAGATATCTCTATTGATCGTAAATTGGTGAGTACCTGGTGTTACCTGCATGTTGCTTCTGTATACTTGCTGGCCGTTAACATTCATAATATAAATGTTAGCCTGCCCTGCCAAGTTAGTAGCAAACTGTATTAAAGTCTCCTCGCTGAAAGGATTTGGTACATTCTGATACAATGTAAATTGATCAATACTTTCATTGAAGATCAAATTGATGTTTGCGACTTCTAAATCACTTGTTACATAAGCTTCTGCTTTTGTAATCGAAGAATTAAAGAACAGCGATTCAGCTATTTCAACATCTTGTGTTGCTGTGAATGTCATCACGATCTCCATTTCATTAGAAGGATCTAAGTCCATCCAACTGATTGTCGTACGATCATCAAATAATCCAATTTGACTATCATCAAGTGATACACCATTTACCTGCGCATCTTGTACGATCAAACCTTGGTGTTGAAGTGTAAACTGTAAACCATACAATTCAAAATCCTGTGCAGACATGGCTACAGTAACTTGCTCACCTTTCTTGACTGTTGTATTGTCACTGCTAAACTCTATCAATGAATTACTTCTGATTTCTGAAGATTGTAATCCAGGTATATCCACAGACATATTGACATCACCAACTTTAATTCCAACAAAATCACCGTTCAATACACTTGATCGAAGGTTATTGATGGCTATTGATTCTGTGTGTGGCCATGGATTCGATGGGTCAAAGAAAACATCAGTAGCATCAACAAACATCCAAGCTTCTGTTGCATCGAGCATATCTACTTGGCCTAATACCAGTCTTCTCAATTCCAAGATATCTGCTGCAGTAACACTTTGATCTTTATTGACATCAGCAGCTATAATGGCATACGGATCATCAAAACTTTGCAGTCCTATTATATGTTGTTGAATACGTATTAAGTCAAGCGTACTTACACCATTTATATAGGTATCAGATTTGAAAGCACTGACCTCATAAGACTCTTCAGTCTTAAGATCACTAAATGCATATTCACCGTTAAAGTCTGTTAATTCGTCAAGAGGGAATTCTGTCTGATTGGATTCGATCGTCATTAATACGTCAGCAAGAACTTGTGCATCCATTGTATTGACTTGACCTGTTATTAAGATAGAAGAACCCACAGTTTCTCCACCTTCTAAATCACAGTCTCCATCAACGATAATACTTACTTCACAGAAATCGCCATTGCCATCTTCATCCCAAACGAACACTAACAGTTCGTTGAAATTACTTGGTGTATCACAATCTATCGTTAAGCTTCTTTGATCACTGAAACCAGCATCTCCAGGAGCTATTGGATCCTGACCTCGTCTTACTATGCTAAATGTCAAATCCTCACTAGAAGTACAATTGTCAAAGCTTCCAAATTCAAATTCTTCTGCCCATACAACCACTCCTTGTTCGCCTACAAATGAACTAGTCAATGCACTGATACATATTGGAGTAGGTGCTTGTCTGTCCGCATAGATCACTTGAGTGATACTTGTTGATTCATTACCACATCCATCACTTACATTCCATCTGATGATGAAAACATCACCAGGTGATCCAACAGGAGTCATCATTGTAGCTTCTGCTCCTCTTGATGTTTTGGTAGCGATTACTTCTGTTTGATTCTCATTAAGGACAGTTATTTGCCATTGAAGTAAATTTGCACCTGTCAGGTTGCCTGCACAAAAATCTACTGCACTTGCCTCAACTATTGCAGAGCCTAGACATTCAGCTTCATCTTTATCTGCTCCACTAGAAGATGTATTGACTTCAAATTCTGAGTCAACTGTTATTTCTGGTACAGAATCATCATTGACAACTATAATCTGATCGAAGGTGTAAAAACCATCTAAATCAACATTTGTATATCTAAAGTAAACTGGGTCACTTGTCAACGTACTTCCATTCGCACAGAATTTGCATTCACCTTGAGCCCAATCTTCAACTGCTTCGAATCGATCCGTTGCAGTGTCATTTTCGTCATCGGTCGCTGGTCCGTTTGGAACAAACAAACACCAATCAACTATCGTCCATCTTCTGATGATTTTCAAACAAGCATCAGAAGCCCTAACTGTATCCGATTCCATAGTGAAACCAACAAGGCCGCAGTCAGTGTCGCACCATACAGGTTCATTGGTAACCTCATCCGGTGTACAAGTAAATGCATCTCCCATTTGGATAGATTGTGCTTGTTCGATTGGTTCATTACCATCAGTACATTCAATATTAATACCAGGTACTAAATCACCATCATAGTGTTTTGGCCATCTAATTGTATTAGGGTCAAATATATCTGCATTGCTCACTGACACTATTTGTGTGCAAAAAGCATCTCCTGCATTGAAGTCACCACTTTTGTCAATATCGATAAACCATTCTCTTACAACTTGTCCACCATCACAAACCCCATTACTTCTGGATTCATTTAAGAGTTCTACTTCAAATGGATATTCCACAACACATTCGGCTCCTACCATTGCAGGAACAAGTAATTCGTCACCACTATCACAGTCAATTGTCTGATCAGTACATACAATCGTAGGAGATGAATTGTCTACAACTTCGATATCTACTAAACATTGGTTGATATTGCCTCTTTCATCTTCAACGATTAACAATACAGGTACAATTTGTCCCACATCCGCGCAGCAGAAACTAACAAATTCTCCTGCTACAGTTATCTGTCCAATATCTTCACCTGAAAGAACACAATCGTCTTTTACAGCTCTGCCTAGATCTACATCGTTTGTATGCGGATTGCAAGATGTAGGTCTGAATCCTACAACTCTATCCTGACAGTCTCTGACGACTTCTGTATAGTCATCAACTCTGACAACGCTAAGTGTTACCTTGCCGCAATCTGAATCGTGGCTTTCTTCATCTATATCTTCTGCAAATAACGTTGCAACACCGTTAGCACCATTTAATGATACCTGGAGGCTAGTATTACAAATTGCAATAGGTGGTACATCATCGATTACAATCACGTTGAACATGACATCGCTTGAATTTCCGCAATCATCTGAAACTGTTCCAGTGATTTTAATTGGATCCATACCAAACCAAAGATCGACAACTGTATTTCCATTAACGACACCTTCTTCGGCATCAAAAACAACAGTTGGATCTGGGTCGCAATTGTCAATAACGTTGAGTTCTGGTAATTGTAAGACTGCAGAACAAGTCCACGGATCAATAGAAACTTGGACATCATTCAGCATCGATACTGGTACTAATTCGCCACCAGATTCTACCACTACCTGAGGTGCGGTTATATCTCTTACTTCAATTGATTGATTGCCTGTTATGAATATATCAGCATCACACCAATCAAGTACTACCCATTCTCTTACTATTTTTATTCCTCCTCCACAAGTTTCAAATTCTACATCTGCATAGCTAGAAGCAGCATTACAGTTGACATTAAAAATAGGAATCTTTGGATGAGCAAAATTGTTGATTACTGTGTCAAAGCTGATAAAATCAATAAGTGGTTTATCTACCACACGGATGACAACCCATTCGTCAACTCCATCTCCATCGAGATCTTGCTGAACCATTGTATCTCTTACGGTTTGCATTGATTCATCTACAACTTGAGTTGTGTCAGCTGTTATGATCGTGTCAGCAATTGTGCTTCGTAGGTCATAAAAGAATGGAAATGCATCGAAGCCTGGTATAATAGCTTGTAAGAACTCAGGAGAATAGCGCTCAATACTAGGATCAAGTTCTACTGAAGGTTCTTCATCGCAATTTAACAAGACATCATCAGGGAATCCGAATACAATATCGATTCCGCCATTAGCATCGACATCTAAGTTTAAAGTAGTTACAGCAAATTGCTGGACCAATATATCAACCTCTTCTATTCTTCCGTGTCTTTCTACTTTACCTGTATAGAATATTTTTACTATTTCGCCATCTGGGTCACATAGGTCACCTGTTCTCTCCTCTCTAGAATTGAAGGTTAACAATGTTGGACCACAATCTCCAAATGCTTCTCTGACATCTTCTTCCGTAAGAATGATATCTGGTAAAATTTCCGCTTCGCATAATATGATGCAATCATCAGGAATAGTACCATCAGCATTCATCTCACAAGGAGCATTAAAATCTGGGATATTATTAGC
>CAYNMW010000254.1:0-5309 GCA_964398295.1 uncultured Saprospiraceae bacterium | reverse complement strand
ATTTATAGCATATACTGATTAATTAATTAATAATAATGTTGTCACTTTTTTTATTTGCCACATCCATTAGGTGAAAGGCACTCTCAGATTGAAGTGCCATTAATAATTTTAAATATTAAAATATTATAATCACTTAAAAAATTTTACAATGATTCAATTAAAAAGATTTCAACTCATTTTTACACTTTTATTTTCAGTTATTTCTTCTAGCATTATCTATTGTCAAGTCGATCCTGTTGACTTTGTGACAGAGGGAGATGTATATGCTCTAGGAGGCGGTGTATTCTTTAATAATAATGGTCAAAGTATTCAAGTAGAGTCTACAGGAGCCATAAGATATACGAGTCAACATAATAGAGTAGGAAGAATTCAGATAAACAACAATCTGGATAGAAGGCTAGGTTCTATATATGGAACAGCTACATCTTTTGGTCTACTTAATAGAGCTAATCAATGGGTAGTAGAGGAGGTTACTTCTGGTGGAGTAACTCACCTAAGAACAAATAATGTAATAACAATGTCATTATATAATACTGGTAAGGTTAGGATTGGGTCTGTTAATATTACTCCTGCTGGTTACAAATTATTTGTTGAGGATGGAATACTAACAGAAAAATTACGAGTTGCAGTAGATGGTGCAATGGACTGGGCAGACTATGTTTTCGAAGAGGATTTTGAATTAATGCCGCTACAAAATGTAAAGGAATTCATTAATAAAAATGGTCACTTGCCAAATGTGCCATCAGCAGAACAGATGGTCGAAACTGGCTTAGATGTATTAGAAAGTGATGCTATTTTATTAAGAAAAATAGAAGAAGCGTACTTGTATATCCTAGATCAGAATGACAGAATCTTGGACCAGAATGAGCAAATACAAGAATTGAGAGCGGAGATTGTAAACCTTAAAAAGTAATTCAAATGAAAATAAATATATATAAATTATTTTTTTACTTTCTACTCAGTGTGATTGTGTATTCACCAATGAGTGGACAAAATACAGGGACATGTGATTTTACTGTGCCGACTACTTTCTCGGACATACTTAATGTATTTAACGGACCGTCTTGTGACGTCACAGTTACAGGTAATTTACATACCTCATCTGAAGAAATTACGAGTCATCAAGCTGGAGGATCGCTTTTAGTTTGTGGGAATTCTGGAGCATCATTAACAACAGTGCAATCAGATAGATTTGTTGATTTTTTACCTGGTTTCTATATGCCTGATGCAACTCAAGCTTTTGAGGCGCGGACTGGGGAATGTGGAGCTAATCCTCCTACTTGTACCATGGTAGGTTTGCCATGTGACGAGGATAACGATGTCTGTACAACTGCAGGATCATATGATGCGAATTGTGACTGTGTAGGACAAGTTTTTCAGGATTCTGATAATGACACAGTTTGTGATGCTAATGATGTGTGTCCAGGTTTTGATGATACTGTTGATACTGATAATGATGGTATTCCTAACGGATGTGATTCTTGCCCTAATTCTTCAGATAATAGTATGAACATAGCTTGCGACGATCTTGACCCATGCACAATAAATGATGTAATGAATTGTGGTGTTTGTGCAGGTACATTAGTACCAGATACAAATAATGATGGTTTTTGTGATGCTGATGCTGATAACGATGGCAGTCCCGATGTGTTTGATGTTTGCGTTGGACAAGAAGGAAGTTGTATTGGTTACAACCTAGATGAATTTGATTGTTTTGATTTTCAAACATTTAACAATATCGCTGATGACTTTTCAGGCGTAACATACAATCCATCTAGGGATAGATTTATGGCGGTCCAGAACAGTCCAACCATAGCTTATGAAATCCATAGAACTGGTTTTATCATTAGAGAAATCGAATTGGATGGATTCAATGATACCGAAGGAATAGTTTACATTTCTGGCGATACATATGCGATATCGGAAGAACGTAAAAGAGAAATTGTTTTTGTCGAAATTCCACTAGGAGATCAGGATTCTGAGGTGGTATTTGATGAAGAAAACATCATTAGTTTAACTAATATTCCTTGTGAAGACGAAGGTACAGTTGATGAGGATTGTAATCAAGGACTTGAGGGATTATCATATGATGCTGTCAATGACATTCTCTATGTTGCAAAAGAAAAAGATCCAATGGCAGTTTATGCAATAAACAATCCTCTTGGCAGAATTGGTGATAGTTTTGCACCAAATGAATTGTTCGATTTGCAAGATCTTAGCGGTGACTATCCAAATAATTTTGACGATATCGCTGGCCTGAGCTTTTCAATGCAAAATTCATTAATAATGTTAACAGAAGATGGTGAATCAATTGTTGAAGTAAATGCATTTACTGGTGAATTAATAAGTAGCCTTGATATTGGCTATCTTGTAATGAATCAACCGGAAGGAATAACTATAATTGATCAAAATCATTTTGTTGTTGTTGGAGAACCAAATGAATTTGTTATCGTCGAAAGAGAAGATTGCGATTTTCGTGATAATTTAACAACGACTACTAGTCGGTCACTTGCAATTGCAAACGTATCAGCAAACAGTGTTGATGTCTACCCAAATCCATTCTCTCACCAAATGAAGATTGAAGTAGACTTACTTGCTGATGGACCTATGCGCATTGATGTCATCGACGTGAGTGGTAGATTAGTCAAAAAAGTTGTTGAGCGAGATGAAGCAAGAAAAGGCAATCATGTCTTTGATGTGGATGGTGTTGATTTAGAAACTGGTTTATACTTTGTCAGAGTACAAGCTGGAGCGTTTACAGAAACTAAAAAGATCACCAAACTCTAACCTTTAGTTATAAATTTAGAAGATCAACTTTGCGAAAGTTTATAGCATAGAGGCTGTCGGTTCAAGACAGCCTCTTTTTATATTTTAAGATTGGATTTCCAATGTCACCTTTTTTAATAGTACATCTTAAACATAGAGGAGACAAGAAAATGAGTTTCACCAAACGATAACCCGTACTTTAAAATTTGGCAGATTAGTTTGCCAAATTTACATAGCAATGAGGCTGTCTATTGGAGATGGCCTCTTTTTTATATCTATTCGTATAGGTAATATAAATCTACAGCAGGTAGTAAATCAAACTGGTGCAGGCTCTTCTTCATTCAAAATCTCACCACAATATTTACAATTGATTGCATCTTCATCATGTCCTTCTTTTGCACAAAATCGACAACTCTGCAAACTTTTCTTTGCCATATTGGAGTCACTTTTAGATAACTCAGAAGAGACGATTCCAGTTGGTACTGCGATAACAGCATAACCCAATAACATAATGATGGCAGCTATGAATTGTCCAAAATTCGTAGTCGGTGATATATCTCCATAACCTACTGTGGTCATTGTGACAATTGCCCAATACATGGCTCTTGGAATGCTATCAAATTGTTCATTTGTACCACCTTCTATGAAGTACATTAAAGAGCCAAAAATGCAAACGCACACGACAACAAAAGACATGAAGATCAATATCTTCGGCCTTGAATTTTTAAGGGCATCGCTAATGACTTTTCCATGATTCAGGAAGTTAATCATTTTGAATATCCGGAACACTCTCATCAGACGCAGAGCTCTTATGACGATCAGTGACTGGGATCCTGGGAAGAATACACTGAGGTACGTTGGTAGGATTGCGGCAAGATCAATTATGCCGAAAAAACTTGTTGCGTATTTGATCGGTTTGTAAACACTGTACAGTCGAAGAACATATTCTATTGTGAAGAAAATAGTAAAGAGCCACTCAAGGACATAGAAAGTCTTTTTAAATCCTATGCCAAGTGAAGGCACGGACTCCAACATCACAGCAATCACACTCAACAGAATCATGATCAAAAGAACGATGTCAAACCATTTTCCTTCTGGAGTGTCTGCTTCAAAGATGATCTCATGAAGTCGTTCTTTCGAACGATTTCTGGGAAAAGCCATGTTACAAATTTCTTATTCTGGTAGTACAAATATTAAACCATAATCAGCACCAGTAACTATAATAGAAGTTCTTACTAAGGACTAAACGTAGTCAGAGTCAGTATGAGGCTGCTTATTTTGCTTCATCTTGGCTATTTCTTTCTCTATTTCTCTTTGTTCCCAATCGTCACCATAAGTAAAGGAGAATACGCGAATGGCGTGGAAAGCAACTGCCACTCCCCAACCTAAAATGGGAAAGATAGCCCAGAATATATCGCTTGTGAAAAGATTGAGCAGGATAAAGAAAACACTCATTACCACCCAGGTCATCAAATGCGAATAAAACTTCCGTTTCTCCGATACTCGCTTCTTCGCTATTTTATAAATCTCCCTATCCATAAAGCATAGTTACATATAATATGCAAAAGTCCTCAAAAACTTAGCCGAATGAGGCTTTCTGCCAGATAAACTGCACTGTTATTAAGATGATTCATCTGACAAAAAGTAACTTATCTTTAGTAGATTCTTCCTCTGCAAAGGCATATTCTTCCAAATTGAAACCTTTTAAATCTTCAACAGACTTAGCTTTTTCGGTAACCATATATCGAGCCATTAGGCCTCTGGCACGCTTGGCATTAAATGAAACAAACTTGAGTTTGCCATCTCTATACTCTTTGAAATCGATATCTATAATTGGGGCTTCTAGCTGTTTTCTCTTGATCGATTTGAAGTATTCATTCGATGCAAGATTGACTATAAGTTTAGTCTTATGAGAATTGATTTCCTCATTGAGAGATGTTGTTATTTTATCATCCCAGAAAGCATAAAGGTTTTTCCCTTTTCTTGTCGATAATTTCGTTCCCATTTCAAGGCGATAAGGTTGCATCAGATCTAAAGGTTTTAGAATCCCATACAAGCCCGATAAAATTCTAACATGCTTCTGCGCAAAATTGATTTGAGCTTTAGTCAATGTTTCCGCATCAAATCCACGATAGACATCTCCCATAAAAGCGAAAATCGCTTCTTTGCTGTTTTTCTTTGTGAATGTTGAGTCAAACTCTTTGTAACGAATGGCGTTTTCCTTTGCAAGTTTATCACTGATTTTCATCAGTGTCTTTAATTTAGCTTTTGACTGTTTTCTCAATTTTGAAACCAACACCTGGGTTTCGTCCTGGAAAATATGTTGTGACGAATTGTATTCCTTTGATAATTCAGAATAGTCAAGTGTCTTTGCAGGTGAAAGTATAGCGATCATAGTGTCTATGTGAAATTGAACAAACTTACTGATTTGATACAGAAATAAACAAGGATATCTCTATATCGTTCACGAATACCTATGATAGATTTTCATAATACAATGTAGTATAGAAGATTGCCGATTGGTTTAAACGAAAAAAGGCTTC
>CAYNMW010000253.1:0-5377 GCA_964398295.1 uncultured Saprospiraceae bacterium | reverse complement strand
GAAAATGGTTGTAAGTATAAGGGAATAAGCCTCCTAGGCACTTATTTGATATTCATTCATCTTCAAATAATCATAAAGTAACAACTTATGAGAGCACTGATCTTTATAATAGTCCTATATACCTTTATTTTTAGTCAGCAATTATATGCTCAGGTACCAGTAAATGACGAATGCGAAAACGCGATTGAGCTTGTTTGTGGAGAATCCTATTCTGGAAATATTTCAACAGCAACTATAAGCTCTACAGATTGTGTCAATAATAATGATGTTTGGTTCACCTTTGTTGGGGACGGAATTTTTTACTCCTTCGAGTTTCTAAATTTGTCAATAAATGATATAGTTTTAGTTGTATTTGAAGGTGACTGCAATTCTTCGATTCTAACCAATTGCGATGGCTCTATCCTATTTAACAATACTCCTTTTCTCGCTGTAGAGGGAGTTACATACTTATTTAATTTAAGTACAATTTTTATTCCAGGAGAATTTTCTTTTTCAGTTTCTTGTTTCCCTCCGCCATCAAATGATGAATGTGTTAATGCTATCCATCTAAATTGTGGAGATCAATTTCAAGTTGACTTGTTTGCTGCTACAGCTACTGGTCTATTTAATGGTTGTACATCTGAATTTTTTACGGATGTCTGGTATATGATAGAGGGAGACGGTGAGTCCTATTTCATTGAAAGTTTAAACGAAGATTTTTTTTCTGCTGAAATTTTTTTCTATGATGAACCATGTGGATTAGAATATACAAATTGTTTTGAAAGCAGTTCTGTTTTCTCCGATGGCGATGTTTCAAACCTACTTGAAACAATCCCCGGGCAAGATTACTGGATTAGAATAGTAGGAGATGGAGACGGAGGAACTTTACTACTCAATTGCAATTCAAATGATGATTGTGATAACGCAGAAGAAATCACCTGTGGCCAATTGATATCAGATAATATAACTCATGCTACTGCTTCTGGAATCAACAATGGATGTACTGATGAAATTGAACCAGACCTATGGTATACGATCCAAGGTTCAGATGAATTTGTGGTTTTTGAAAATATATTCATTCCATTTAATAGTAATAATATCGGCATAGAAATTTATGAAGGTCCTTGTTCCTCAAACTTTAGCAATTGCTCTTTAAATTTCAATTTATCTTCCGGACAACAATCTTCTTTTTTTGCAATGTCAGGGATTTCGTATTTGATTAGAGTGCATTTAAATTTTAACACCGGACCTTTTGACCTATCAGTAAATTGTGAACAAAGAAGCAATAATGACCTTTGTGAAGATGCACTTCCAGTATCATGTGGGCAAACTTTAACAAGCACCATATTGACTGCTAGTAGTCAAGGAGAGTTTAACGGTTGTTATAATGAGGTAGACACAGATGTCTGGTTCCAAATTGTAGGCGATGGCAATATTTATGACATTTCAAATGTATCAGGACCAGAGTCTAATATAGTAACTTTAGAAGTATATGAAGAAACATGTTCACAGACGTACACCATTTGTCGAGAGCAATTTTTCCTCAGAGATTTCTCAAATTTCCCTCAATCAATACCTACAGAAATTGGAGTAACATATTACCTACGTGCATATTTTTTAGACGAACCGCAAACTAACTTACAATTACAATTACAATTTGACTGTAGAACTCCAATAGAAAATGACAATTGCAGCCAAGCAATCCCAGTAAGTTGTGGGGAAGATTTTGAAGGGAATTTAGCAAATGCAACATTCACAGGCATTGACAATGGTTGCGTCATAGAAAACAGGCCAGATCTATGGTATTCTATTGAGGGTAATAATGAAATAATCGCATTCTCACTAAGTTCAGTTTCTAATGGGCCTGTAATGTTCGCAGCTTATACGGAAGAATGTAGTGCAGATAATAGAAGTTGTTTCATTCAGTCTCTTCTTTCTAACACTAGCCAATCTGTTAGATTTTTTGGAGAAAGTGGTACTACATATATTTTTCAACTCTCTAAATTTGATAACCTAATTGCAGAAACAGAATTTAGTTTTAGAGCAACATGTCTTGAGACTGCTGACAATGATATTTGCATTAATGCAATACCGTTGGAATGTGAGTTGAGAATTGAAGGTAATGTTGAAATGGCTTCTCCTGATCTAAACCTTCCGGCTTGCGATTTTAGCCCAGACTTTAATAATGGAATATGGTATCAATTTGTAGGTGATGGGAGCATTATGAATCTTCACTTAGTCAATAGTAATAACAATACTCGAGTCAACATTTATACAGGAGACTGTAGTGATCTCACATGTGTGGATATCGACGCACCTCCTTCTGCATCACCAATAAGTATCCGAACCATCGAAAATGAACTATACTATGTACTTGCCACACAATTTGGTGTTAACCTTGATGGCATCGTAGAATTATTTCTACAATGCGAGGAAGATGTCCTTAATGACGAATGCATAAACTCAATTCCTATTTCTTGTGGAGAAACAGTCATTGGAAATAATGTGACAGCTACACTTGATATCAATAATATTGAATGTGGCGCCTCTGTTCAAGAAGGTCAGGGAATATGGTATTCACTAATAGGAGACGGATCAATATTATCTATTCAAATGGAAGCAAATTTTACTCCTGTAGTCCATATCTATGATGATTGTACAAGTAACATTTGTCTTGATCAGGAATACGACCCATTTAGTTTAAACATTCTAGAAGAACCCTATACCTTTCAAACATTACCTAATGTAGAATATTTCATTTTGATTTCTGGACAAGTGCCTTCAGATATAGGAAATTTTGAATTATCCCTTGATTGCCTTGTCATTCCTTCTAATGATTTCTGCCAATCTGCAATTCCGATAGAATGTGGTTTACCATTAATCGGTGAAACAAACTTAGCTACACCTGATCTGGATTTTGCGAATTGTGGGAATAGCAATGCAATGGGTCCAGGGATTTGGTACAGTATAGTAGGCACCGGAAATCCGATTCTGTTCGAATTGATACAAGCTGATTTTGTGCCATCCATTCACTTTTATGAAGTTGGTTGCAATTCTACAACTTGCATCAATCCTGACTTTGACATTTCAAATACGTTCAATTCACCTGAAAATGATGTGTATACATTCAATAGTGTTCCTGATACAGAATATGTTGTTTATATCAGTTCACAAGCCGAAAGTGCATTCGGTTCCTTCGAATTTTCCATAAGCTGTGATGTTTCAGAGGAGGAGCCTGTCCAAGACATCCCTACTCTATCTGAATGGGCACTCATTTGCCTGACTTTATTGTTGCTGATCGTTGGCGTTGTTGCATTAAAACAGGAAAATGTTGCATTAGCCGAATCAATGTAACATTATTAACAATCGTACTTCGTTAAACTCCTCACCTATTCCTAACTTGCATCAATGGAAAAGGAAACGGCATCACCCTATACACATGCTGGTTTTGTCTTAAGACTCGGAGCTTTCACTATCGACTTTATCATCTTCATTATAGGTATAAGCATTCTTGCTGCATTGTTAAAGCTCGTAGGGTTGAGTCTCGTTCCAGACTTTTCTGGTATGAGTGTTGAAGAAATGTTAAACGCCTATAGAACGGACAGTGCACAGACCCAAGCATATAATCTGACCTTAACTGGTCTCAATATCCTTTACCATAGTTATTTTGAATCTCAAGAGAAAATGGCGACACCTGGAAAACAGATGTTGGGCATTATGGTTATCAATCCTACTGGAGAAGGCCTATCTCTTTTTCAAGCAATTCTTAGAAATGCTGGTAAATTAGTGTCTCAAATGATTCTACTTGTTGGCTACTTTATGTGCATATTTACACGAAATAGACAATGTCTCCACGATCTATTGATAAACAGTTATGTAATCCGGAAAACTAAATCAGAACCTGAATGAAATACATCTTGATAAGTGCCTTGACAATGGCTTGTTTACTCATTGCTTGTAAAACACCTGATGTGACGCAACAGCAATTTGTCACCCAAAATGCCAATGCTGATACAAAAGCAAAAAACATCATTCTATTAATCGGTGACGGAATGGGTCTTGGCCAATTATCTGCGGGAATGTTTGCCAACGGCAATCAAACATCACTAGAGAAGTTTGAGGTAATTGGATTACACAAACCTTATGCCTCTGATAAATTAATCACTGATTCAGCTGCGGCCGCTACTGCATTTGCATGTGGGGTCAAAACCTACAACGGTGCGATATCTGTAAACAAAAGAAAAAAACCAGTAGGTACTATTTTAGAAGAGGCTGAGAGCAAACAATATGCTACTGGTCTGATTGCTAGTTCGTCTATCGTACATGCAACACCTGCATGCTTCATTGCGCACAACGAATACCGAAAGAACTACGAAGAGATTGCAGAAGATTTTTTAAAGACGGAAATTGATTTTTTTATTGGAGGGGGACTCAAACATTTTACAAGAAGAAACAAGGATGAACGAAATTTGGTAGAGGAATTGAGTGCTAAAGGCTACCAAATGTCAGATTATTTTCAGAACAATCTGAGTGACGTCAAGGTGGATAAGACTAAGAATTTTGGTTACTTAACTTCTGATGAAGAACCATTGCCTGCTCTGCAAGGTCGCAACTATCTTCCCATTGCAGCAGATATGTCATTGGATTTTCTTGATCAAAGAAGCGATAAAGGATTTTTCTTGATGATAGAGGGATCTCAGATAGATTGGGGTGGTCATGCAAATAAAACTGAATACATCATTTCTGAATTTTTAGATTTTGAACAAGTAATCTCATCTGCTTTGGCGTTTGCAAAAAAGGATGGAGAGACATTGATCATTGTTACCGCAGATCACGAAACTGGAGGCTTTGCTATCCAGCAAGAATCTACTATGGATACAATCGTAGGTGCATTTACCTCCGATTACCACACTGGTACAATGGTACCTGTTTTTGCCTATGGTCCTCAAGCAGAATTATTTGGAGGCATCTATGAAAATACCGCTATTTATAATAAAATGAGAAAAGCGTTTGGGTGGGGGAAATAATGTTGAAGGTTGAATGATTTGTGCTTTGTGCTTTGTGCTTTAATAAAACCCAAAGGCATTATAATCTGAAACCTCAAAACTTAAAGATATTATGGCAGAATCATTAGTACCAGATGCTCCAGTTATGTTCAATGGCTCGGGGGTCATGCAACGTATGGTTGATGCCATATTAATCAGGTATACCATTGTCACAGAAGGAATCTCAGAAACTTCAATTAAGTATCAGGCAACACCTGAAAGTATGTCAATGGTTGAGCTGCAAAAACATATTTTATTTCTCATCAATTGGGTAGCTAAAGTAATGGGTATGCCAAAGGACCCAAATCTAAAACGAGCGGAGACATTTGAAGAATATCAGCAGCAAATAAAAA
>CAYNMW010000252.1:0-5490 GCA_964398295.1 uncultured Saprospiraceae bacterium | reverse complement strand
CGTAAGAAGGCACGGCGATCTTCTACTGTTTGCCACGAAATTGATTCTGTCATCCAATCTCGGTGACCGCGGATGTCAAATTCGGAGTTTTCCAATCTATTTCCTTGTGTATAGAAGATGTCTCCTTCAGGAGTCATGCTGATTGCTATCGGATCATTCACTATCGAATCGGATGCCCATAGTGATAACTCCATACCGTCAACCATTTCTACAGCGACATCATCTCTGATTTCTTTAGCCAGTTGCACAGCTCGCTCTGGTATTAGAGCTAAAATTTTAGGAGCTTTCTCTTCTATGTTAATTGGATTTTCAGAGCAAGAATTAAAACTCAGATTTACTATAATCAATACCAATAAAACAAGAGTTAGGACAAGACTTTTTTTCATGTATCTGAGGCTTCGTAACTCCTAAATATAACATTTCTAAGTGTAGAGCTACATTCATTTTGTACATTGCTTAGATTAAAATGAACTCTTTTTTGCAAACACTATTATAACTATAATGACGAGTGCTCAATTACAAGTTCTTTTGATATTCTTCCTTCCAGCGATTCTCTTTTGTTTAGTTTGGTCAATTCCAGTCTCAAATCAAAAGAATCTCAAGAAGGTTAGGGCATTTATGAGATTTGCCATTATTTTCACTTACGCACCTATTTTTTACATCTTATACGGTTTAATAATAACTAACTTTGATACAATGGCCGTATTAGATGGAGAAACTGTCTATACAATGATGATGAGCATTACCATCATGTTTGGTATTATTATGATGATTGGTGCTGGAGTTGGTAAATTGTATTATTGGCTGCGATTTAAGAAAATGATATAAATAATGCAGTACTTTTGTAAGCAAACTATTCATCAGTGATTGAGTTACCTATTGTACAAGACAATATTCAAAGTGAGCAGAATGCCAAGCGCTCAAGGAAACCGAATTGGTTGAGAGTAAAGCTGCCGATAGGAGAGGATTATAAGCGTGTTCGAAAATTGGTAGATGAATATAAGTTGAATACCATTTGCCAAAGTGGCAATTGTCCAAATATGGGTGAATGTTGGGGTGCTGGTACTGCCACTTTCATGATACTTGGTAACGTATGTACACGTAGCTGCTCATTTTGTGCAGTCAAGACGGGTCGTCCTCCAGAATATGATGAAGATGAACCAACTCGTGTAGCCGAAGCCATTCATCTAATGCAAGTAAAGCATGCTGTTATTACTTCCGTCAATAGAGACGAATTGAAGGATAGAGGTGCAGAGATTTGGTATCAGACGGTGGTCAAAACAAAAGAACTTAGTCCTACTACGACGATAGAAACGTTAATACCAGATGTCAAAGCAAACTGGGATGCCTTAGCGCGCATGATAGATGGAGGTCAAGAAGTAGTTTCACACAATATGGAAACAGTAGAAGCGCTGTACAGAAAAGTAAGACCTCAAGCAAAATATGCACGAAGTCTGGAACAAATAAAAAGAACGAAAGCAGCTGGCAACAGAACCAAATCCGGCATTATGGTTGGTGTTGGCGAAACCCAAGAACAAGTGTTCCAAACGATGGACGATTTGATTGAGAACGATTGTGATGTGTTGACAATAGGTCAATATTTGCAACCAACAAAAATGCACTTGGCCATAGAAGAATATGTGCATCCTGATACTTTCGCGATGTATAAAGAGGTGGGGTTGTCCAAAGGATTCGACTTTGTAGAAAGTGGTCCGCTAGTAAGATCTTCTTATCACGCCGAGCGTCACTTATAAAATGTGTTTGCCGTCATTCGATTAATTACAAAGAATAACAATTGACTAAGTCCACTGTACGTTAGCCTAAGGCTGATCAACCAAGAGTTAGAGCGCCATGTCTAATAAAGCACCTACACTAAATTCTTCAATACCGGAACCTGATGTCTGAATTTCCAGACTAGAATGGAACAACATATAAATGTGACAACCGCCATAATAAATAATGTACCTCCATCACCATTTACAACTATGCCTAATTTTATAAAGTGAGCAATAATGGCGCCTGTCATAAGGCCAAGACCAAGTGTAGCTCCTGCCCATGTATATTTTGGAATGAGCAAAAGGACGCCAGATATTAATTCTATCACACCAGAAAAATATCGTAACTCAGGTTCAGCACCTAACTCCGTGAAAATAAAAATAGACTCTGGTGCGCCTGTAAATTTGAAAAATAAAGTTTGTAGCAATATAAATGCAGGTATGATTCTAAGAATCCATGTTAAGATAGATGATTTTCCCATACCTTAAATATAAGAGTACTTTGGCAAATGGAAAATAAAATATGTACAACCTGTTGTTACAACAACTCAGTATGCATTATTAATTGTCGATAACGATTATTAACCAAAGTTTCTGATAATGCTTAACTATACACTTTTAAGACCAATTATAGAATTAGGTATGCTATTAGGTATTAGAGATTATTTTCGACGGGGTCGATATAAATTGCCACCAATGTATTTTGCTACCACATACCCCTTCTCAGAATTCGGAGCGGGGTTCTGATATAATCAGATGTCCACCACTTAAAAATGCGAGCTCTAATTCGACTGAAAGATTAAGATACTTGTCTTTCGTTATCCTTGCAAGTTTTACTTGCCTGGCAAAATCAGAAATTTGGATTTGATTTTTTGAGGTCAAGTCTATGGAATTCTGATAAACGTATCCACTTTACTTTCGTATCGATATATTAAAGTGTCTTCGTGTTGTTGTGATTTTTTGAAATCTATCACGCCGTCAAAATAACGGTAAAAAAATTGAGAAGAGGAATTTGGATATATTTCTAAAGATGAATATGGATGTAATTGTCCAAATAATTTATTATCTTTTTGATGTATTGAGAATTTTTTATTCTCTTGAAAATAATCTCCTTCAAGATGATTAAAATTGCTTGTACCTATTTGTTTAACGTAATTTATTTTTCTGGATGGGTTTATAAAAAGAGAACCTAGTTCCTTAGTAAGAAAATAGACCTCGTTTCCAGAATTGAAATTATTTGCAATTGCAGTTGTCACAATTTTTTTATCTAGATATATTTTTAGAAAACTGCTGGAGCCTGATTGCGCACCCGTATGTTCGATTATAACTCCGTGATCATCCGTTTGCCGTACAAACCAACCAAAGCCATAAGGTGTCCCATTTTTCAATGTATCAGTTGCATGTATCATTAGGTCAAGACTGGTGCTATCTATTAATGTTTGATTGATGATAGCCTGACCAAACTTGATTAAATCTGTTGCTGTAGATAGCATGCCTCCGGCCGAATATTTCACACTAAGATTAGTTTGTGGACTTTTAAAATAATGGCCTTTCCATTTTACGTACAATCTTGCTTTGTTTTCGTAGTTTTTTTCTGCTAAGTCTAGTTCTGTGTTAGTCATGCCAGCTGGTCCCCAAACATTATCTTCCATATATTTTCCATAAGGCATTGAAGCGACAGATTCGATAATTGCACCAAGAATCGAATATCCATAGGTAGAATAGAGATATTGAGTTCCCGGCTCAAATTCAAGAGGATCATGAATGAATTTTTCCATCGCATCTCTCATCGTATTATATTGTTTATAGGAAACAGCTTCAAGAGTGGAATGATAATGGCGAACCCCGGAAGTGTGTTTAAGTAGTTGAGTTATCGTTATCTCTCCCTTATCTGTATCCTTTAATTCGGGGAAATATATACCGATTCTGTCATTTAAATTTAATTTTCCTTTTTCTCGAAGTTGCATGATTGCCACAGCTGTCATTGGTTTAACTATTGATGCTATTCTAAATTGTGTGTTAGGATCAGGTGGGATCGATTTGCTTTTATCTTTTAAGCCTGCTGTTGCCTGCCATAGTCCGAATTCAGGGCTATATCCTGCTGTGGACACACCAATAAAATCATTTAGGTTCATTGCATTTTGAAGGATGCTATCTGCCTTTAATTTAAATGCCCGATCTGTCTTTCCATCTATTCTAGAATGTACAATCTTATGATCAACTGAAGAGAGTGTCGGTTCACTTATCCAAACAAGAAGTACACCAATCAGCAGTAGTAGAATTATAATAGCTTTAATGAATTTCATATCGTTTTAAATTTGAGTTTAGGAAACGAAAGTGAATTAGGTAAATTCCGATCACCATTTAAAAATTTAACTACAGTCTGCTTAAACTCACGGTGCCAGACTATTTGTTCGTGACCAGCATTCTCAACAATCAAATGAGTTGCATTTGTAAATTTCTGATTAATCTCTTCTGCTTGATATGCAGGTGTGTTTGTGTCTAGCGACCCTGAAACCAAAAGAGTAGGGGTTTCTGTTGTAAAGGCTTCCCTAAAGTTTGTTCCAAGATCTGTAGAAGGCCAAAAATCTTTGATATGGATGTAAGGAAAATTATTTACAGAACTAAAGAGACTTTGCTTTGCTTCTTGTTCAATTTCATTCATCCGATTATCATCATATCCAGACGCTAGATCCATAGACAGATGCATGCCTGGAATTGTCATGAATTCTCGATACCGTTTTTCTATGTAGAATCTTAACAATTCATAATTGCCATTTGGGATGTCCTGAAGTAGACGAACTAAGTTAGGGATGTCACTTGCATCACCTAAGTCGCGTTTGAAAATATAATCCAGTCCAAACTTGCCAAAGTAAATGTCCTGATGATACTTAAGTGGTGTTTGAATAGTCAGTTGAATCGGTTCATTCTCTAATTGTATGGACAAACGTTTATATAAATCGACTACTGCTATCTGTTTTGTAGAATCTGTATTAACTAGTGAATCAATAAGATGTAATTGCTTGTCAAGATCTAGTGGTCTTTTGAACGTTTGTCCCAATCCTTCTACGCCAACAAGGATAGATTGTTCAACAAATTTTCCGAAATACTTAATGTAAGTTAGACCCAGGTGAGTACCATAACTAAAACCAAATGGAATAATTTTCTCATACCCAAAAAACTGACGAATCTTGTCTATGTCCTTAGCACTTTCTAAGGAGTTGTATCCAGATAAATCAATATTGCGGTCTTTGAAATCTTCAATTGCTTTTAATGCGGATTGTTTGACATGATTGATCGCCACTTCTTCTTTTGCAAATATATCTTTGGGTAAAGGTCGAAACTGGATCCACCACATAAATAGATTGCCAACTCCTCTTTGGTTAATTAGAATAACATCTCGTTCTTTTAGATGTGGCGTCCATTGATCTAACCAATACGGATGCGTTGACTGAGATATTGCTCCATCACCTGGTCCTCCAGCAAGATAAAAGATTGGAGTTTTTGGCCGGGGATTAGAACTTACTAATCGGACTACTTCAACAGAAATTGTTCTGCTTACTGACTTTGATCTGTTTTCAGGGACAGGTATAATATAACGTTCACATTTTACCACAATGCCACTATGTGAAGTGGTTACATAATTTGAGGGCTTGTGCATTTTAATGCATATGAAAGCGATTAAACCTACAAGCAGTAATAAGGATAAAATTAT